>CALMUA010000001.1 GCA_937872775.1 uncultured Ruminococcus sp.
TCATTTTAGAGTATTATATCAATTTCTTGAACTTTTGAAAAGTCGGGGGATTATTTATCGGATACGCCTAAACTCCCTCTGACATCTAAATCACTGCTTCAATGCCCGACATCTAAATCGGCAACTAAACTATACACACTTTTCCGATTACGCCCTTGTTGCCCTGTTTCCACAAAGCGATATGTTTAGACCTTGAATTGAATGTTTCAATACTCCCGATAGCAAAAAAGACCTGAAATCAGGCCTTTTTCACACTTAATTACCTGACCTTAGACATCAGACAAACCGTCTCAACGTGGCACGAGAGGATTTATATGATGTCAAACCAGTTTAGGTAATATTTTACAATAACTTTGATTGCTTTTCGCCCTTATATTTTCCATATTGTTCAAGAAACAGCCTAACTAACTAAGACATATCGTTGACAGCCTAAAGGTTGCGGGGATGGGTATGATGTTACTTGTTTTCCACAAATAACCATACAGCTCTGAATAATCATTTTCTAAACTTTATCAACTAAGTCATTGAAATCACGTATAATCTCCCAATTATCCGGTGACAGATTTATTGGTTTTATCAAATCAAAGCTTCTACATGGGTCACATATTGTATTTTTAAGTTGCAAAATTTTCTGTTTATTTGCTTCAATTATTTCTGCACACGTTAATGATACCTTATATTCCTCAAAGCATGATTTGCAGCAAATAGTTTTGATATATATTGTTTTTTCATTATATCGTGCTGGAAGTATAATAACTAAACAATTCTTATTTTCTGATACTTTATCTAAACCCTTAACATTTAATGTAGGTATATCATTACAAATCGGACAATGGTCATTATATGACATTTCTCCAGACAAAACAGTGAAAATCTCTTCCATTGTTAACTTTCTTATCTCCTCTAAAAACGAAATAACATCATTGTTTTCAAAAGAATATTTATACGTTCTTTCAACTCGATCAAGATATTTATCATAATCAGAAGACGAAAGCTGCTTTACATTATCAATATTAATAAAATTATTAATATACTCGGAAATTTCTTCTCCATACCCAAGATCAAATAACACATCTGAAAGAGCCGTTTGTTCATCGGAATTACTATAAAATACAATCAGATGTTTTTTTTCATCAGTGACACAATTTCTATCAGTGGCATCAAAGCTTATTTCACTAAAAATACCATCAGCCTTTTTTCCCCTATACTTTATCTTATAATAATTTTCATTCAAGTTCGTTATGTATCCTATAAATTTTGCTCCATTTTTTCCTGCGTCTATTTTTTTCAGACTAACAGAAATATCTCCTATAAACAATTTTGCAAAATTTATAATATCTGAATTTTTACAGTTTACAACACAACCTAACGATTTTACATTAATATTAACTTTTTGTTCATATTCTGACAACCAGCGAAACATATCTGCTATCAAAGGCAAATCTGCTTTTTCTATTTTACATTTTGTTAGGAAATTAAGTTTCCTATCGATATTAAGTTTATTGTTACATTCATCAATAAGCTGCCTAAGCATCTTAAAAGAATTAAAATCAGGTATAATTCTATTCAGAAAATCAATTGAGAAATATCGTAATTCTCCGTCCCAGGAATTTGTTGTCCTTGTTCTGTTCCTTAGAATTAAATTTTCATTGTCCATATTATGCGCAAATAAACTAGCAGAATCTTGATTATATCCAATGTGAATAATTTCCTTTGACAACAGACTTAAAAATTGACTTATCTGATTTACACTTACACGTAAATCGGAAAATTTTGATATATTAAATCCGTTATACCAATAATCACTATCTGCATTCCAATTGCATGAATAATAATATTTCAGTGTCACAATTTTTCCTTGAAGTAAGTTTTTTAGATCTTTGTAATTCATTTCGTATTCTTTACAACAGAGCTTAAAGCTTTCATCATTAATATTATCAGAATTATTAAACAACCAGTTTCTTATATTCCGGTGAGAATAATTACCCATGTAGTCAAAGCTTCTATTGATTTCATATCTTGCAATTAACTGCTTAATCAAAATTCTTTCATTATGATTCTTATCTTTAATGAACCCCAGTATCTGTTTAAAATCATTACCTCCGATACGTTCGGTTATCACTTTTTTTGCGCCATTTAAAAAAGGAAGTTTAACCAGGTTTAACCAACCTTGATAGTCTGACAGAATAGTTTCTGCCAATATTTGAACCCCATAACTCAAACAATTATTGTTTACAAAGAAAATAGTATCAGTGGCAATAAATACAGATTCAAATAATAAAAAGATACTTCTGCAATTGTCATCATCTGAATTAGCAGGTCTGTTTTTTTGAATAATCTGATTATTATAATCAATTTTATCATCTTTCTCAGCATTGAATACATAGTGCTTATCATTAGTAAGATAAAGCTTGTTGTTTGAACATAGTTTATAAAGTGCATTAGCCTTATCCTTGAAAATTCCAGTTGGACACATCTCACCTTCATTTTGTATTTGATTATCCTTGTACAAATAAAGAAGATGACACAAAATATCACTTGCAGCTTCTTTCCATTTATACTCATTATCGCTGTTCAGAATTTCAGTCAGTCTGTCTACTGTGAATTTCCCTTTTTCCTTAATTTTCTTCAATATAACAGGATCACTCTCATTTTCTCTTTCTAGTCCAGAACGAGACGAGTTAATTGCCTTTGTATTTACTAGGCATCCCGTTCTTAGTTCCAGCAAGTTACTATAATTACATACAAAATATGTAGCATAAATTCTGTCTCCAAGATTATTCCAATCCTCATTTATTCTATATGCTAGAGACAGACTGTTTTCATCATTATCTGTATCCTCAAAATGAAACACCAGATATTTCATATTATCTTTGACCATCGAAATTTTGATACTTGAATCGATTTTATAGTATGTATCATTAACACTTAATGAAATCTCTTTTCCATTGTTATCTTTGACAGTAAATTTTATTACTTTTATACTATTTTCTACGTTTCTGTTGTTTTTCAATTCAGTAAATATTAATGAACGTGGATCAAATATAATCTCATTTTCTTTTTCGCTATAGAAAAACTTATCGTAATCACCACTACAAGTATCTCCGTCAATAAATGTATCCATAAAACTTGCTAACTTTTCAATATTAAATCCTGCATGTTTATTATTAGCTATACATTCACAATCATATTGGAATTTAAGTGTTAGTTTAGTATAACCTAAAGCTCTATCCAAGCAATCAATTTTGCAAGTATCCAAAAGACTTCCATTTGACGATACTTCTATTTTGATATTATTTTCAATACAAAAATATGTAACAAAACAAAATAATGATTTAATTCCTATACCGTACATTCCTTCTTGCCCAGATTCCGAAGATTTATTTGAGTTTCCTCTCGAGCAAAAACCATATATATCTGTCAACGAAAAACCTTTATCAGGATATGTACAAGTCATACTATACTCATTTTTTTCGAACTTCTCACACACTATTTCAACGATTGGTTTTTTTACTTCTGATTTTAGGACAACATCATTTGCATTTTGAATAATTTCATTAAAATATCCTTCCTTATATTTCTTCAAATCATCTTTCCTTTTCGGATTATTTCTTGATTTGATACATCCATTTACTGTAGTTACTAACATATTTTTAGTAACTACAAAAAAATCATCCAAAAAATCAGGTTTAGCACTGTTTTCTTTGTTAAACAAGAAATCATCTGCATCCTTAATATATTGAGTCACACCATCTAACTCTTCTCTTTCTATTGCAGATTTGATTTCTCCTGCAAGGTTTTGTATTTCTCCTGCAAGGTTTTGTCTCCTATTGTTCATACGCTTTTCTCCTTAGAATTCCTTCTAAAGTCACTGACTGATTTATTACAAAACTTCTTGTCCTCATCAAAATAGAATATACCCATAGCATTTTGCCCTTCATTTATGCTTTTTATTGCCGTCAAGACTTTTTTACATATGTCATCTAATAAAATCTCTTCTGATATAATTTTGTCTTGAATGTTCGATATGCTTATCTTATAAGCATCATTTCGAGTTTTGTTATCGGTATCAGCATTACCTTTTTCTTCCGTTATAGTTTCTGCTATTTTCTCATAATCTTCAAACTCATCTGGACTATTAAACTCGATTCCATAAAATTTCAAGGCATTTTTTAACCATAGCACAAACTCAAGCGTTGTATTAACTAGCTTATCAACATCGTCATGGCTTTCCATTTTACAGAAAACATCTAATTCATCTTTCTTCTTAATTATATCATTGTTATTATCCACATCGTTAAGTATAACATCGATTTTGGACTTAACGTCCTTTGCAGATTCTATCTTATTTTTTTCAGATTCGGTTAAATTTTTTAATTCTCTAATCCACTCACTGATTGTTCTCTCACGTTTTTTATACTTAATATACTCGTCTAAATTATATATGTCATTTTTATTGTTGCAAATTTCTTGAATACGTACAAAATATTTCTCTGCATCTCCTTTTAGTCTCTTTGTAAACTCTGGATGAAACAATACTGTATTTCTCATAGGCATATACTGACATGCAATATTAATTTTATTAATTGCATAATAAAGCATTCTATTTGTTTCAAAATCACTATCCTCATCACTAGCTTGGTTAACAAGGAAAATCATTTCATTTTCTATTGAAACAGGCTCATTATTGTTTGAAATATTTCTTATCAAATCATCTGCACGTTCTATTCTACCAAATCGCTGTTCCAATTCATTACTTGTATAAGGCAATTCATAGTGTATTACTGTATTGAATTCTCCTAGATTTAATCCAGTACCTGCACTTTTCCCAGTAGTAATCAGAATAGATCTATTACCATTAGCTAATCGAATATGATTTTTTAATCTTTCTAGTACAATATTAGGATTAGTTGTAATATTTTGAATTTCTCCCACTTCTCCATATTTTTTCCCTATAATAGTTTTTTCATCAGTCAAGCCAACCATTTTATTGTATATCATATCGACAGTTGCTTGCATCTCGCAAAAGATAATTATAGATTTGGTAATATATTCCTTATAATCACCATCTCCATTAATGATCTCAATTAGTTTTTCAAGTTTTTTGTTTTCTCCTACATTATAATCACATAAGTCATCTTTAAAGATATCTTTCATTTTTTCTGAAAGACGAAAATCATCTTGATCCGCATACATAGCTGAAAAGAAATCCTTCGTATATCTTAACTTATTAAACCATTTTTTCCTGTTTTCTGTTCTTTCGCACAATATAAATTTAATTTTACGGTTAATATTAACATTAAAAATATCTTCTTTGTAATTACACACAAAAATATCATTATCATCAAACAAAGGTTTACTAATTGGGATGATTTTTTTATCTACAGGTATTTTAGGATTCCAACAACTATCTCCTATAATTGACTTCATTAAGTTTTTATAATCGTCAAAAGTTCTAATATTCTTACTATTAATCACTATTGGTGTTGCAGTTAACAACATCACTCTATCTGCCCTAATGTCACAATAATTGTTGTAACAATTGTGGCACTCATCAATTATTACTAAATCCCAATTGCGATTTTGATGAAATGTTTTTAAAGATTTTTTTAATGATGAAGTACTATCATCCAAATTTCCTCCAACGCACCCCATAATATATATCAGTGGTTTATTAGGATTTTGAGATTTTTGTTTAATTAATTTTCCATTATCAGATTGCTCTATAATAACGGATCTCCTTCCCAACTGTCTGTTTACATCACTATTCCAGTCTTCACGTTTTGAATATGGACATACTATAAGAATTGCTGCTGATGGAAAAACTAGATTTTTTACATTTTCATCTAGCCTATATTGAATTACTTTCTGCATTGCATATATTCCTGCAACGGTTTTTCCAGTACCTACTTCATCAAGTACCATAGTTGCGTTATTCTTCATAAGTTGTTTAGAAGCTATCATTTGTTTATCAAATTCTTTTACATCAAATACCGCTTGCTTTCCTTCAAAAAAAACATCAAATACACTTTCCCCTTCATAAAAGTCTTTTGAATCATAATCGCATTTTTTCTCTTGAATCAAATTTTTAAAACGTTCTCCAAGGTTATTACATATTTTTTGATAATATGCTTTGTTTTTGTTAGATTTAAGAAATTGCAAATTCATCGAAAAACATTTTTCTATTGTAATATTAGTTGTAGCAAATTTTCTATTTTTTATTTCTTCCCAATTACAATCGGCATTAATTTGCTCGCTTACAATATCCCAACGCCTACAGATTATTGCATAAAACAATTTGTTTTCATTGTCCATGTCCTTTGTTACATTTTCATAATTTAGTGTAAAACACATATATTACCTCTCTTTTTAGCAAAAGCTATTTTTATATTTCATGAGCGTTTCTTCAACCTCACTCCAAATGGTAACTGTATCTCCATCATCTTCAAAAACCTTACCATGGCTTTTAGGTCCATCAAGTTTCATCTGAGAATAATTATTTTTAAAGGTAGGTACATATAATTCAGATACGTTTTTATCACTGCAAAGATGTTCCATTGCATCAATTGTAGCATGACCCGTGGTAGCAACCGCCTCAAAATATGCTCTGATGATTTTATGATTATACTGTTCTGACTTCAATGCCCAGACAGGTATACGCTGAATAGCCTTTCCATAATAATCGTTACTTTCATCTGCTGTTTTCCTGGCTGCAGCCTTTGGATTGTAATCCTGGGATACCTTTTCAAATGTCTTAGCAATGTACCATCTCATGCAGGTTTCTATTGCATGATTTTCCGTATCTTTTGTCAGATTCATTGCAAGACAAAATTTTTCATATACATCTTGATCTATGGAAACAGTAATCTTTCTATCCATCTTACACCTCCGCATTTTATTTCACTGTATTCAGTATAATACGTTTATTAGTATTTGTAAATACCGCTGATTGGCTTGTCTTACTTTGGGATCTGACTGAATATTTTAAAATAATCAGTTTTGGTGATAATTGGTTTAAGATTGATATTCAAAATTCATTCCAACGGGAAAACTTTTATAAAAAAGTTGTCGAGTGTGGAGAAATTCAAGAAAATAATTTTTATGTTAGTATGGACAATGATCTATGGAGAACACATAAGAGAAATGCAGATAATAATATCGAAATCCTTGAAAAAATAATTAAAGAGTATAGGGAAAGTTAAATGGATACAAAAAGCCTAGCAAAAGTAGAAATGTAAAGAAAATCAGGTTAAAAAAGTTGTTCAGATGGTTTAATTCCTTTGGCATGAAAGATAAAAAAGCATTTTTTAGGTTTGTCAAGTGTTTTTTGGGTTTGTCAAGTAAAGTGTGTAAGTTTGGTTTTAAACTAACTTACACACTTTATTATACACTCTCTTTTTTTCTGTCGATAACAAATAACTTAACTGCTCTTTCTGCACGATTATTGGTCAGTTCAAGTCTTCCATCAAGCAGAAATCCCTCAAGCATAGCTTTGTTTTTAGTTGAATATGCTGCTGCTTTTGCAAGGGCAGAACCTCCCGTCCCATCTATTCCAGAAA
>CALMUA010000002.1 GCA_937872775.1 uncultured Ruminococcus sp.
CAGAAGAGTTTGTAATGTCATTAATGGATCAAGTTAAACATTTGTTAGATCAGGTTGCCCAGCAAAATAATCAGATTGTTGAGCTGACATCTAAGATAGATGAACTAACTAAGCAAATAACGGAACTCACAGAAAAGAATAACAAGAATTCAAACAACAGCTCAAAGCCACCTTCAAGTGACGGATTAAAAAAGGATACTTCAAAGAAGAGAAGCCTCCGTGAAAAAACAAGTAAAAAGCAAGGCGGTCAGCCAGGACATAAAGGAAACAGACTTGAGATTGAAGGTAAACCAGATCAAAGCAGATCTCTTGCTCCATCGAAATGCAAGTTATGCCCTAACTGGGAAAAGTGCCAGGGTAAGGCTTGCCCAGGTGAAAAAAGATATCTGGTTGACTATGAGATCAAGAGGATTGTCACAGAGTACATTAGTCTTAAACTTACATGTCCTATGGATAACACAAACTTAAAAGGTGAATTTCCAGAAGACATAAAAGGTGAGATTCAGTACGGAAAGAACATAGCTGCACTTCTTGTGGCGCTTAATACAGTAGGTGCAGTAAGCACAGACCGTGTAAAAGAAATTGCCGGAAGTATTCTTGGTCTGCCTATCTCCAAAGCAACTATAATCAAAATGGTATCACGCTGTGCTAACAAGGTACAGAATTTCCTTGCCATAATCAAGGAAAGGATAATCAACGCCTGGGAAGCATATTTTGATGAAACCGGAAGCCGAGTAGAAGGCAAAACCCGATGGGTACACTGTGCAGTTACTTCAGAATATACATATCTCTTTTACCATCCTAAGAGAGGTAAAGCGGCTATGGACGAAATGGGTGTCCTTCCTTTCTTTAAAGGTATAGCTCATCATGACTGCTGGAAGCCATATTTCAGGTTCACAGAAATGGATCATGCGGTATGCTGTGCTCATTTACTGCGTGAACTTAACGGGATAATTGAAAATCATCCCGATCAGGAATGGGCATCATCTTTCAGAAGGCTTCTTTTGAACATGAAGAAAACAAAAGAAGGATCAATGATAAACGGTGAGAATGCTGCAAACCACTGTTATCATAAAAGGTATCTGAATCAGTACGATGACATTCTAAACGCAGCGTGTGAAATGAATCCTGTTCCAGAAAAAACACCTGGAAAACGAGGAAGACAGAATAAAGGAAAGATACGTTCCCTTATTGACAGGCTAATTGTCAACAAGGCCGCAGTATGTCTTTTTTTCACTAACTTCAAAGTGGATTTCGACAACAATCAGGCTGAAAGAGACATTCGTATTGTAAAGATAAAAACAAAAGTTTCTGGCTGTTTCCGTAGCGAAGAAGGTATAAAGGAGTACCTTGCTGTTATGTCATACATCGGAACTGCTAAGAAACATGGTAAAAATGCTTTTCAGGCTATCCTCAATGCATTCAAAGGTAACACGAGTTATGCCTTAGAATACTAAGAGGTCCTGAACAGTTACTATAGGTTTAGCTAAACGCACGAACTCCTCACTACTGGTTTTGCTGCCAGTGATGAGGAGTCTTTTCTATTTCAAAGCATTATTTATTTTTTTTGCTTCTTTTATTACATCCTTTAAATCCAAACAATTATCCAAATATCCATCCGGTATTATTTCAGATATCAATCTATTCATATATGCCTGAAATTTCTTATGATATGAAAATAACAAATCTTCTACTTCCTCAACATCATAGCTTTCGCTATGTAGCATTGGGGGAATCTTATTATTAATTTTAATACGCAAATGTGTAAAATTTCCTCCTAATTCATTAAAGTGGATCAAGCCTTGGTGCTTAATCCCATTATATATTTTTCTAAGTTTTAATGTATCTTCGTCATTATCGAATTCCACCATAATATCTTTTAACTTTTGCGCATGTGAAAACCCATGTCCATGCTGACTGATAATGCAATCCAACTGTTTCAATACTTTTTTCCTATCACATTCCTTCTCCATTTTTTTGTATTGTTGATGCATTAAATATTCAAGTGAAATGGGCTGAATATATGCCCAGATAACCTGCCAACTAATATCCAAACATATAGCATACTCCAATAATGCAGATGTAAGAAAATGTGTTTTGGTATATAGCATACTAAAATCATCTTTCGCTGAGATCTCTCCAAAATCTTTTGAATCTGCAAATGTAAACCATGCAGTTGCGTCAGCAAACGCATTATAAACATCTTCTATTTTATGTCCTGCTGCTATTACTGATGGCTGAGTACTTGAATACCTTAAATACTGTGCATCAAGAGGGGCATACTTATACCAATCTTGAAATGCCGTATCTTTTCTTAGTAATTCGTAATCCATACTATTTATTCCTTTCTTGCTATTCTGACCAACGTCTTAAGCATATATTTACCAATTGCCTGCGTGTCATATTTGTGTGCATCGTATATAAATAAAGGCCATTATATACTTTGCATGTATTTTATTATATCATAAAATAACTAAATTTTTAAATTTTTAGATATCAAATTAGTAAGTTTTTATTTATATCATAGATTAGTATATAATGTCATTGTTACTTACATACAGCGTTTCAGATAATACAAGCTCAATAGAAACATCAGCATTCTCAAATACTAAAATGCAGAGCATATTTATTCCTGATTGTGTTAAAACAATAGGTGCTAACGCTTTTAAAGAAAGTTCTCTTAAAACAATTAAGGGTATATCGGGTTCATATGCCCATACGTATGCAATTAATAATAAATACACTTTCACTCCTGTTGATCCGGTGACAACAACAGCCACTATAACTACTACTGTTTCAACAAATAAAAAAGATACTCCTTCATCTACTATTGCTTCAACAGACGAAAAAGATACTCCTTCATCTACTGTTGCTTCAACAGACAAAAAAGATATTCCTTCATCTACTGCCACTTCGACAGATAAACCTGAAATGCATTATGATGTAAATGGTGATGGTAAAATCAACATAATGGATATTTTGACTTTAAAAAAATACATACTGAATGCATCAGATTAAACATATCATTTATGAATTTAAATAAAGAATCAAGCTATACAGAACCTCAACTCGTTCTGTATAGCTTGATTTTGTTTTAGTAAATCATATACAACAATTATATTTCGTCACGTTCTGCTCTTTCAAGCCATGCGCTTGCTAAATCGAGTGCCTCGTATAATCCGTTACGTTCACTTGTTTTCTTTATTGCATCCGTAGGATTCAACGTTTCATCCGTTGACATAAGATATACTTTTACCTTATCTGCAACATCAAGATTTCCGACCTTCTGAGTAGATACTATCTGTATCATCGTAACATACTCATCAGTCATATTTCCGTAGTACAGAACATTTCCACACCTGACTAACTGTAATCCTTTGTAAGTAAAAAATCTTATTTTTTCCTGTTTTGTTTCATTCATAAATTATTTCTCCTTTCGGTCTCTTCATGCCGTTCACACTATATTATATCATATATTTATTTATTTGGCAAGTCGCACAAATATTTTTTTAAAAACATCCGATATTCGGGATTTTTTCGACATTTGTTCAATCGATTCTTTAAAATCGTTGATTATATCTTTTTATATTACCAGTTAGTAATAAAATCCCCTGTTCCTTTAATGTTTGCTATATTTGGCAGCAATGCCTTTGTTAGAAATGATGAACGGCACTTAAATGATACTATGCTGTCTTTTTTAATTATTACCTTTCTGTCAGTAGCTTCGTAAAATTCAATTGTCTCATCTGGCGTTCCGTTATTTTTAGTAATGATAAATGCAGCTAATCTCTTTCCTATACCTTCATCTGAAATACATACTTCTTCGGCAGGTGCTTTTATCAGTGCCTGGAAAAACTTTTTATATCTTTCAGTATCAAATTGTTCACCGTTAAGGGTAACAGAATAGTTCTCTTCCGAATCACCACTGTTTACAAATGCCAGTGTTTCATTGTCAGTTACTACAGTCATAGATGATACGTCATAGATATATTGGCCGAATACCATTGATGACATCACATCTTCAGGTTTCATTGAAACCCATGGAATACTTTCAGCATTAAAAAGCCATAATGCATCAATGCCTTCAATATATCCTGTATATCCGGTCTGTGAACCATCATCAGCCCCATACTTTATTCCTATTTTCAGATTGTATACTTTTCCGTTCTCAAGAGTAGTTGTTACTGTGCATAACGGTTTATTTATTCCCGCAAACTCCAACTCCTCATCGCTAGGAGAAAGGCTCAGAACACTTGAAGCCTTGAGTCCGAACATTCCATGTGTATATTTTACAGAATCAGAAACGTTAAGATATGCATTTACCGGTGAAGTCATGATATGCGAAGCAGATGTTCCGCCGGATTCATTATCACCGCCTGAAAGCGGGTTATACTTCATTATAATATCATATTCAAGATCAGGTCTGTCTATTACTACTGAATCAATTATCGGAAAATCCTTATCTTCCGGTTTGTCAATACATACAAGTGAAACAAAGTATTCCTTCTCATATGTGTACACTTTTACAATTGAACTTGAAACAGAATAAACAATATTTTCACCCTTAATGCATACATACACATCACCTGCAGGTGTATCATCACCTACAAGAAGTGTCAACTCTCTGGCATTGTCACCGTCAAATGTTATCTTTACCTCTGCCTTTGGTTTTTCAAGGCCATATTTACTTAAATCAGATACATTTTCTTCTATAAGCTTTGTTGCCTGTAACGATGCTGCATTTGTCGGAAGTGTTCCTATCAAAGAATCATCCAGCTTTACATTTCCAAGCTCAGATACTGTAAATGTGCTTGAATTTTCAGAAGCAGCTGCTGAACCGTCAGTCTCTGTACTCTCAGCTGCTGCTGTTGTCTCTGCTTCTGATTTTGGTTCTGCCTTTTTGGTCCTTACTATTGTATATCCGCCATTTTCATTTGTAACTGCTATTGATGAAATATTATTATAATCCTCTGTGTATAATGTTATCCCTGTATCTTCATCTGAAACTGACGAAGATGTGTCAGGTTTTGGTTCTGTCAGTTTCAGTGCCAGCAAAGATCCTCCGAGAAGTACAAGAACAGCAACTCCTGCTATTATACCCTTTACTGTTCTGCTCATCGGTTTCTTCTCCTTATAAATACAATAAGTCCTGTAATAATAATCAACAGAGGAAGTATTATTGCTACTACCCATGTTAATCTGTTAGCCTGAGCCTCATTAATAGAAATTGATGCAATGTCGAGGCTCTTTGAAAGTATTGTTATACCTTCCTTGCTAGTAAATTTATTCAAAAGATTTATTGTAAATTCCTGGTTATTATATGATGAATCACTTGTAAGTGCATAGTCAAGCATATATGCAGAACCCGATACTATTACATTACTTGAAAGCTGATTGCTGTCCTTATAAATATGCTTGCTGCCAAGAACAAGTACGTTCTGAACAGACTGAGGCATATCTCCCTTATTCTTATCAGTCATTGTTCCGTCATTTATAATTGTTGTTTCAACTGTCTGAAGTATTGCTTTGGTTTCTCTGTCATCCTTTTTATCAAAAAGAAGTGTCAAAGGTCTTGCAAAAGGTGATACGATTGGTAAAGTATCATTGTTTACGAGACTTTTATATTCGTCATCTGCTATATTAAGCTTACCTGCAGAATAATGATTCTGAAGGCCTGCAATCGCAGGTGTCATACTTGATTTAGGATCTACGTTAATTACATATCCTGTTTCAGCTTTTATTCCCCATTCTTCAAGGAATACATCAATGTTCGGAGTTTCTCTCTGATCACAGTTTGCAATATAGAACAGGTTTGTTCCAAGATTTCCGTCGTTATAAAGATATTTATCAAGCTTATCAATAACATCCTGAGTAAGATCATTGTAAGGTGCAGGCAAAATAAGCATTGAATATTTAGGATCTGCATCCTGAGTCAGCAAATCTACAGTCTCTACCTTATATCCGTTTTTCTCAATTATAGACTGGAGCTGAGACAATGATACCATAACACTGTCAGAAGATTTACAGCTTACTATGCCTATAACAGGAGGATTAGGATTTGCAACATACATAACTGCTGATGTCAGTTCCTGATCTGCATTTATTGCTGTTATTTTCTGCTGATATGTGGTCTCATCCATCTGAGTTTCATACAGATCTCCCATTGTAAGAACCCGTATTCTTTCTCCGCAGTTAATAACTATATCACCTGAGTTTATTGAATCTGTATAAAACTGTTTGTATTTTGCAACAACCTCAGGATGTTTTTCAGGATCATAATAATTAAGGTTTATCTTATCACTGCATGATGCATATTTTTCTGTAACTTCTTTTACCAGTTTATAGTATATGCCACCATTTTCCATGGCGTTCTCATCTACCATTACAGAAATGTCAATGTTGTCTTCAATAGTATCAAGATAATCACGTGTTTGCTGTGAAACTTCAAAAAGCTGTTCTTTTGTTACATCAATCTTCATTCCGAATCTTTTTGTAACCTGTGTTGCAAGTATATTTACAAGCACCACAGCTACTATAAATATTACAGTAATTGCTGTTGCAAGAGAGCCGTATTTGAGCTTTCTGGTATTAAGCTTTTTAGTTTCAGCATTTACCTGAGAATCTTCTGTTTTAGTTTTACTCATTATCCAGTCCTCCTAACTCCAGCGACGTTTTTCAAATACACGTGCTGTTAAGAAATTAAAAAGCACTGCTGTACTTAAAAAGAAAAGCACACTGGATAAATTAAATAATCCGCTTACAAACTCATTGTATTTTGAATAGAATGAAAGGTCAGTCAAAATCTTTGATATAAATTCAACAGGTATCATGGTAGCAATTGAATCAATAAGATACAGTACCATAAGTGAAATAAATCCTACAATTGCTGCTATTATCTGATTTTCAGTAAGTGAAGATATAAATAAGGTAACTGCTATGAATGCTGCTCCAAGGAACCATAGCGCAACAAAGTTTGCAAGCACCATCGTCCACTCTACTGATCCAAAGAATTCAAGTATCAGAGCATATACAAGAAAAATACTGATGCCAATTGTATAAAGCACAAGAGTTGCAAAATATTTTCCAAGCACTATTGATGAAATACCAATAGGTGCTGTAAGTAGACCCTGCTCTGTTCTCTGCTTCTTTTCTTCTGAAAAAAGCTTCATTGTCATAAGAGGTATTAAAAATATGAGTACCAGAAATGCAGAAGCAAAAGCACCTGACATATCAGCTGTTTTTCCTGCTATAGAAGAATTAATAAAGAAAAATCCTGACAGCAGATAGAAAACTCCAAGGAAGATATACGCTACTGCAGAAGTAAAAAATGCATTCAATTCACGTCTGAATATTGCTCCCATTATTTTTCATCTCCTTTTTTATCTGTCTTTTTTTTATTTAAGGATGTGTTTAACTTCTGAGTCTTTTCAGACGGTTTTTTTTGTGTTATTCCGTTCAGAACCTCTTTGAGCTTTTCCTGTGCCTCATCGATTGCCTTATCTGCCTCAGCTTTCTTATCCTCCGGCTTTTTACCTAAAACTTCATCCAGAATTTTTGCCTTTTTCTCATCTGTAAGTTCCTGCTCTATCTTAGGAGAATCACCCATAACTATCTTGAGGAATACATCTTCAAGTGTAAGTTCATTTGGCTGAAGCTTCAGAATATACCAGTTCCGTTCCATTACAAGCTTGTTAAGCGGCTTTCTTATGTCTACTCCCGGTTTTGCTTCAATTTCATAATCATAAATATTATCTCCCCGATTCATATCAGCTCTTACAGAGATAACATCCTTTATTGCCCTTACTGCCTTGTAAACTTCTTCTCTAGGTCCTTCTATCTGTGCAATAATCTTATGATCATTTGTCATATTTTTAGAAAGATTTTCAGTAGTATCATTAGCTGAAATTTTTCCTTTATTTATTATTATTATTCTGTCACATACAGCCTGTATTTCTGACAGAATATGTGATGACAGGATTACTGTATGATTTTTACCGAGTTTTTTGATAAGTGCTCTGATTTCTATTATCTGTTTCGGGTCAAGTCCTACAGTAGGTTCATCAAGTATAAGCACCGGTGGGTTTCCTATGAGAGCCTGTGCAAGTCCCACACGCTGTTTATATCCCTTTGAAAGATTTTTGATAATTCTGTCCTTGACATCTGTAATTTTTACAAGATCATATATCTCCTGAAGATGCTTGGTTCTTGAAAGCCTGCATTTTTTCAGATCATATACAAAATCAAGATATGCTTTTACGGTCATATCAACATATAATGGTGGTATTTCCGGAAGATATCCTATATATGACTTTGCTTTCTTAGGGTTTTCCATAATATCAATACCATTAATAAGTGCCTGACCGGATGTAGATGAAATATAGCCTGTAAGCATATTCATTGTAGTAGATTTTCCTGCACCGTTAGGTCCCAGAAAGCCTAATATTTCTCCGTCCTTTACTTCGAACGTAATATCATCAACAGCTTTCTTTTCGCCATAGTGCTTGGAAAGGTTTTTAACCTGGATCACCAACTATTCCTCCCTGTTTTTTTGACATTTTTATCTAAACAACTTTTCATGTTTATTGCTCCATTTGAAAACTATTGCAGAATTCTTCATGGAGCAATCAAAAAGGCTATTTATGATTTGAATTTTATCAGCCATATGTGATAGCAAAATGATAATTTCAAGAGAATCTAAAGTTACTATTCCTCTGACTGATTAAATTGACTCGGATGACGTTTGAAGAAATCTACTCTTGGTTCAAGAAATTTGAGTTTATGATCCTTGCCATTAGCAAATTCTTTCATTGTATCAAATATTCTGTCCCAATTCCAGAAGCTTTCATCCAGCTGCAAATATTCAAGAATCATTTCTGAACCTATTGGTGCCATAGGATGAAGAAGAACTGCAGCAGTTCTTATAATATGGAATACGTTTATAAGAGTTTTTCTTCTCAGCTCATCATCGCCGTTTTTATCTGCATCTCCAAGATTTTTTACCATGTACTTACTTGCTTTTCTTATATACGTATCAAGCACATACGTTGCCTGATGAAACTCAAATTTGTACATAAAACGCTCATAGTCAAATACTGCTTTTTTAGCTGCTTCAAGTATATCGGCATCAACATCTCCTACCGGCATCATGCCATCATAATACTTCTGAACTGAATAAAAGCATGTACGTATAATTCTGTTAAATACATTTGAAAGTAAAAAACCATCCTTAAGTACAGGATCAGCTTCATCTTCTGATGCTGCAGGATTGAGAGGCTTCGGCTGAAAGCTTACACTCCTTTGTCCCAGTCCCAGTCCGAGATAATGCATTCTGAGCTGCTCAGCTGTATAATAATTAAGAAGATCGTCTGCCATCGGAGGCTTTACATCACCGCTGCTGCTTGCTTTTTTATCAAGGAACAGGATATGATTATTTGCCATTAATATCGGCAATTGAATATCACCGTCATCAGGGTCAGATTTCAGATTATCTTTACCCTGTGATGCCATTATCATTGCCATTTCTGCGACACCGTAGAAATATATATTATCCTGACCTATAAACTGATATACCTGTGAATCCTTTGAACACCAGAATTTGCGCCAGTCACTTCTGTCTTTTCCTGATTTCTCAAGACATGCCTGTGTAAATGAAACAGGAGCCCATAGCGATTCAGGCCATACCCATACTGTCAGATCTTTTTCACCCTCGAGCACCGGTGCATGAACTCCCCACTCAATATTTCCGGTGAGTCTGAAAGGCACAAGTGTTTTTCCGGTTCTGAATCTTATTCCGTTTTCAGAAAGTATTTTGCACGCCTCATCACAGTCATGCAACTTTTTGAATATTATCGTAAACGAAGTCTTTTTTGATTCAATTTGGATATCATGTTCCGGCATCAATGCCTTAAGTCCTTCATACTGCTCTAAAAATTCATTTTTAATATAAATTTCCGGTTGCTTCAAAAACTCATCAATTGTCTTTACAACAAGAGGTCTGACATTTTTCTGTTTTTCAATTTTTTCAGTATATTCCTTAAGAAGCTCAGTGTATTCGGTAAGATTGAAATACCAGTTAACAACATCCTTCATTATCGGTTTTTCACCAGTAAGGGTACTCTTAGGATCAATAAGATTTTCAGGCATATACTGATGTCCTAAATCACATTCATCTGCATATCCCTTTTCTGAACAGCATCCCTGAACAGGACATTTTCCAATTACCTGACGGCCGTTTAAAAATACGCCTGCCTTTTCATCAAAAAACTGTGATGTTGTAATCTTTGAAAGATGGCCATCCTCATAAAGCTTTTTTATAACTGCGGCTGATACCTCATTATGAATTTCAGCTGTATGTCCCAGGCCTGACGCACCGAACAAATCCGTGCTTATATCGTAAGCTTCAAGGGTTTTCTTCTGATTAAGATGATTTCTCTCTACAAAATCCTTTATTGTACCTTTAAAGCCTTCATTTTCACAGAGTTTTCTGTAACTTTCTGCTATAGGAGAACCATAGCAATCAGTTCCCGAAACGAAAATAACATTTTCTTTGCCTATTCTGTCTCTTAAAAATCTTGCATATACATCTGCAAATACAAATACACCGCCTATATGTCCGAAATGCAGTGATTTATTCCCGTAAGGCATACCGCCTGTGATAACAGCTCTTTTGGGGAATACAGGTCTTTCCTGATATTTTTTGTTTTTATATTCGTTTTCCATAAACCCTCCGCTGATATATGATAAGATTATTTGTTTAAATATTCTGCTGCTTTATCAAGACGATTCATACAGCTCTGTGTGCCTAGAATCTGCATAATGGTCCATAAATCAGGTGTATTTTTCTTTCCTGTAACAGCAACCCTGATTATTTCAGCTATATGACTTACATTACCCTTGTATTTATCAGGCTCCTGCTTATATGCCTTCATATCCGAAGCATATCCGAACTTGTCAGCAATAAGCTTTAACTTTCCAAACCATGTATTTGCATCGTCATTGTAATCATATGTCTGCTTGAATTCGCTGATTATATCTGAAATATTTTCATAATTCTCAAATTCATATTGCGGTTTAAAAATATCATCAAAGAAATATGCAAGGAAATCAAACATCTGAATGCAGTTAATAAAGTCCTTACGTCTTCTCTTCTGACCTACTCCCATACATAGATCCATTATTTTTTTCATCTTTTCATGATCAACAAAATATATATCAACAAATTCAGATTTATGCTGAACCATCCAGTCATAGAAAAATTTATAAACCTCGTCACGTTCTTTGCCTGACAAAATATTGCTGCTTATGTCATCAAGCTTGAGAAGGTCAAATAATATTCCTGAAACGCCCATTTTATTCAATGAAAATTTAAATTCTTCAAGTGGCAGAGTCGGATTTTTCTGATACCATTCCTCAAAATTTGAATTGAGGATTGTCATAAGATATATTCTTACAGCCTCAGGATGATATCCGAGTTGCCGGTAATATCCAAGTGAAAGCTCAGGATCCTTTCTTTTTGAAAGCTTTCTCTTTTTTCCGTCCTCTATCTTCATAAGTTGTGCTGTATGTGCATATCTTGGTCTTCTGAAACCAAGAACATTGAAAAGTTCAATATGAACAGGCACCGAAGGCAGCCATTCACATCCTCTGATTACTGTTGTAGTTCTCATAAGATGATCATCAACTGCATGTGCAAAATGATAAGTAGGTATTCCGTCAGATTTTAAAATAACTATATCAAGCATATTTTCCGGCAGTGTGATTTCGCCCATTATTTCGTCATTAAATTTTACAGTATTTCCCGGTTGCCCTGCAGATCTCAGCCTCATGCTGTATGGCTCGCCGTTGCTGATTTTTTGCTCTATTTCTTCAAATGTAAGGTTTCTGCACTTTGCCCATTCGCCATAATATCCGATATCAAGTTTCTGATCAGTCTGGACCTTTCTCATGGCATCTATTTCTTCTTCACTACAAAAGCATGGATAAGCAAGTCCCTGCTTTACAAGGTCCTTGATAAATGTTTGATATACCTCTGCTCTTTGTCTCTGATAAAACGGACCATATGAAATATCGGAAGCCTGTGTCTGAACCTCTGCACCTTCATCAAATTTTATTCCGAAATAATCAAGTGAAGATATTACAGATTCTACAGCACCATCGACTTTTCGCTTATTATCCGTATCTTCAATACGAAGATAAAATACACCACTGCTTCTATGAGCAAGACGTTCACCGGCCATTGCACTGTACAGATTTCCAAGGTGTATAAATCCTGTAGGACTTGGCCCTATACGTGTTACTTCTGCTTTTGGCGGCAAGTCTCTCTTCGGATATTTATTTTCATAATAATCCGGTGTGTTTTTTATATCGGGAAACAAAAGCTCTGCAAGTTTTTCATTATCCATCTTTTCTATATCCTCCTAAAGCTTTAACTGTACTTATGTCTGCTGCAATTGCTTTTTTCAGCTCATCCAGCGACTGAAAACGCTTTTCACTGCGTATAAAATCAGAAAACCTTACTTTTACTGTTTTATTATATAAATCTGCATTATAGTCTAATATATGTGTCTCTGCCAGAGGTATCATATCATCTGTGACGGTAGGCTTTACACCTATATTGGTTATTGAAAGGTACTGTCTTCCGTTTATCAGTGTCTGGGACGCATACACACCATATCGTGGAATTACCTGCCCTGATAAAAAATATTGATTTATAGTAGGAAAATCAATAGTGCAGCCTATCTGCCGGCCATGCACTACCTTCTGATCTATTCCGTAATTATATCCAAGCAGTTTGTTTGCCTTTTTTATATCTCCGGAATAAAGCATGTCCTTTATGGACGATGATGATACTATTACATTTTCATACATAACAGGATCAACTACACTTACTTCAAATCCATACTTTTTTCCCAAGCTGATCAGCTGATCAGCTCCACATCCCGCATCTCTGCCAAATCTGAATCTCTGACCGCATACAACTACTGCAGCATTAAACTTTTTTTTTATTATCTTAAGCACAAAATCCTCAGCTGAGATTTCTCTTATATCTGAAAATTCAGGACAGCATACATATTTTATTCCCATATCACTCATCATATACAGCTTTTCTTCATTTGAAGCAATATATTTATATTTTTTATTATGCTTTACAGAAATACTTTCTGTATTAAATGTAAACACGGATGGCTCTAATCCTGATTTTTCAAATTCTATTGCTCTTCCAAGCACTGCCCTATGACCTATATGAATTCCATCAAACACACCAAGTGCAACTGCTGTTCTTACGGTTACAGCCGCTTCTGTTTTTGTAATATTCTCCAAAGATAACACCGTCCAATAAAAAATCATATACACTTATTAAGTAAAATTTTTATAAACTCTCAGATAATTATCTTCTATATAGGCCAATCCGACAAATGTATTGTCTGGCACAAATATTCTGTATTTCTGGCCTTCATTATAAACCTCTGCACTGTACTCATCCGGTGTAAGCTTTACACCATTTCTGTACATTGCAGCGGATTTAGGGTCAAGATGTATTTCAGGAAAATCTATGAATACACGCTCTATAGGAACTATAAGCTTGTCGGCATTTCCTTCATCAGCATATTCCTGTACCTGCCCGAGAGTTACACATTCAGAAATGTCAAAACCGTTTGACGATGTTCTTTCAAGAGCAGTCATAACAGCACCACAGCCAAGGCTCCGACCTATATCATAAATTATTGTTCTTACATATGTTCCCTTTGAACATTCTATTTTAAGAACACCCTCGCATGTTAGCTGATTATATTCTTCAAGCAATAAACTTTTTACAAAAATATTTCTTGGCTTACGCTCTATTTCTATTCCGGCTCTTGCAAGCTCATACAATCTTTTTCCATTTACAGAAACCGCAGAATACATAGGTGGTATCTGTGCTATATTGCCTGAAAACTCTTTAAGCTTATTATTAATATCTTCTAGGCTCACATCTGCTTTGAATGTTTTTAAAACTGTACCTGATGAATCCTGTGTATCAGTCTCTGTTCCTAGTCTGAATGAAGCCGTATATGCTTTATGATTATCAGGCATTATATCACATGCCTTTGTGGCACGACCCACAAAAACGGGGAGAACACCTGTTGCCATAGGATCAAGTGTTCCTGCGTGTCCTATTCTCTTGATTTTCAGAATTCCCCTGAGCTTTGCAATCACATCAAATGATGTAAAACCCTGCGGTTTATTTATGCATATTATGCCATTCAAATATTATTCCTCCAACGCAGATTTTACTGCTTCAAGCAGTTTCTCCTTTGCCTGCTCAAGAGTTCCTGTTACCATACATCCGGCCGCATTTACATGTCCGCCTCCGTCAAGCTTCTGACATATGCTTGATACGTTCACTCTATCTGCGGAGCGCATTGAGATTTTATATACTCCGCTCTTTTTTTCCTTTATTGTCACCGCTACCTCCATACCCTCTATCTGCAGAGGAAGACCGGCAACTCCATCAAGATCTTCTACGTTTATTCCGAATTTTTCACAGATTTCCTCTGTTATACACAGGATAGCACATCTGTCGTCAAAATACGTTTCCATATAATCAAATATATGCTGTTCAAGATATAATCTTTCTTTGCTCTTTATATCAAACATCTCACGATTGATCTTAGCAAAATTTATATTATATCCTATAAGCTCACCTGATATTTTATGTGCAGCAGCTGTGGTATTTGCGTATTTGAAGCATCCAGTATCTGTTGCAATGCCTGTATACAGGCATCTTGCGATATCATCATCTATCTGTATACCAATCTCGCAGAATAAATTATACATAACTTCACATGTTGCTGACGCTTCAGAATTCAGAAGAATTTTTGAAGCATACATAGTATTAGAAATATGATGATCTATACATAGATCAACTCTGTTTTCATATATTTTTCTCACATCACCCATAAGTCCCGCATCTGCTATATCAACTGCAATTACATATTCAGGCTCAGATATGCTGTTATCCGTCTGGTATTTATCACAAATAAATGCATATCTGTCAGGCATTCCATCAGGGCATATAACTTCTGATTTTTTATTCATCGCCTTTAATGCGAAATGTAACGCCAAACCTGCTCCAAGTGTATCTCCGTCCGGGCTCTGATGTGTAAGAATATGGACATTGTTGCAGGATTTTATTATGTCTGCGGCGTCTTTGTAACTTATCTGCATATATAAAGTCATTCCTTTCGGTATATGGGTGAACTATACGCAATCAATCAAATTTATCAATAATCTTGTTTATCTCTGTACTGCGTTCTATTGAATTATCCGCTATAAACTTTAAATCAGGACATTTTCTCATTTTTAAACGACTGAAAAGCTCTCTTTTAATATATCCGGACGCACTTGTGAGTCCTTTTACTGACTGCTGTGCCGTTTCTATTCCTTCAAAGCTTGAAACATAAATCTTACAGTGTGATAAATCATTTGAAAGATCCACTCTGACTATTGTCAGAAACTCTGCTATTCTTGGATCCTTAAGTTCTCTTAATATTGCTGTAAGTTCTCTTTTTATATCTTCTCCGAGTCTGCCAACTTTAAAGCTTGCCATAAAAATGCCCCCTTTAATTATTCCAGCTTGTATTTTTTATGCTTCGTGATATTCTTCCATTATAAAGGCTTCGAGAATATCGCCTTCCTTGATGTCATTAAACTTTTCAAGACCTATACCGCACTCGTAACCTGCAGTTACTTCCTTAGCATCATCCTTGAAACGTTTCAAGCTGTCAATTTTGTCCTCAGCTATAACTATTCCGTCTCTTACTACTCTTATATCACATGCTCTTGTAACCTTTCCGTCAAGAATATATGATCCTGCAATAGCACCGACATTTGAAATTTTATATACCTGTCTTACTTCAATCCTTCCAAGTACTACTTCCCTGAACTTAGGTGCAAGCATGCCCTTCATGGCTGTCTGTATTTCTTCTATTGCATCATATATAATTCTGTAAAGGCGTATATCAACACCGTCTCTATTGGCACTTTCTGATACAATCGGATCTGGTCTTACATTAAATCCTACAATAATAGCATTAGAAGCATTAGCAAGCATTACATCGCTTTCCGATACAGTTCCTACACCGCCATGAATTACTTTTACTCTGACTTCTTCATTTGAAAGCTTTTCAAGGGACTGCTTTACTGCCTCAACGGAACCCTGTACATCAGCTTTTATTATGATAGGTAATTCTTTTATATCACCCTCTGCTATCTGGCTGAAGAGGTTATCAAGTGTTACCTTCTGGTAAGCCTTGAACTGTTCTTCCTTTGCTTCATGCTTTCTCTGGTCTACAAGTTCCCTTGCAAGCCTTTCATCTTCAACAGCATTGAAAATATCACCTGCACTAGGCACTTCTGCAAGACCTGTAATCTCTACAGGAACAGACGGACCTGCACTCTTTACTTCCTTTCCCTTATCATTTGTCATAACACGTACTCTGCCGACAGATGTACCTGCAATAATAATATCGCCCTGGTTGAGTGTACCATTCTGTACAAGAAGTGTTGCAATCGTACCTCTTCCCTTATCAAGTCTTGCTTCGATTACTGTTCCCTTTGCAAGACGATTAGGATTTGCTTTGAGTTCACGGAACTCTGCCACGAGAATAATATTTTCAAGAAGTCCGTTTATTCCTTCACCTGTCTTGGCAGATACCGGAACACATATAATATCTCCGCCCCATTCTTCAATAACAAGGCCGTGTTCTGTAAGTTCCTGCTTTACTCTTTCAGGATTAGCCCCCTCTTTGTCCATCTTGTTTATAGCAACTATAATTGAAACCCCAGCTGCCTTTGCATGATTTATTGCTTCAACTGTCTGTGGCATTATTCCATCATCTGCTGCAACAACAAGAACTGCTATATCAGTTATTGATGCCCCTCTTGCTCTCATTGAAGTAAATGCTTCATGTCCCGGTGTATCAAGGAATGTGATATACTTATCCTTTACTCTTACTTTGTATGCGCCGATGTGCTGTGTAATTCCACCTGCTTCAGATGCTGTTACGTTAGCTTTTCTGATATTATCAAGAAGTGATGTCTTACCATGGTCAACGTGTCCCATAACAACTACGACAGGACTTCTTTCTATCATATCTTTTTCATCATCATTATCGTCAATAAGTCTTTCTTCTATTGTTACAATAACTTCTTTCTCAACCTTTGCACCCAGCTCTTCAGCTATAATTGATGCTGTATCAAAGTCTATCTCCTGATTTATAGATGCCATGATTCCTACACCTATAAGCTTCTTGATAACCTCTGAAACAGTTACCTTAAGTCTTGTGGCAAGTTCACTTACAATTATATTGTCAGGTATCATTACCTTAAGCTGCTGCTTTCTTGCTCTTTCAAGCTCAAGACGGCGAAGCTTTTCAGTCTCAGTTTCTTTCTTTGATGAAAGGTGTTTGTTTCTCTGAGCTGATTTCTGATTTATTTTCTGCTTTTTTGTATAGTTGTCCTTTGCATGATTTTTAGGAGCTATCTGCTCATATCTTTCATTATATTTATCAATTTCAACATAGCTGCCTCTTGTATCAACAGTACGTACTGCTCTTTCCGTAGCAGCTGAAGCTATATTGGCATTGAGGTTTGTTTTTTCACCTCTCTGTGTATTTCTGTCAACTGAAGTTTTCTGAACAGGCTTTGGCTTGCTCTGAGTCTGAGGCCTTGTAAAATCTCTTGAAGGTTTCTTAGGCTGAACTGAATTTGGCTTGTCGCTTTTTACCTTTTCTTCATTTTTGATTTCCTTGTCTTTAGCATTGCTTTGTTGTGAATTATTGTTTGTTTGATTCATATTTTTCAACATTTCCCTCTTACCATCTGGCTTATCAATTATATTTTCTTCCGGGCTTATCTGCTTTTTCTGATTTGTCTCTTGCTTTTTTTTACTATGTTCCTGTTTTTCTGGTTTGATCTGTATTTCTTCAGGTTTCTGCACATTACTGGCGGCTTTGTTCTTCCTTTGATCAAAGTAGGCATCAAACCCGATCACCTGATTTTGCTGTGTATAATGTTCAAGAACGATATTTATTTCTTCTTCAGTAACTGTAGAAGTTGGTTTTTTCTTTACTCCGCAAACGCTCTCCAACAGTTCCGATATATCATTGCCGGAAACATTAATATCCTTAGCTAAATCATTGATCTTAACCTTTTTTATCATATTTACGATACCTCCCGATTTTTAATTTATAATAATTACTCTGGTTTTGTCACAAGTTTTATAGCTGTTGCATATTCATTAAACTTTTTTGCAAAACCCTTGTCACAAACAGCCATCACCCCTACTTTCTTACCTATACTCTGTTTAATATCATCCATCTTGAACGGAAGGTTTAATATATTGACCCACGGTTTATTAAGACAAATGAAATTAATTTCTTTTAATGTTTTAGGTGAAATATCCTCAGTTATCATTATACATACTGCTTTCTGCTGTTTAACTGCCTCACTCGAAACATCAAATCCCTTAGTAAGTTTCCCTGATTTTTCGCAGATCGTTAAAAGATTAAAGAACTTTATCTGATAATTCATTTTCAAACTCCTCATAAAGTTCATTACTTATTGCACATGCAAATGATTTTTCAAAGCGCCTTGCTTTTCTGGCCTTTGCAAGACATTCTTTATTTCGACATATATATGCTCCTCTGCCATTCATTCTTCCTGTAAAATCAAGCTTTATCTCACCTCCAGCTGTCTTGACAACCCTGATAAGCTCTTTTTTTGGTTTCATTTGACTGCATCCGCAGCACATTCTCATCGGAATTTTCTTTGTAATCATATGCACACCACTTCTTTACTTTGTTTAATCTGCCTCCGGCTTATCCGCACTATCGAGATCAATATTATCATCTGTTACATTTTCTGCAATATCAAGTTTCTCATCAGATGCTTCCTGTGCCGCTGATACTGCTTCTGAAACAGGTTTTATATCTATTTTATATCCTGTAAGCTTTGCTGCAAGCTTTGCATTCTGCCCTCTGTTTCCTATAGCAAGTGACAGCTGAGAGTCAGGAACTATTACTGTACACGATTTCATATCTTCGTTAAGTAATACCTTTACAACCTCCGATGGTGCAAGGGATTTTGCTATAAATTCTTCAGGATTTTCACTGTAAACAACAATATCAATTTTTTCGCCGTTAAGTTCATTTACAATATTTGTTATTCTTGAGCGTTTTGGTCCAATACATGCACCTATTGCATCAACATCAGGATTTTTTGAATAAACGGCAATCTTTGTTCTTGAACCTGCTTCACGTGAAATTGATTTTATTTCAACGGTTCCGTCATAAATTTCAGGAACTTCAAGCTCAAATAATCTCTTTACCAGATCCTTATGTGTTCTTGAAATTTTTATTATAGGCTTCTTTTCTTTGCTGACTATTCCATTTATATAAACCTTCACTATCTGTCCTTCTTTAAGGACTTCTCCCGGAATCTGATCATTTTTAAATAAGTACAGTTCTGTTTTATCATATATCAGAGTTGCTGTTCCTCTGCTTGGTTCAATCTGATTTATTCTTGCACTGATACACTCGTTTTCTTTATTCTGAAATTGATTGAGAAGGTTCTCTCTGTTAATTTCTCTGAGATCTGTCTTTATTGACTGTTTTGCAGACTGTGCAGCTGCTCTTCCGAACTGTGCAGTATCAATTTTTACAGCTACCATTCCGCCTAAATAGGCATTAGGGTCTATTGTTCTCGCTGTAGCTATATTGATTTCATTATCATCCAGAGGTTCGTCATCAACGACTTCCTTAATAATGCTTATCTCAAATATATCCGATTCAGGATCAATATTGATATTTATATTCTCACAGTCAGGATAAGACTTTTTAACAGCCTTCATAAGTGCAGATTTTATTTTTTCAACTAATGTATCAACTGACACACTGTTTTCATCGCCTAATAATTTCAATGCATCGAAAAAACCCTTGTTCATTTTTGCAAACACCCTCCAAATTTACTTATTATTCAAAATCAAAATCTTCATATAATTTAATATATGCCGCATCTGATAATAATACTTCTTTTTCTTCATTTTCAATCAAAAGTTTTATAGAATTCTTATCGAATTCCTTAAGTTTCCCGATATAATCCTTTACACCATCTGAAGCTATAATAAGATGTACTCTTACATCTTTTCCGATACATGACTCAAAATGTGATTCTCTGATCAGTTCTCTTTCAAGTCCGGCAGAACCAACTTCAAGAAAATAGCTTTCAGGTATAGGATCAAGCTCATCAAGCTTATCGCTCAGCGGTCTTGTCATTGCTTCACAGTCATCAATTCCAATACCGTCCTCCTTGTCAATAAAAACACGAAGATACCACTCAGCACCTTCCTTGACGTAAACAATGCCCCAGATATCAAATCCGAGCTCGTCAGCTATAGGCTTCGCTATCTGATACACCTTTAGCTCTGTACTGCCGTTTTTCTTAATTTTCATTAAAACCCTCCATACATAAATGAAAGGTCGGAATTAATCCGACCTTTCTAACTTATCATACTATAGATATTATACCACATAAATATCAATAAATCAATAGATTTTTAAAAATTCAAAACGCCTTCAAATTCATAGGTTACTATTATAATATACATAATAGCTATATACGCATGCAGTCCAACGATTCAACCGCAAAAATCTTCTTGCACATATTGGATTTACACCTTTTCACATTATTTTCATTTATTTTGATTTTCGCAAAACCTATTGCAAATACATGTTTAAAATGTTATTATAAAATATACTGATCTTCATTATGCCTAACAGTATCGACAATTAATGTATTGCCGAGGATTTATTTGGTGGTGGCTGCATATAAAAAGCTTTATATTGCATAGACAAACCACTTGATTTTTATTAAAAAAGGAGAGTTAAAAAATGAAATACGGACATTTTGATTTAGAAAATAAAGAATATATAATTACAAATCCTGCTACGCCGGCACCATGGGCAAACTATCTTGGTTCACCTGAATACGGTGCTATTATATCAAATAATGCTGCAGGATACAGCTTTGTCAAGTCAGGTGCAAACGGACGAATTACAAGATACAGATTCAACTCCAGCATGGCTCTTCCTGGAAGATACATCTATATAAGAGACAATGACTTAAATGATTACTGGTCTGCATCATGGCAGCCTGTAGGAAAACCGCTTGATAAATACAAATCAACATGCTCTCATGGTACAGCATATACTATTATAAAATCAGAATATGAAAAGATAAATTCAGAAACAACTTATTATGTGCCTCTCAACCAGACATATGAGGTATGGAGTACAAAAATAACAAATACTGATTCAAATCCAAGAAATCTTTCAGTTTTCGGCTTTATTGAATTCACAAATGAAGACAATTATGAACAGGATCAGGTAAACCTTCAGTATACTCTGTTTATTTCCCGTACAAGCTTTGAAGGAAATAAAATTCTCCAGCATATAAATGAAAATGAGAAAAAGGATAAAACCGGTTCAAACAATAAAGAACGCTTTTTCGGTATGGTTGGTGCAGATATTTCTGCATATAACGGAAATCTTGATAGCTTTATCGGTCCTTACAGAACATATTCAAACCCTGTTGCAGTTGAAAACGGTAAATGTGACAATACTCTGAACTATAATTCAAATTCATGCGGTGCTCTTCAGTCAGATATTACACTCGCACCAGGTCAGACAATTAATCTTATATATATTCTCGGACAGAAAAACAATGTACAGGCTGATGAAATTATTAACAGATACAAGGACGCTTCACTTGTTGACAAGGAAATTGCAGAGCTTAAAAAATACTGGCATACAAAGCTTAATAACTTCCAGGTTACAACACCAAGCGATGAATTCAACAACATGATAAATGTATGGAATTCATATCAGTGCTTTATAACATTTATATGGTCAAGAGCTGCTTCCTTTATTTACTGCGGACTCAGAAACGGATACGGATACAGAGATACAGTTCAGGATATTCAGGGTATTATTCATCTTGATCCGGAGCTTGCAGCTGAAAAGATACGTTTTATGATTTCAGCACAGGTAGATAACGGCGGAGGACTTCCGCTTGTCAAGTTTGATCATAATGCCGGTCATGAAGATACTCCTGACCAGGATTCATATGTAAGAGCTACCGGACATCCTTCATACAGAGCAGATGATGCACTGTGGCTGTTCCCGACTATTGACAAATATATAGGTGAAACCGGAAACATCGAATTTCTTGATGAAGTCATCGTTTATGCAAATGGTGGAGAAGACACTGTATATGATCATCTTAAACGAGCTATTAAATTTTCAATGGATCACCTTGGTTCACATAATATGCCTGCCGGACTCCATGCTGACTGGAATGACTGCTTGAGACTCGGAGCACAGGGTGAAAGTACATTTGTTGCATTCCAGCTGTACTATGCAATAAATGCACTGAGAAAATATGCAGCAAAACGAAATGACAATGAGTATATAAGCTACCTTGATAATATCATGAAAAATCTTAGTGATGCACTTGATAAATGCTGGGATGATGACAGATATATAAGAGGTATCCGTGATAACGGAACTATTGTTGGTGCTAAAAAGGATCCGGAAGCAAACATGTGGCTCAATCCTCAGAGCTGGGGCATAATTTCAGGATTTTCTTCAAAGGAAAGAGCTGAAAAATCAATGCAGTCAGTATCTGATATACTAAATACTCCATACGGAATAAAGCTTCTTGAACCTCCATATGTAGATCATCCGTTCAAGGGTGCATTAATGCATATATTCAATCCTGACACAAAGGAAAATGGCGGTATATTCTCACAGCCGCAGGGATGGGCTATACTTGCAGAAAGCCTTATAGGTCACGGCAATAAAGCATTTGAGTACTTTATGGAAAGTGCACCTGCAGCAATGAATGACAAAGCAGAAATAAGAGTTCTGGAACCATATGCACACGGTCAGTTTACAGAATCTACAAGATGTGCATTTGAAGGACGTTCAAACGTGCACTGGCTTACAGGTACAGCTTCAACAGTTATGGTAGGCTGTATTGAAGGTATATGCGGTATGCGTCCTGATGCTGACGGCCTGATTATATCACCTGGTATTCCTTCAGAATGGAATGAATTCTCAATTAAAAAATTATTCAGAGGAAAATGGCTTTCAATCATATTTGACAATTCAGCTCATGTACAGAGTGGTGTCAAGGAAATTACCGTAAACGGCAAAAAGATCAATGGCAATTATATTACGGCAGATATTCTTCTTGAAAACAACGATATTGTTGTAAAAATGGGGTAAAAATAAATATTTTAATGCTGATTTCAGATCAATTTCTGAAATCAGCATTTTTTTATTCTCAAATTGTTTTTTTAGGCATATATATTAAACATAATTATTATATTAAAGGAGTATTTAAAAATGAATGACGAAAAAACAACACGACAAGTCCACAATATAATTATGGAGAACAGAAAAAGCCTTTCTATTTCCGGGGTTACCGACGTAGATAATTTTGATGAGAAAGAAATCCTGCTGTATACACAAATGGGTGAACTTACAGTATCAGGCAGAAACCTGCATGTAAACTCAATAAGTGTAGAAACAGGAGATATGACTATTGAAGGTGATATATGGTCACTATGCTACGGGGACAAGGACAGAAAGGGACCAGTTTCATTTATTGGAAAGCTGTTCCGATAACAGGAGGTGACTGCACTGGAGCTTGAAACGTTCTTTAGAGTAAGCGAGCAGCTAAAGCTTTTCCTTATAAGCTGTCTGTTCGGCATACCTATCGGCATTGTTTATGATATATTCCGTATTATAAGAATAACACTTCCTCATAATACGCTGCTTGTTGCAATAGAAGATATACTGTTCTTTATTATGTATTCCATCTTTTTAATGGCTTTTACAATTGCAGCAGCCCGTGCTGATTTCCGTGTATATTATATTCTGGGAAATCTTCTCGGGTTTACTGTATATTTCTTCAGTGTTGGCAATATAGTTACAGGTGTATTTATAAAAATAATGTCGTTTTTAAAAAGATTTATCATAAAACCTATAACATTTACAATAAAAAAGCTTTGCATCGTAAAAAAATATTAAAAAGCCCTTGATTGATAGGTCCTTTTGTAGTATAATTAATGTAGTGTAAATTGATTATCATAAAAGGATAGTGAAGTATAATTGGGTAAAAAGGATACCGCCAAAAATCCCTTAAAAGTTTTCGGTAGAATAATAATTTTCGTTTCCGTTATAGCATGTTTTATTTCTATTATCTCTACTCAGGCATTACTTGCCGAAAAACGTAAAGAGCTTGAACAACTTAAAATTCAGACTCAGACAGTTCAGGATGAAAACGAAGAATATCAGCGGTTATTTGATGATGATGATATAAATGCCTATAAAGAAAAACTGGCAATAGAAAACATGAACTATGCTTATCCAAACGAAATAAGATTTTATGATACATCCAGAAACTAATAATTTAGGAGGATACTAATTTTTTTATGTTGCTTGAAATAGGAAAAATTTATGACGGAAAAATTCGTAATATTACTAATTACGGAGCATTTGTAGAAATTCCCCTTGAAGATAAAACTTTTGTCGGTATGGTTCATATTTCTGAAATATCAAATACTTACGTCAACGAAATACGGGATCATATAACTGAAGGTCAGGCTGTCAAAGTCAAGGTTTTAAACATTGATGAGCAAGGCAAAACCAGTCTTTCAATTAAAAAAGCCATGGAGCCGGATCAACAGAAGCCAAGGCCTCAGAACAATTCAAGACCTCAGAACAATTCAAGACCCCAGAACAATTCAAGACCCCAGACTCAAAGGCCACAAAATACAAGACCTAACAATAATAGCGGAAACAACAGCAATTCCAGATCACTTGGAAGCAAACAACCTCTTCAGGAACTTTCCTTTGAAGATATGTTATCACGTTTTAAACAGAACAGTGAAGAGAAAATGTGCGACCTTAAACGTAATATAGAAGGCAAACGCAGAAATACAGGACGCCGCAGTAAATAAAAATTCAATGATGAGTTATAATTTTATATCTCATCATTTTTTTATTTCAGATAAAAACCTTCAGCCTCACAGACCTGAGTTATATATAAAAAACCCTTTTGTCTGAACTAAATTTAATCAGACAAAAGGGTATAATATATTTAAAAAAGAAATTGTTTTAATGTTCTACACTCCACATTCATCATAATCTTTCCACTTTTCGCAGTAATCTCTTTTTTTCTTGGTTCTGAAAGATATAAAAGCGACAACGCCAATTATAAGAGTAAAAGATAAAAGTACTGATGTAAAAGTACTAAATACTAATGCTTTTTCTTCAACCTTTTTCATTGTTACTTCCTTTCTGTACATGTCAATAAAATACATGCAGATAATCTCTAAAAACGGCAATTTAAATTATATCACCTGACAGCCAGCTGCCAGGTGATATTATTTACAGAACAAATTATTCTGCTGAAACATTTGACTCAATATAATTTACGATATCTCCAACTGTTTTTATTGCTTCAACATCACTGTCAGGGAACTCCATATCAAATTCGCCTTCAATTGTCATGATCAGATCAACAACGTCCAATGAATCTGCATGTAAATCCTCTGCTATTGAAGATTCCATTTTAATTGATTCAGAATCTACATCTAACTGATCAGCAATAATTCCTTTAAGCTTTTCGAAAACCATTAATGCACTGTGCCGGCTGTGCGAAAA
>CALMUA010000003.1 GCA_937872775.1 uncultured Ruminococcus sp.
TTCTCATCCCGAAGGTGCAGGGCGATCGGAAAGCCCTGCCCGGCTCCGCAGAGCCGGAACCCATCTACTTTAATTTCATTGTAAGTGAAATTCTTTTCTTCTTTACATCAACACCCAGAACACGAACCTTTACAATCTCTCCTACCTTGACAGCCTCAAGCGGATGCTTTATATATCTGTCACATATCTGTGAAATATGAACCAGTCCATCCTCATGCACACCAATATCTACAAATGCACCGAAATCAATAACATTTCTTACAGTTCCCATCATCTCCATGCCTTCCTGTAAGTCCTTGATTTCCATAATATCTCCACTTCTCATAAGCGGTGCCGGAAGCTCATCTCTTAAGTCCCGTCCCGGTTTCTGTAATTCAGATACTATATCTCTGAGTGTCGGTATGCCTATATCAAGTCTCCGGCTTATTTCAGGTATTCCGATTTTTTCAGCTATTGATTTGATATCCCCTGATTTTCTTTCAGATATATCAGCAATACTGAATCCACATTCACTGACAAGCTTCATTGCACAGTCATAGCTTTCAGGATGAACTGCTGTATTGTCAAGAGGATTTTTGCCGTTTCTTACTCTTAAAAATCCTGCACACTGTTCATATGCTTTTTTTCCCAGTTTAGGAACCTTGAGAAGCTGCTTTCTGTCACTGAATTCTCCGTTTTCCTCTCTGTATGAAACAATATTTTTTGCTATTGCAGAATTTATTCCGGCAACATATGAAAGCAGAGAGTGTGACGATGTATTAAGATCTACTCCGACTGAGTTTACACACGATTCAACTACTCCTCCGAGTGCCTCATTCATTCTTGCCTTAGGCATATCATGCTGATACTGTCCTACCCCTATAGCCTTAGGCTCTATTTTTACAAGCTCTGCTAGAGGATCCTGAAGTCGTCTTGCAATTGATACTGCACTTCTGAGTGAAACATCATACTCCGGGAATTCTTCTGCCGCAAGCTTTGAAGCTGAATATACAGATGCACCCGCTTCACTTACTACCATGTAGCTTACCTTCTGAGGAACATCCTTTATTATTTCTGCAACAACGGCTTCACTTTCACGTGATGCTGTACCGTTTCCTATAGCAATTGTATTTACCTTCTGATCAATTATAATCTTTTTAAGCTTCTGCTTTTCCCTTTCAATATTACCTGCTGAACCCATTGAAATATGAACAACATCCGTGTACAGAACCTTTCCTGTATGATCTACAACTGCAACCTTGCAGCCTGTCCTGAATCCCGGATCAAGTCCGAGTGTTACAGTATTTTTTATCGGCGGTTGAAGAAGAAGCTGTCTTAAGTTTTCAGCAAATACTTTGATTGCCTGCTCTGCTGCATTATCTGTAAGAGCTGCACGTATCTCACGTTCAATAGATGGGAATATAAGACGCTTATATCCATCCTCTGCTGCTGCTGCAACAAGTGAACCGCATTTTCCCTGATTTTTTGAATATCTGCTTACGCACATAGAAAGCGGTGTTTCATCCGGAGATGCTATAGAAACCTTTATAAATCCTTCCTTTTCACCTCTGTCCATTGCAAGTATTCTGTGATTTACAGTCTTTGCAACAGGCTCAGAAAAATCATAATAGTTTTCATAGACACTTTCAGTATTCTCATCACTTGCCTTTGAAGCAATAATTCCGTTTTTCATAAAATATGCTCTTAGCTCCTTGCGAAGCTCAGCATCATCCGAAATATCCTCAGCTATAATATCGAGAGCACCATTTATTGCATCTGTAATATCATTTATACCCTTTTGATCATCAATAAATTCTGCAGCTTTTGTTTCAGGATCGTCATTTATATTTTGCTGCATGATAAATACTGCAAGCGGCTCAAGTCCTTTTTCTCTTGCAATACTGGCCCTTGTTTTTCTTTTAGGCTTGAATGGTCTGTAAATATCCTCTGCTTCAACAAGTGTCTTTGCATTATTGATGGAATCTGTTATTTCAGGAGTAAGCTTTCCCTGTTCATCAATAAGTGTTATAATTTCTTCTTTACGTTTCTGCAGATTTCTTAAGTATGTCATTCTATCAAATATTTCACGCAATATCTGATCATCAAGTGATCCCGTTGCTTCTTTTCTGTATCTGGCAACAAACGGTATTGTTTTTCCGTCATCAAACAGAGCAATTGTGTTATTTATCTGATCCTGTTTTAATTTAAATTCCTCTGCCAGAACTTTGTTTATATCCATTTTCTCATATTCCCTTCATCAATTATGCTTCCGATAATTCTGCCCACTCGTCAAATTTCTCATTTGAAAAAGTTTTTATCTCATCTATCCTTGTGCATTTCTCAGTCATTATATTATAATCTGAAAATACTTCCTCTTTTAAAATTTCTTTTTCAAGTATTTCAAGTTCTGCCTGAAGATCTTCCATCTCCTGTTCAAGCTCCCTCATACGGTTCCTTGCCTTGGCTTCAAGATTTCTCTGTTCCTTTGTCTTAAACGCCTTTTCACTCTTAGCTGCATATTCAGCACGTGCAGCCTCCTGTTTTTTCTGATTTTCCTCATCCAGAAGTTCTTGCTCTCTCTGACGTCTGACTTTTATATAATCATCAAAACTACCGTCAAAACTCTCTGTATTTCCATTAGTTATTTCAAGAATTCTTGTTGAAATTTTATTAAGAAGATATCTGTCATGAGACACATAAATTATTGTGCCTTCAAATTTTTCAAGAGCATCCTCAAGAACCTCTTTTGTCTGCAGGTCAAGATGATTTGTCGGCTCATCAAGAATAAGCACATTCCCATGCTCCATCATCATTATTGCAAAACAAAGCTTGCATCTCTCACCACCGCTTACTACTCCTGCCTGCTTGAAAACATTTTCACCTATAAGGCGTACCTTTCCAAGAAGGCTTCTGACTTCAAGATCAGACATTGACGGATATCTGCGGTGTATTTCCTCAAACACAGTATTTGAACGTTCTATATTCTGCGCTTCCTGATCAAAATATGATATTTTTACGTTTGAAGCCCATATCACCTTTCCCGAATGAGGAAGCTTTTCCTGTATTATTTTAAGAAGTGTTGATTTTCCTATACCGTTATCTCCTATTACGGCAAGCTTTTCACCACTTCTTACTTCAAATGAAAGTGAATCCACAAGCGTTTTTTTGCTGCCTCCAAAGCCCACCGAAATATCAATATTTTTAACCTTCAGTACTTCAAGAGGAGGATCTATGCCGAATGTGAATTCAAGATTTGCTGATTTATGATATGTGTTAGGCTTTTCAATTCTCTCCATTTTATCGAGGGCCTTTACACGGCTTTTTGCACTTTTGGAGGTTGATGCCCGGACGAGATTTTTAGCAACGTAATCCTCCATTTTTGCTATTTCCTTTTGCTGCATATCATATTCTTTATGCTGACGTGCAACAGATTCAGCTTTAAGCTTTGTAAAAGTTGTATAGTTACCCTTATATCTTGAAAGAGCCCCATTTTCTATTTCACATACACTAGTTACAATTTTGTCAAGAAAGTACCTGTCATGTGACACGATAATCAATGCGCCCTTATAATCTTTAAGATAATCCTCAAGCCACATTACAGTTTTAAAATCAAGATGGTTTGTAGGTTCATCAAGTATCAGAAGATTAGGATTTTCAAGGAGAAGCTTTGCAATGGCAAGTCTGGTTTTTTCACCGCCTGAAAAGCTTGAGATTACCCTGTCAAATAACTGTTCAGAAAATCCCATACCATTTAAAATCGTCCTGATTTTTACTTTTATAATATATCCGTCGTTTGCCTCATAATATGCAGATATCCGTGAATATTCCTCACTCAGAGCCTCATAGTGTGAATCATTTTCAGCCATAAGCCTTTCTAATTCTTTCATACGTTCTGAAATATCTATAAGTTCTGAAAATACACTTTTCATTTCTTCAATAACTGTATTTTCATTATCAAGCGATCCCATTTGTTCAAGGTATCCTATGTTTGTCTTTGAGCCCAGAGATATAATACCGTCTTCCTCTGTTAGCCTGTCCGGATCCTCTTTACCTGTTAAAATGCGAATAAGTGTTGTTTTTCCACAGCCATTGATACCTATCAGGCCTATTCTGTCATTATCCTCAACAGTCAGGCTGACATTTCTGAGTATCTGATTTCCATTATAGTATTTGCTTATATCATTCATGCTGAGCAGCATTTTTTAATCACCAATTTCTAATTTTTTATTTGTGAAAAACAATAATATTATACCATAATCTCTATATAAAAATCAACATGGTTTTCGATTTTATTGACCGTATATACCGTTTTTTTTATCATACCCTGCTAAAATATTATCCGCTAGCAGATTAACTGATGCAATATGCCTGTGAAGGTGCATGGAGATCACAAACCCTGCACGACTCTGCAGAATCGGAACCCCTTGTAAAACTTATCAAGTTTTTTATCATACAAAATCACTTTTTTCTTGTCATCTGAATAAAAGTATGATATAATTTTATTCAGAGTTATCGAAAGGAGGATGTATAGTGTTTAAATCAAAACAAAATGCCCTGACAAAGGAAGAAATCACCAAAATTTCAGAAGATGTTTCTCGTCAGATGATTGAAAAACATAAAAATGAAATCAGTACAACTGCTATGACAAAAGATCAGATTACTGAAATATCTGAAGTAATTTCACGTGAGATTATTGTAAAACAGAGCGAAGAAATGATGGAACGTATGAAAAAATATTGTGATGCTGACGAAAAAATTGACACTGTCGGACGTATGGCTTTTATAATAAACGAATGCAACAAATTCACTAAAGATTACGTAACTGAAATGCTCGCAAAAGTTTTTAACAATAATCAATAACACATAAACAGGCGTAAATAAAAATTTTATTTGCGTCTGCGAATTTTATAAAATTAATTTTTAATGGATTTGATCAGAAAAGTCAGATGCTTTCTGATATTTTATAAATATTATGACAGAGTATTTTATCAGGATTTCATAATTTAAGTTTTCCGGTATAATCATTATTGTATCCGGATAAAATAAAATTGGGAGTGTTAAAAATGTATTGTACAAAGAAAATAACAGATGATATGTTCTGGGTAGGCGGAAATGACCGGAGAATATCATTATTTGAAAATGTTTTTCCCGTTCCTGACGGCGTATCATATAACTCATATCTGATAAATGACGAAAAAACTGTTCTGCTTGATACAACTGATCATTCAATAGGTAACCTTTTTATTGAAAATGTCTGCCATGTACTTAACGGAAAAAAGTTGGATTATCTTATAATAAATCATATGGAACCTGATCATTGTTCACTCATAAATGACATTGTGATAAGGTATCCGGATGTAAAAATTGTAGGCAACAGTAAAACAATAACTATGATCAAACAGTTTTTCAATTTTGATATTGATTCTCATGCAGTGGTTATTCAAGAAGGTGAAGAACTCTGCACAGGCAGACACACACTTCAGTTTATCATGGCACCTATGGTTCACTGGCCTGAAGCTATGGTAACCTATGACAAAACAGATAAAATTCTTTATTCTGCCGATGCATTCGGAACATTTGGTGCAATAAACGGAAATCTTTTTGCAGATGAAATGGATTTTGAACATAAAAAGCTTGATGATGCCAGAAGATACTACACTAATATTGTCGGTAAATATGGTGCACAGGTACAGACGCTTCTTAAAAAAACATCATCAGTTGAAATAAAAATGATCTGTCCTCTTCATGGTCCGGTATGGCGTGAAAATATAAACTGGTTTATTGAAAAATACCAGAAGTGGAGCACATATACTCCCGAAAATAATTCAGTAATGATAGCCTATGCTTCAATATACGGAAATACTGCAAATGCGGCTGAGATTCTGGCCTCAAAACTGTCAGACCTTGGTGTAAAAGATATTGTCGTATATGATGTTTCGTCCGTTGATCCATCTGTTATTGTATCAGAAGCTTTCAGATGCAGTCATATCGTATTTGCAAGCTCAACATATAACGCCGGAATATTCTGCAACATGGAAACAGTTCTTACAGACCTGAAGGCACACAATCTCCAGAACAGGACAGTTGCCGTAATACAAAACGGTTCATGGGCACCGGCATCGGGCAAACTTATCAGAGATATTTTATCAGGCATGAAGAATATGACTATTCTTGAAAATGCCATTACAATAAAATCCTCGCTGAAGGAAAATCAGATTGAAGAAATAGATGTACTTGCAGCTTCGATTGTAAATTCCATGCAAGGAAAAATATAAGAAAGGAGGAAAATGATATGAACAAATATATCTGTGAGCTATGCGGTTATGAATACGATCCGGCTCAGGGTGATCCTGACAACGGAATTGCACCAGGAACAAGTTTTGAAGATATCCCGGACAACTGGGTATGCCCTATCTGCGGTGCTGGCAAAGAAGAATTTACTGAAGCCTGATTAAATTTTTACCTTACAAAACATGAAAACGCATCAGCCAAAACTGATGCGTTTTCTATTTTAATAATATTCCGACTTATGAGTTCAACAGTAAATTTTTGAGTAATATCAGATCAACAACTGTAAGTCTGCTGTCATTATTAATATCAGCATTCTTTAACTGGTTTTCAACAAGTTCTGTCTTTCCGACCATACCATGAATCATGCAGATGACATCAGCTGAATTAACTATACCGTTGCAGTCAGTATCTCCAGACAAGATGTCAGATGTCTTAACAGCAGAATAGTAAAGTGTTATGCTGTTAAATTCAACACTCACATCATCTCCACCATTCGGATTTTTTTCAGATGAGTGCCAGTAGTCAACAAGCTCAGCATTATCACAGTTTATTTTTGCCTCGATAACATTTTCTTCACCGTCAGTGAATGTTCCATCAAAGTTAATCAGAATTTTTTCCTTTCCGGCATCATAGTTGAAATTTTTGCTACTCCAGAAAGTCTTTGAAGAATCAACTGCCTTTACACTGCTGAATGTCAGTCCGCCTCCCCCACAGTACCAGCCTGAGTTTTCAGATGATGATACCTTAAGATTTATGATAGCTTTCTGTATATCACCTGAGATTGGAATAATATATCCGCCATCCTCACTCTTCTTAAGCTCGTTCATCTGATATGTCACTGTTCTGGTTCCGTCATCTTCAGGATTCTTTATGGTTGAACCAGCAATATCACAAAGTGCCTTGTTAAGTTCTGTATCAGTCATTCTGCATTCTATTCTGTCATATCGTCCGCCCGGAGTATCCCACAGTACAGGACACATATTTCTTGAATATGCAGCCTTACATACTGAAGTAATAAATTTCATTACTGATTCCGGCTCTTTGTTCTTTGTCGGACATCCGTATTCTCCGATAATGACAGGTATGCCCTTATCTACAAATGCAGATTTCATCATATTCATGTCGTTGTTAAGGTCAGAAATCTCCTTATCAGTTCCCCATGTTGACTGTGCCTTGCCCCAGTCAGCATCCTCCTCAAGTATTGCAAATGTTGAAGGAGAATAATAATGGACTGATATAGCACATCTTCCTGCCGGATCATCAGGCATTACAAAAAGAGGATCACATGTTACATCAATCCCTGTATTGTAACCTGAAATAAGAAGATGACGCTTATCATTATTTCCGCCTGAGTTTCTCACTACATCAACGAATTCCTGATTGATCTCATTTACAATGGCATATGATTCAGTTTTACCCTGTGTACCTGCCCATCTGTTCCACAGCTTCTCCCATCCGAGTTCTTCATTCTGTGATTCAAACATCAGGTAATCACTGTAATCCTTAAAGTTATCACATATCTGGGACCACATTTTTGTATACCGCTTCATTGATTCTTCCTTGTTTTCAGGAAATTTATTTACCCAGCCATTATCCCAATGGATATTTATAACAGCATACAAGCCTGCATCAATTGTCCAGTCAACAACTTGTGTTACTCTGCTCATAAATTCCTTGTTGATTTCATAATTTCCATCCTGCGCCATCATATTTGACCATGCTACAGGTATTCTCAGAACACCAAACCCTGCATCCTTATATCCCTGAATCATTTCCTTTGTAATCACAGGGCTTCCCCATGCGGTTTCATAGCTGGTTACAGATTTTCCGTCAATCCAGTCGCCGCATGCCTCAAGTGTATTTCCAAGATTAATACCTATTCCCATATCACTTACAAGTTGCATTGTAGTGATATCACGCATATTCCCTTCAGCATAAGAAACCGGTACTGAAGAAAGTACACAAATAACTATCATTACCAATGAAGTCATAAATGACGTCATCTTCTTAAGATTCATATTATTTCACTCCAGTTTTAATATTGATTTTATTGTTTTGTCTCTTAATAATTACTGATCAGTCAGACTATTATAAGTATACACCTGTATAATTTTCTATTCAACCTGATTTTTGTAGGTTAGGTATAAAAAATGAAGATTCAGGCTATTGATTTCAATATAAAAAACAGATATAATTATTCTATAAACTAAAACGAAAGGGATGTCAACTATAAAAAACAGGCATATTTTCGCTGTAGTAACGGCACGTGCCTCTGCCTCTGAGCAAAAACAGATTCTTGACGGCATAATATCACAGGGTTTAAAAATGAATACGGATATAGTTGTAATTTCAAATATTTACAACGCTTCGGAATACAACGATTTTATCGCACTTGAAAATAATATATACAGCATGATAAGTTCACAGATGCCTGAAGGATTTATCATTACAGGTGATTCTTTTATTAATCAGAAGCTTCTTGAAAAAGTACTTTCATATCTTGATAAACATAATAATATACCGGTGGTCTGCTCCGGGAGTGTTACTGAACGCTATCCATCTGCTGACAGCTGTACTGTCTCAGATTTTGAACAATTAACCGATCATCTTATTGACGAGCATCATTTTTCTTATATAGACATTCTCACAGGTCCCCGCAACCTTGCTACATCACATGAAAGAGTCAGTGGATACCTCAGATCTATGCAAAAGCATGGTTTGCATACAGACAGCACAAATATATTATACGGTGACTTCTGGACATCTTCGGGTGAAAATACAGCCCTTTCATATATAAAAGGCGAACGAATAATGCCTCAGGCCGTAATATGTGCAAATGACTACATGGCTTTTGCTATGTGTGATACCTTTGTACGGCATGGCATCAGGATACCAGACGATATCACAGTAATCGGATATGAGTATATCGGAGACCGCACAAACCATTATCCGATACTTACTACATATGAACGGAACCGAAGAGCACTGGGAGCAATGCTGCTTAACAGGCTTTATAAAAATGTCACAGGAAAATGTCCTGAAAAAAACATATCCCTTGAGGGTAAGATAATCAGAGGAGATACATGTCCTTGCGGTTCAGAATACAGTCTTCTTTCTCAGGAGATAACCGAAAATCACCGTCAGCAATTCATTTCATCACTTAATGATACCGGAATGCTCGAACAGGTTCTTACCAATTCAAAAACAATATCTGATCTTATACGTGAACTGAAAAATCACTCATATTTTCTGCCGGAGGTTTCAGGACTATTTCTCTGCCTTAACGAAGACTGGTGCATCTCACCTGAAATTAAAAACAGAGACAGCATAAATGATATGATCTGCTACAGTATAATAGATAAATTCATAAACAATCCGGCACCTGTGCATTTCAGCAGAACAGAGTTACTTCCTGATTCTATAAGAACAAATGATACACCAAATGCATATTTCTGTTTTCCTCTGTTTTTTATGGACAGAGACCTGGGATTCATAATATTCAGATATGACTCATCGGCTAATCCGGGTAATCCATCAATAAACTGGATAAAGATAATCTCAAATGCTCTTGAATTTTTAAGAATGAAAAATGATATTAACTATCTCATGCAATGCCGTAATCTTTCTGAACTGCATGATTCTGCAACCGGACTGTATAATCGCACAGGATTCATAAATGAGCTTGATATCTGTGTCAGAAATACAGGAAATATATCTGACATCATGCTTCTTCTGATCAGATTCAATTCCGGGAGCAAAATATCTGATTATGAATATATCTTTGAAAAGACTTCATTTCTGACCGATACAGCTGAAATCTTCAGATCAATTGCCGACAGCCCAGGAAAAATATGCGCACGGATTGAAAAGAATGCATTTGCCGTTGCTGTTACCGACTATAACGGATGCAATCAATATGAACGGCAGATTGCAGACAGGGTTGAGACCATGATGTACGGCTGCTTTAAAAAGCACAGGATATATGGTCCTGATTTCAGCACTATAGTAACCATGAGCAGAAAAATCACAGCAAATGAATGTCCGCAGATACTCCTTGATCTTCAGACCCGCTCCGAATCAGAAATATCTTTAATAAATAACTGTTCAGACAATCCGGACTATGTAAAATACTGCAGACTAAGAAACAGTAATTATCTAAGACCTTCTGATATTCCGGACTCATCGGAAGCATGCAGAAAATTCTGTCTGAGCAGCGGACATTTTTGTGCGATGTACAGACATTTCTTTGAAAACAGCTATCATCAGGACAACATCCTTATGCGTATCCGGCTGGCAAAATATCTGCTTATTTCAAGCGGAATGAGTATATCTTCTATAGCTGAAAAGTGCGGATATAATAATGAAAAATACTTTATGCAACAGTTCAGACTTATCACAGGAATGACCCCTAATATGTACAGGAAATTAAAAATATAGAAACTCGTATTTCTTAAAAATAATATGAGCATATACTTATCAGCTACCATCATTATATATAGAAGAAGTACATGACAAATAAATACTTTGTCTCCATAATAGTAAATCATACTCTCCAGAGACCGGAGGCAGTTTAACGAAAGGAAACCAACATAATTATAATGAAAAAAATAATCTCAATAATAATTATATCTGTTCTGATCATTGTCGGAGGATATTCCATATGGCGATGGGACAACATAAAAAAATCATATAATGTCCCTGCACTCACAGAAGCTACACTAAAAAGCATCGACCTGTCATCAGCAGACAAACTGATGATTGTAGCACATCCGGACGACGAAACATTATGGGGCGGCGGTCATCTTTCAGAAAAAGGCTGGCTTGTAGTCTGCATTACAAACGGCAGAAATTCTGTTCGCAGTGCTGAATTCAAGTCTGTTATGAACGAATCGGGTAACAAAGGCATTATTCTCTCATATCCGGATAAAGTCTTAGGAAAACGTGACGACTGGAGCAAGGTAAAAGGTAAAATCACCACTGATCTTAAGCTTGTTATGACATATAAACCCTGGAAACAAATAGCTACACATAACGCTGACGGTGAATACGGGCATGCTCATCACAAAATGACTCATTCAATTGTAAAAGAAATATATGATTCATGTAAAATGACAGGACCGTTATTTGTCTTCGGAAAATATTATAAAGCATCTGATCTTCCGGATGTATCATCCCAGCTCATACATATGGATGAATCAATGATTTCAAGAAAAGAACATCTCCTTACTCTTTACACTTCACAGGGAAAAACAACAGAATCACTTTCCCATATGAATCCTTACGAGGAATGGGAACAGATAATAAGCCGGAAATGATAAATACAAAAACACCGCTTCAGATAAAACTGAAACGGTGTTTTGTGTTTATTGCTCTATTAATTCCAAATAACGTTTTTTGCAAAGGTTTTTAAAAAAATCTATCTGATCTTTATCTATTTTTTCTTCGGCATACCTCAGACCTTTTTTACAATGCAGATAAACAAAATTTTCATACATAATCTTATTGCGATATGTAAGTCTGAAGCCTCCGGTCAGTCGCTTATAAGCTATATCAAGCATATATCTGTAGGAGAGGCCGATATTGAGAATTTTCTGATCATATCTGTTCAGATCAAATATATTGTAGCTGTCAAAACAGCGGTTATACAGGTCAACTGCCTTTTTAAAAACAGGATTATTAATTGTGTATTTAGGAAAAAACATCATTATATCTGATATACATTCAGCAGTTTCAATGGACAGACAAAGATCATTCTGATAAACTTCTCTTTTTCCGAAAAAGTCCTTATTGCTCATGACAGTCATCTGAGGATTACGTACAACAATCTTTGATGCATCACGGAACATATTAAAATTATAAACATATATAAGGTCTTTGGGAAGTATTACGGTTTTTCCTTTATTTCTTGAAATTTCACCAAATTCCGAACCTTCAGTACCATTAGAAATAGCATATATATTTTCATCCAGCTGCCATATATCATTTTCATAATGTGGAGTTTCTTCAATAAGAATGTGATTATACACTATGCCATCAGGTGCTTTATTCGCATCAGAAAAAGGACAATGACGAAACGGATTCCCATCCATAATGACATTTTCTTTAAGAACAAGATCTTTACCAAGTGACTCACAGTTATAAAATGCATCCTTGCAAATAGTACTTACATTCTGCAGATTAATGTAAATAAGATTACTGCAGCCGCAGAATGCATCAGTATCAATGCTCTCTACAGAATCCGTAAGAACAACATGCCTGATTTTTTTATTATTCAGAAAAGCATTCATGCCAATGAATTTAACTTCTTCCGGAATATTAACAGTTTCCATATCTGTAGAATATTTCTGAAGTGTTCCTCCGACTATAAGTATGTCATGTGCTTCTTCAAAAGGAGTAAAACTAAAAATTCCGCTTGACATATAATTTTCTTCCAATTTGTCCCAGACAACAGTTTTTAAATTTTTACAGTTCATAAAAACACGGTGACCCATGCGGGCATATTTGTTTAAATGTACCTCTTCAAGACTGCTGCATCCTGAAAAACATTCATCTTCAAGAACAACGTTACAGTTAAAATCAATCTTTTTTAATTTACGCTGTCCAAGAAATGCGTTATCATGAATTATAATTTTTTCTTTTGGAAAACGCACATATGAAAACATTGCCCACTTGTTACATCTTTCACCGCAGGTTGATATTAAAAAAGCATTTTCCCCTATGCTCCATAGTGTGTCAGGCAGAAACAGTCCCACTTCTCCGGGTTTACGATCAGCAATAATTCTGCAGTCTGCTTTGATATGTGTAACAGGATGGCCATTAATATATGCAGGTATTATTACATTTTTGTTTTTTATATGAATACTGGTTATAACCGTACCGCTGTCTTTGTTATAATAAAACTGAAAACCTGCTTTTTGTGCAGTACGCATTGTAACGCTTGAATTCTCATGTATCTGATCTGTATCTTCATAATCACAGAAATTATCACTATAAGGTGGTGTCTGAACAGATTTATGTGACTCCGCATAAATATCCTCATTGTCAGTTTGACGTTCTGCTATTGTTTCAGGCATATCCGTCTTCTCATCATTATCATCAGCATCACAATCAGCCTGAGATTGTTCTTTATTATCAGTTTGAAAAACTTTATCTTCTTTATATGTATCTTCATCAGAATCATTGTCTGATGGTTTATCCTGACCCGAATTTGCATCTGGAGTGCAGACATCGTTATTATCTCCGGACTCATCACCAAAAATAGCATCCAATATTACATTTCCGATCTCAGTTGCTGATCTGGCAGCTGCGTCCAGTGTATCCAGACTTTTTGATAAAAAATCAAATAAATCCATATAATTTCATCTCCTTTAAACTCTGTCAGTACTCCCATTGATTATGATGTATTACTGTTAAATGATAATACATTTATATTATAACATGCATAAAATGTCATGTCAATGTTGACAAATACATTAGTATATGATAATATAATAATGTCGTTCTCGTGCGAAAGCAGAGACACATTACCAAATGTGTGAGAAATTTATTTTTTTCACGGCAGCCGTAAGTAATTCAATTGGCAGAAATCCCTCCTGTCAAGAGGGAATATGGCGGTTCAAATCCGTCCTGCGGTTTAAAATTATTACACTACTATAATACATACTTTCAAAGAAAAACGTTCTTCAATTTATTCTGAAGAACGTTTTTCTTTATAACGATAAACTTTATTTTGTTCCCGATACTTTAGTTTATCAATCCTTTAAATTAATAAATTCTGCTTTTTATTTATCCTTTAACCAATATACATATGAAACGAAATACCGGGGCAGCTTTTATAAATACCTGTTATTTATCTGAATCAATCCACTTGAAAGCATAAAATACGATAATCAAGTTACATAAAATTTCAATCACCGAAAAGAAAATGTAATGTAATGATGGTGCTGTCCCCATAAAAAATGAACAGATCTGATAAAGTGCCATAAGAATTCCAGCTGTAATGTTTGTGATTTTGTTAGCTTTGAAGCTTAGCACTTTTGATAAAACAATCATTATAAACGGAATTTCAAGGGAAATACCTGCTGCCAGTAAAAAACCCTGATTCATCTGTATGCCTGCAACATTACCTCCGATGAGTCCTTTTAATACCGACGATTCCATATTGGATAAAACATCGCAAAGAATATAATTTAAAGAAAGAAAAATCCATAAAGTCGAGAGAATATCCTTTTTTCTGTTTATTGGTGCTGTTGATTCTGTAATTTTCATGTTCATAATAAAATCCCCTTCATTAAAATATTATATTATTTATACAATCACAAGAGCCGGTACTTTTGTTTTCATAATCATACCTCTGTAAAATAATGAATCTTACAAATCAGGAATGAGCAATTTACTGACAAATTACTCAGGCTACTGTTAATCTTGTGCTTCTGAGTTTTTTTCAACTTCAAAAACTTCGTTGATAGTTACTCCAAATACATCAGCTATAAGAAATGCCATCTCCAACGACGGTGAATATTTCCCGGATTCAATCGCTATAATTGTCTGCCTTGACGAGCCAACCCGTTCTGCAAGCTCCTGCTGTGTCATTTCGTCCGCAAAAAACCGCAGTGTCCTTATTTTGTTTTTAATAATAAATTTTTTATTCATTTGCAACTCCGACCTTGTAATAATAGATTACGACAATCCCTTCAATTAAGCTTCCGATACACATCGAAAAAAATATAATATTTATCATAATTGAAGCTGAAAATCCAATAAGAACAAATATTACTGCCATTATAAATCCTATTAAAGTAAAAGCATAGCTGATTTTTGAGGTTTTTAATTCAATAAGCCTATCCATTTCATCAAAGGTGTATATTGCTTTCATTATTTGTGATGCAGACATCTTACATTTATTGTTTTTATTATGAGCAGTTAAATATTCAGAGATGTAAAGCACTATTTCTGAAATTACGGTAATAATCACTCCGACTGCAATAAACAGTAAAACAGCCCCTGCCCAGAACTTAATATCATCATTTTTAACATTTCTGTCAGGACGTGCACCAAAACCATAAATACAATAACCCATGACAACTACCAATAACGTCACTAAGCCTGATAAAGCTCTCTTTTCATGATAAGACATAATATTCCTCCCCAGTGTTAATTTCTATAAACATATTGTATCATATTATATACACTGTGTCAAGAATTCTTTACATTAAGATCCTACCAAAATCAACGCTGTGTTTTGTGCATATTAACAAAGTAATTATTTTTTCAAGACAATAAGCATCTATATCCGGATAAAAAATAACAGCAAGTGATGTAATAATCACCTGCTGTTATTTTTTTAGAGTTTAATATTAAACTACATATAAATATTTAAACATTCTACACATTATATTTTGTAAATAATTACTATCGATTGAAAAACTCAGTAATTCTCATTTCTAAGATCATCAATAGGATTATCTTTCTTTAATTTATTCATAGCATAAAGCATCGTTGCAAAAACGACTGCAAATACACTCAGTACCGAAATTACAATTGCTCCCCAAGGCAAATAAAAATCAGTTGTATATCCTGAACCCACTGCTTTGTAAATCAGATAAGTAATACCGATAGAAAACGGCAATCCCCACCCCAGAGCTTTTGTCCCATACAGAATACACTCATAATTCATCATTTTATTGAATCCTTTGTCCGTCATACCGATAGATCTGAGCATTGCAAATTCACGGCGGCGCAGGCTGATATTCGTGGATATTGTGTTAAATACGTTTGCCATAGCAATAAGAGAAATCAGAACAATAAATCCATATGAGAATACCTGAATGATGAGAACAATATTACGCTCCTGTTCTGCACCTGCAGCATAATCAAAAATGTCAGGTGTTAATTGATTCTTCTTAAATTCATTTTCCAGAGAAGTATAGCATGAAGCATGGTCCTCAGATTGAATAAGATAATTGACCTGTTCAGAATATACTTCCTCTGAATCTGACATTACATACTCCATCATTGAATATGGGTAAATCAAAATAATGCTGCTGAAGATATCCATTATATAAAAAGGCCGCTCATAAATCGTTTTTCCTATGTTGAATGTAAGGTAGATTCTTGCCTCCTCATCGGGAATTTCAAAATACTCTTCGGGATTATCACAGCTTACATACTTATAAACTGTGTTGCCGTTTTCATCGGTCTGCCCACCACGGAAATTATATCCCTCAATATTTCGGAATGTGGAAGCAGAAATTTCTCCATGATCACCCTTCAGCAGATTCAGGTTTATATATTTTTCCTGTTCAGCATTATATACCGTATTTCCATCCAAAGCGATTGCAAGAGGTGAATCTGTATTCATATATTCTGATTCGTTCAACTGATACTGTTCAAGTAATTGACGAAATTGAATATCATTAACAAAATTAACGGAAGTCTGGATTTCCATTTTATCAGAAGGTGCATCGTGTGTATCCTCTTTGCTTAAATATTCCCTTCCCTTATAAGACAACTGTTTTTCGGATATATATCCACTAAACGAATTACTTTGTAAATATGCTGCTCTATCAACATATTTATTGTTTTCAACCAATTTAAGCACTTCGTCCAAAGACATATTTTCCTCTAAATCAGCAATGGAAGATGATACACGTAAATCAAATCCAATCGTATTATACCCAACCGATACACTTTCCATAAGATAATCGCTAAAAGCTGAGGCAGAAATAAACAACACTATGCTCATAAACAGGCTGACTACCGTAGCACGATACTTTTTTTTGCTGCGCTTAAAATGCTTTTGTGCAAGTAAGCCTGGCAAGCCAAACAATTTATATACGATTTTAGGAGTACGAACAGGCTTATTCTCTGCTTTTACATCACTGCTCTGACGAATAGCTTCAATTGCCGAAACCCGTGTAGCTCTCCTGGAGGGAATCCATGCGGAAATCAATACTGTAAACAGTGCTACAACACAAGCTATTCCTATTGCTTCAGGAGATACACATACACGCATCGGAATCTGACAGTCAAAAATCAAGTTAAAATAACTTCCGATCAGTAACAGCGTAATACCAATACCAATCACACCAATAAGAATTCCTGACGGAATACCGATTAAACTTACACCAAAGGCTTCAAAAAACACCATCCGGCGAAGCTGCTTCTTTGTTGCACCAACGGAGGAAAGAAGTCCGAACTGCTTTGTTCTTTCCGATACAGAAATCGCAAAAGCATTGTAAATCAGTGAAACAGAGCCAAACATAATCAGACCGATAAAAATTGCTGCAAGTCCGTATATCATTCTATACAGATTGTCTGTCTTAAAGCTGCCCTGCACCTCCAACAAATTATCATTTGTTTCACCTGATGGATAATTGTCGTTCATAAATTGATATGCATCTTTAGGTTTATGAAATGTAAAATATGCATAACAGGAAAGTGTTTCCGTATTGCTGTCTGCGATTGTAATTGCTGTATATCCCGGTGCAGAAAACGGCTCAAATACAGGGCGTTCATAAAATCCAACAACTGTATAGGTATTTGACACAGGTTCAGAAATGACTTCATCATTAAGTTGAGGTTTAGTATGATTTTTTATCGTATAACATGGGTTATACTGATTAAGCGGATATCCGTCACTCATCCTCTCGCCGATATCCAGTGTGATTTCATCTCCGATTTTATAGTATACACCACCATTTTCCGCAAGATGTTCAGGAATCAGTATTTCAGCAGACGTTTCAGGATAGCTTCCTGTCGTAATATTCACAGGAAGAAGACTTTTAAAATTATCGCTTGCACCAAGCACATATATATAAGGCTTATAATTATTTTTATTCTCTATTCTGGCATATCCAAGCTGCTGACCATATGCGATTGTTTCAATTTTGTCATATTTCTTCAGTTCCTCTGCTTCCTTTTCACTGCTTATAAACGTACTGCCGTGCCATCTGCCGCATTCATGGATGGTATTCATCAAAGCGTAATTAATAAAGCTTGCGACAGAAGTTGTTACTGCACATATCAGTGCTGTCGAGAGCATGATCCCGATAATAGTAACCGCTGTACGGGTTTTATTTTTACGAAGAGATTGCAGTGTGACCTTTTGAAAAATGTTCATCGGCGAATCACCTCATCCCGTGTAATTCTTCCGTCATCAATGGTAAGAATGCGGTCTGCTTGTAATGCGATATTTTCATCATGCGTAATAATAATCAGCGTCTGATTATATTTCTGATTGGAGTATTTCAGCAGCTCCACAATTTCCTGACTGCTTTTGCTGTCAAGGTTTCCTGTAGGTTCATCAGCAAGCATTACTGCAGGTGCATTCATCAATGCTCTGCCGATAGAAACCCGCTGCTGCTGACCTCCCGAAAGCTGGTTCGGGAGATGATTTTCACGGTCTTTCAGCCCCAGTGTATTAAGTAATTCTTTAAGGCGCTCCTGATTTACATCCTGTCCGTCCATCAATACAGGAAGTGTTATATTCTCTGTGACATTAAGTACAGGAATAAGATTATAGAACTGATAGATAAGTCCAACCTGACGGCGGCGAAAAATAGCAAGCTGTTCTTCATTCTGTGCATAAACATCAACACCATCAAGAAACACTTTTCCGCTTGTAGGCTTATCTACACCACCAAGAATGTGAAGCAATGTAGATTTACCGCTGCCAGACGGGCCAATAATTGCGATGAATTCTCCTTTGTTGACGGAAAACGATACATTATCCAATGCGTGTACAGTATTTTCTCCCTTGCCATAGGTTTTACATAAGTTCTCTACTCGTAAAATTTCCATAATAAATTACTCCCTTAATTTGTTTGATTATATAGTAACATGGCAGGGTGACTTGACGGTGACTTTTAAATGACAAAAATGTCACTTTCAAAGAGAAAGAGGACAGTCCTCAGACAGTCCCTTTATAAAAACGTATAGTGAATACTGCACCGCCACTTAGTGCATTTTCTGCTTTGATAATACCGTTCTGTGTTACCACGATCATTCTTGCAAGAGCAAGTCCGATACCGTAGCTGCTTTCGTCAGAATTCTTTCCTTTATAAAACCGCTCAAAAATATGAGGTAAATCCTCTTTGTCAATACCGCATCCTGTATCTGATATACAGATTTCTGTAAAGAGCGGATTTTCCTTTGCATTAACAGTGATACTTCCTCCTGCCGGTGTATGCTCCATACAATTTTTAAGAATATTGCCGACGGCCTCGCTTGTCCATGCAATGTCGCCTGAAAAGCAGCCTTCAGATGTAATATGCAGCGAAATTCCTCTCAATTCCAAAGGTACAAGCAGCGGCTCACTCGATTTCTTTATAAGTTCATCCATAGATACATTTTCAGCATGAAATTGTACTGTACCTGCATCAAGCTTTGAAATTTTCAAAAGAGCCGTAATCAGAAAGTCAATGCGTGATAATAACAGCTTAAGATCGTGCATAAGCTTCAATCGTTTTTCAGGTGATAGTTCAGTCTGTGAAAGACGTGTCACAAGAATATTTATTGAAGTAAGCGGCGTTCTGAGCTGATGAGAAACATCTGCAAGTGAATCAGCAAGATATACTTTATCATCAGCCATCCTTTGCTGCTGTTCACGCAGCCGAACTGTCATTTTATATATTTCACTCTGTAAAACGGCAAGCTCTCCCTCTGTATAACTGTCAAGTTTTATACTGCTTTCCCCATGCAGAATACGGTTTATTTCTGCCGACAGCTTTGCAATTTTTCTGTACCTTCTATATGTAAACACGCTATGCATCAATATAAATATTGTACAGAGAATTAATGTAAATATACCATACCCGGTATCCCAATGCCACGTTATAACGATTGCAATAAAAGAAATAAGCGACATCAGGAATAATCCTCTGTACACTTCGGTGTTTCGCAAAAATTTCATATCAATCCATCCTATATCCTAATCCACGCACAGTTTTGATAATGGCAGGATTCTGTGGCTCGTCCTCAATTTTCTCACGCAGACGTTTGATGTATACTGTCAGCGTATTGTCATTTACAAACTCACCGGCAATATCCCAGATATTTTCAAGAAGCTGTGTGCGGGTAAGCACTGCACCCCGATGATTGAGGAACATCAGCAGCAATCGGTATTCTAAAGCGGAAAGATACAATTCCTTTCCGTACTTTGTTGCAGTACCCTTGACCGTATCCACAATAACATTTCCAAGTTGAATTGTATTACCTGTACTTCCTGTTAATCTAAGTATGTTTTTTATTCTTGAAACCAGTTCTCGTGGGCGAAACGGTTTAGCAATGTAATCATCTGCTCCCAACTCAAATCCTGTTACAGTACTGAACTCATCATCAGATGCTGTCAGGAAAATCACAGGAATGTTATAACGGAATTTAATTGCGGAACAAACCGCAAACCCATTTCCATCTGACAGAGAAATATCCAATAATACAAGATCTATTTGCTCTGTTGAAAGAAGTTCCAGAGCCAGCTTTTGACCTGAAGCATGACGAATTATGAAACCCTCGGACACAAGAAATTCACTTAGGTTTTCAACAATGTCCTTATCGTCCTCAACCAATAGAATGTTCGTCATATGATTTACTCCTTTTTATTGACCTGTTTCTATTTATTTGGTAGTATCATTATAATGCAAGTCAACTGGTGAGTCAATAGGTTTTGGAGCTATTTGTAAAATGTACAGCAAATATGTACATTTACCCGACACAATAATTCCGTTTTTATTATTTGTAAAGTGTTTCTCCTCTCCACCGGTTGAAATTTATGACAGCTTATATTATAATAGAAACAGCAATGAAAAGGAGCAGAATAATGAAACAGATTTTAATTATAGACGATGATATTCATATCGGGAACATGGTCGGAGAGCTTCTGACGAAAAACGGCTATGCGGTCAGCCGTGCCTATTCGGGGACGGAATCACTGTATGTACTTGAAAACAGCCGTCCCGACCTGATACTTCTTGACCTGATGCTACCCGGCTTGAATGGTGAGAATATTCTGCCAAAAATCAGCGGTATTCCCGTCATTGTTGTTTCTGCAAAGTCGGATATTTCGGATAAAGTGAATCTGCTGATGGGCGGAGCCGCCGATTATATAACAAAACCGTTCAGCAATGATGAACTGCTTGCACGGATTGCGGTTGCATTCCGGAATGCAGTGAATCCGCATCCGTCCAGAACACTTGCATTTGAGGACATAGTCCTTGACCTCAGTTCCCACGCTGTGACTGTTTCCGAAAATCCCGTAAAACTGACCAAAACTGAATTTGCTATTCTCCGTCTGCTGATGCAGAATCCGACACAGGTCGTAGCAAAGTCGGATATACTGGACGGAATCAGCCTTGAAACACCCGATTGTATGGAAAGCTCTCTGAAAATGCACATCAGCAATATCAGACGAAAGCTGAAAGAAACAGGCGGTCGGGATTATATCGAAGCAGTATGGGGTATCGGTTTCAAAATGCGTGAGGAATAATTTCGTGATAAAAATCTTTACAAAATATTTACTCTTTTCTTTACCGCTATCTTTATCTTTATCTGATATAATAAGGGCATCAAATAAAGGAGGCCTTTACATATGGAATACATTTTGCAGACAAATGGTCTGTGCAAGCATTACCGTCATTTTAAGGCACTTAACGGACTGACGATGAAAGTCCCGAAAGGTGCGATTTATGGATTTGTCGGTAAGAACGGTGCAGGCAAAACAACGCTCATCCGCTTGGTCTGCGGATTGCAGCCACCCACGTCGGGTGAATTTACCCTCTACGGCAAAAAGCATACTGACGGTGATATCAGCAAGGCAAGGCGAAGAATGGGTGCATTAGTGGAAACGCCATCTGTTTATCCGAACATGACAGCCGGGAACAATCTCAGGATGCAGTATCAGAACTTAGGTCTGCCCGATTATAATAATATTCCCGAACTATTAAAGCTTGTGGGACTTGAAAATACGGGAAAGAAAAAAGTCAAGAACTTTTCTCTCGGTATGCGTCAGAGACTCGGCATTGCGGTTGCTCTTGCCGGAAATCCCGACTTTCTTGTCCTTGATGAGCCGACAAACGGTCTTGACCCACAGGGTATCGTTGAAATGCGAGAACTTATCCTGAAACTGAACAGAGAGAAAAATATTACGGTTCTGATTTCAAGTCATATCCTTGATGAACTGTCCCGACTTGCGACCCATTACGGCTTTATTAACAGCGGTACAATTGTAAAGGAAATCAGTGCGGAGGAACTTGAAAAGTCGTGCAGGAAATGTATGCGTCTGACGGTCTCTGACACACAAGGGCTTACCAAAGCACTGGACAGTCTCGGACTGAAATACAGCATTATTGACGAAAATACCGCCGATATTTACGGTGAGATCGGCGTGACAAAGCTTGTGAATGCCCTGTCTGCTGAAAAATGTGAGGTCTTTTATCTGACAGAGCATGACGAAAGCCTTGAAAGCTATTTTATAAAGCTAGTGGGAGGTGCATCAGAATGAGTTTGCTGATACGTTCCAATTTTAAAAAGCTGTTTTTATCAAGGATATTTTATTATCTTCTGTTCGGATTTATGCTGTTTGGAGCAGCCGTATGCGTTTTAAGCTATTTTAATGCCGATATTGGCAAAAATCCTGACTTTTCAATCTGTCCGATCTCTGTCCTTTTAATGCTTCCGATTACTTCTGCTGCTTTTGCAGGAATATTTATATCGGCTGATTTTACTTTTGGTACGATCCGCAACAAGCTGATCGTCGGTCACAGCCGCAAAAGTATTTACTTTGCGGACGTTATTACGGTATCAGCAGCGGTACTGATGTTCTATATTGCTTACGAAGTCGTTGCATTTGTACTTGGAGCCGTTTTTTTTAATCTGTCAGCATTTTCGGCAGAAACAATTGTAAAGGAGCTTCTTGTGATTGCGGTACTACTCACGGCTAATACCTTTGTGAGCGTTGCAGCCGTTTATATGGTAAAGGACACAAAATCGACTATTCTCGCATTTATGCTTCAGTATGCATTGATGTTTGCTGGTATGCCTATGGATATGGGGGGAACAATAGATAAGGTCTTTAAAGTATTCAGCAGATTTTCTCCTCAGGGACTTGCATTCAGCATGACAATCTCAGATATGCCAGAAAAGATATGGCTGAATATTTTGTGTACGGTAGCATTCGGTATCGTTTCAACGATTGGTGCGGTATATTATTTCAATAAATGTGATCTGAAGTAGGTGAATCTATGCTGTTGTGTCTTGTGTTGGTAATAATCATTGCTGTTCTGGCAGTCAAAATATATAATATGAAGAAGTCCGCAAAAGAGATAAGGATGCAGTTAATCGAAAAACTCACACTGGACACAAACACGATTATAGGGATTTCGTCCTCTGACAAGGATATGCGTGCGCTTGCCTCTGCCCTGAATGAGCAGTTGAAAGTGCTGCGTGCCGAGCATATCCGTTACAGCCAGGGTGATCTGGAACTGAAAACAGCTGTCACAAACATTTCTCACGACCTGCGCACTCCCCTGACGGCGATCTGTGGTTATCTGGATTTTCTCAAAAGTGAGGAGAAATCCGTACAAGCTGAAAACTATCTTGCCATTATCGAGGAACGTACGGAGGCTCTGAAACAGCTTACAGATGAGTTGCTGAAATATTCCTCGGCGGTATCCGATGAACAGAATATACAGTTTGATGATGCGGCGGTCAACAATATCCTCGAAAAGAGCATATTAAGCTACCGTGCAGCCTTGCAGGAGCGTGGAATCATTCCAGAAATATTGATAACGGACAAGAAAATTATCCGCAGCGTAAACCGTTCTGCCCTGTCAAGAGTGTTTGCGAATCTTCTGAACAATGCTCTGAAATACAGTGATGGCGACCTGTGTGTCACCATGAACGATGATGGAATCATCACATTCCGCAATCACGCCAAAAGCCTTGACAGCCTGCAGGTCGGCAAGCTGTTTGACCGCTTCTATACTGTGGAATGCGGCGGTCAGTCGTCAGGGCTCGGATTGTCCATAGCAAGGGTGCTGACAGAGCAGATGGGCGGCAGTATTTCGGCAGAATATCATGACGAGGTTCTGGAAATATTCTTGTCGCTATGAGTCAAAACACAAAATTTAAAAACCAAGCCCTCCGCAACGTTTATACACCGTTTTGGAGGGCTTGGTTTTTCAGCGGTCAATTTATGGGGGATTCCACCAAGTGAACGTCATTCATCTAAATGTAGTTATACAGCCTTATATGCTGATGATAATAATTATTTAAAACAATATTTATAATTTTTACGCCACTTAATATAATCAAATAATATTAATTTTTTCTATCGTTCAAGTAAATATTCTATAAGCCCGCAGCATCCGTTATAGATATCATTGTATGTAATGTCAAACCGTCCACTGTACCACGGATCATCAACTTCACCTCCGGATTTTACATAATCCATTAGCTTATGTATTTTATTTTCTGGATCTCCCCCGAATATATAATTCATATTACGGATATTTTGACTATCCATACCTATAAACAGATCATACAAATCATAATCACTTTTTTTAAGCTTCACGGCATACTTTCCTTTACATGATAGTCCATGCCTTTGCAGTTCATCTTTTGCAGGAGGATAAACAGGGTTGCCTTTACCGTTCCATATTTCCTCTGTACTTGTTGCACTTGAAGAAATATAGAATTGTGATTTAATTCCCCTTTTCTCTATCATGTCCTTTAAAATAAATTCAGCCATCGGTGAACGGCATATGTTGCCGTGGCAAATGAATAATACTTTAATCATAGTTTTATTTTGCTACTTTTTGCCTTAAAACACCCGTATTTGCAAGGTTTCTTGGCTTATCATTAAAAGTTTTGTTTATTTATCAAGTAGGCAAATTATAGCATAATTTCACAAGTTGTGACTACCTGTTAGTAGTAGAATTAGTAGTAAAACTGGGTGGGTTACTACTAAGGTAATTCTGTAAGTTCTGGCCAGTAATTAGCTAGTTCTGGAATCTGTTCCTTTGCAGCAAATATTAACTGTAAAGCGAAGCACTGTATCGGAGTTATGCTATTCGAATCATTCATCATCTTCACGAGTGGTGCTAATCCAAAATCAATATGAGCGCCTCTTTTATCCGACAAATGTTTTATAAAGTCATAAATGGTTAAGCTATAATAACCCGCCTTGTTCATCAATTCAAATATAACCACATTATCACTTTCCAAGCTAGTAGACTTGCGTATATACACATTTATGTCTTTGCCTTTAAATTTTTCAACTGAAAATTCAAAAAAAGACTTAAATATACTTTTGTCATCTTTCTTTAAATGATTAATAATTTCAATAAATGTATCTTCGGGAATTATATTAGGTATATCTGTTTCATTTTTGTCAAAATGTGCAATATATTGCTTCCCCCACTCTTCAACACTCAACCACTCTTTAATCTCACCGCTTTGATATGGCGGCATAATTATATTCAATTTGTCCTCACCTGTAAAACTAAAACCATTCAATTTCGGCATCTTAAAATCTGGACATACTTCCAATAATATTGACGCATGCTGATTTTCAAATAATAATTTCCTTAATGGCATAACCATTATTCTATCTAACATTTCCCTATATTCATCACCCAACATAGATATCTGTGAGAATGCAAGGCGCAGAATATTAAACTCCTCCTTTAGTTCTAATATCATTCCATTTCTAGACAAATTAAATTGTGTTATAAAATTCAGTTCTGGTCTGTAATTATCCATATTAACTATTTCCCTCCATACATATCTGCTTTCTTATATGTGAAACAAAACAATTTTTCAATATAAGTAATTTTCCTGCGACTATGTTTTTCCTCAAAAACCATCCAAGTAATCTTCTAAATTTATCGAGCACTCTGCATTATCTTTTATTGATGAGAATAAAGTTATATTCTCTGACAGTCTGGTATTTGATTTCTCTGTTTTTCTAAAAAACACGTAACTGTTCAGGACCATGAATTATCCTGAAAATAATTTTTTGGGTTTTCA
>CALMUA010000004.1 GCA_937872775.1 uncultured Ruminococcus sp.
CGGTAAGCCTTTGCAGTTTCGTAGTCAATCACAAACGCCCATGAAAGCGCTATTTCAGCGGGTTCTGAGGTGTCTGTGTCAGCAGTTGAATTATCAACTGCGGAACTCCTACTTATTCTTGATAGCAGCCTGTGCAGCAGCCAGTTTTGCTATTGGAACTCTGAATGGTGAGCATGAAACGTATGTCAGACCAAGCTTGTGGCAGAACTCAACAGATGTCGGGTCGCCGCCGTGTTCGCCGCAGATACCAATATGCATGTCAGGACGAACGTTCTTTCCGAGCTTGATAGCCATATCCATGAGCTTGCCAACGCCTGTCTGGTCAAGTCTTGCAAATGGATCGTTTTCGAATATCTTAGCGTCATAATAAGCGTTAAGGAACTTACCAGCATCGTCTCTTGAGAAGCCGTATGTCATCTGAGTAAGATCGTTAGTACCAAAGCAGAAGAATTCAGCTTCCTTAGCGATATCATCAGCTGTAAGAGCAGCTCTAGGAATTTCGATCATTGTACCTACTTCGTACTTAAGATCAGAACCAGCAGCAGCAATAATTTCATCAGCACTTTCAACTACAACGCTCTTAACATACTTGAGTTCCTTGACGTCGCAGATAAGTGGGATCATGATTTCTGGAACGATAGTCCAGTCTGGATGAGCCTTCTTAACATTGATAGCAGCCTTGATAATAGCTCTTGTCTGCATTTTTGCAATTTCAGGATATGTTACTGCAAGACGGCATCCACGGTGACCCATCATTGGGTTGAATTCGTGAAGTGAAGCAATAAGTGTCTTGATATCTTCAACTGATTTGCCCTGTGTCTTAGCAAGAGCTTCGATATCAGCTTCTTCAGTAGGAACGAATTCATGAAGCGGAGGATCAAGGAATCTGATTGTAACAGGGCAGCCTTCGAGAGCTTCATAGAGCTTTTCAAAGTCTGACTGCTGTGTTGGTTCAATCTTAGCAAGAGCAGCTTCTCTTTCTTCAACTGTATCAGCGCAGATCATTTCTCTGAAAGCAGCGATTCTGTCAGCTTCAAAGAACATATGCTCTGTACGGCAGAGACCGATACCTTCAGCACCGAGTTCGCGAGCCTTCTTAGCGTCAGAAGGTGTATCAGCGTTTGTTCTAACCTTGAGAGCTCTGAACTTGTCAGCCCATCCCATGATTCTGCCGAATGTTCCGGCAATTGTAGCATCAACAGTCGCGATAATACCATCATAGATATTACCTGTTGAACCATCTATTGAAATATAGTCACCTTCTGTGAATGTCTTTCCAGCGAGTGTGAATTTCTTGTTAGCTTCGTCCATAATGATTTCTGAGCAGCCTGATACACAGCATGTACCCATACCACGTGCAACAACTGCTGCGTGAGATGTCATACCGCCACGAACTGTAAGAATACCCTGCGAAGCCTTCATACCTGTAATATCTTCAGGTGATGTTTCAAGACGAACGAGAACAACCTTTTCACCCTTAGCTTTCATAGCTTCAGCATCTTCAGCTGTAAATACTACCTTACCACAAGCAGCACCAGGTGAAGCACCGAGTCCCTTGCCGAGTGGTGTAGCAGCCTTAAGAGCCTTTGTATCAAACTGTGGGTGGAGAAGTGTATCGAGGTTTCTTGGTTCGATCATAAGAACAGCTTCTTCTTCTGTTCTCATACCTTCGTCAACGAGGTCGCAGGCAATCTGGAGAGCAGCCTGAGCAGTTCTCTTACCGTTTCTTGTCTGGAGCATATAGAGCTTACCATGTTCTACAGTGAATTCCATGTCCTGCATGTCTCTGTAGTGGTTTTCAAGTTTGCTGCAAACTTGCTTGAATTCATCAAATGCCTGTGGGAATTTTTCAGCCATCTGAGCGATAGGCATTGGTGTACGAACACCAGCAACAACGTCTTCGCCCTGTGCATTTGTAAGGAATTCTCCCATGAGCTTTCTTTCACCTGTAGCAGGATCACGTGTAAATGCAACACCTGTACCACAATCATCACCCATGTTACCGAATGCCATCATCTGTACGTTTACTGCAGTACCCCATGAGTAAGGAATATCGTTATCACGACGATATACGTTTGCTCTGGAGTTGTCCCATGAACGGAAAACAGCCTTGATAGCTCCCATGAGCTGTTCAACAGGATCTGTAGGGAAGTCAGTACCGATCTTTGATTTGTATTCATTCTTAAACTGTGAAGCGAGTTCCTTAAGATCTTCAGCTGTAAGCTCAACGTCCTGAGTAACACCCTTATTTTTCTTCATAGCGTCGATAAGCTCTTCAAAGTACTTCTTACCAACTTCCATAACTACGTCAGAATACATCTGGATGAATCTTCTGTAGCAGTCATAAGCCCAACGTGCGTTGTTTGACTTTTCAGCCATGACTTCAACAACAGTTTCGTTAAGACCAAGGTTGAGGATTGTATCCATCATACCAGGCATTGATGCTCTAGCACCTGAACGAACAGAAACGAGGAGTGGATTTTCCTTGTCACCGAACTTCTTGCCTGTGATTTCTTCCATTTTTTTAATATACTCCATGATCTGAGCCTGAATCTCATCATTTATCTGCTTGCCATCCTCATAGTACTGAGTGCATGCTTCTGTTGAGATTGTAAAGCCCTGTGGAACAGGGAGTCCGAGAGATGTCATTTCAGCAAGGTTTGCACCTTTACCACCGAGAAGCTCTCTCATGTCTGTGTTACCTTCTGAGAATAAATATACCCATTTTTTGCTCATTGGTTTAAATACCTCCAATAAAATTTCTCATTTTTCCAGTCCAATCGGAAGAAAACTTGCCTCATGGCTGGAGTTAATATTAATTATACCATATTAAAACGTGAAATTCCATACATTTTAAAAAAATAATGAAAAATTTTTTATATTATTTAAGGGTATTAAAGTGCATTATGATGAATAAATCAAAAAATCCTATTCTGGTATGATATAATGCGAACATTTTTTATAAAAAGCCTTGAAATATCAAAATAAATTTGGCATAATATATTAAGGTGTTGTATATATTTCTCTTTTGTTAAAACTGGCAGGGCTTTCCGATTGCCCTGTACATTCGGATGAAAACTCGCACGATTTTCAGATTGCTTTGTATCTTAAAATTTAATGTTTACATATGATTTCGGGTTACCCGGCAGACTGATCAGATATCAAAATAAATCAAGTTTAGAATAAACAAATAATGAAATGGATGTGTATTTTTAAATGGATAATGTTATTATACTTGCAGGTGGACAGGGAAAAAGAATGAAAGCCGATATCCCTAAGCCAATGTTCAAGGTTCTTGGTGAAGCAATGCTCGAATGGGTAATAGGAGCATGTGAGGGATCAGGACTTTCTGATATCTGCATAGTAAAGGGATATAAGGCAGAAATGATCGACGAATATCTTAACGGAAGATATGAAACTGTCCTTCAGGCTGAACGTCTCGGAACAGGCCATGCTGTAATGCAGGCAAGAACTTTCATGGAAAAGAAGCCTGATGGAAATACACTTGTACTGTGCGGTGATGCCCCGTTTATAGACAGCAAAACAATAACTGATTCTCTTGCTCTTCATAAGGGAAACGGAAATGCAGTTACTGTAATTACTTCAAAGGTACAGAATCCTGCAGGATACGGAAGAATAATACGCTCTGAGTCAGGTATTTCTTCAATTGTCGAGGAAAAGGATGCTACTGTCGAGCAGAAAAAAATAACAGAGATAAATTCAGGCGCTTACTGGTTTAAAACCGCGGATCTTCTTGAATCCTTAAAAGCAATAACAACAGATAATTCACAGGGTGAATATTATCTTACAGACACTATATATATTCTTCTTAATAAAGGCAAAAAGGCAGATGCATTTATTTCAGAAAATCCTAATGTTGTTCTTGGTGCAAATGACCGCAAGGGATTGCTTGCACTTAATAAGGTTGCACGTGAGGATATAATAAACAGACATCTTGAAAACGGCGTTGAGTTTACATGTATAGACGGAATAACAATAGGTCGTGATGTTATAATAGGTGAAGGAACACAGATACTCGCAGGAACTGTTCTTAAAGGAAAAACAGTAATTGGTACAGGATGCGTAATAGGACCGAACTGTATAATAGAAAACAGTACTGTTGGAAATGATACAAATTTAAACTACGTTCAGTGCTATGATTCAAAAATTGATAACAGCGTAAAGATAGGACCGTTTGTTCAGGTGAGACCCGGAAGTCACATAATGTCAGGTGTAAAGATAGGCGACTTTGTTGAAATCAAAAACTCAGTAATCGGCGAAGACACAGCAGTTGCACACCTTACATATGTAGGTGACAGTGATGTAGGAGGTTGTGTAAATTTCGGCTGCGGAGTTGTAACTGTAAATTATGACGGTGAGAAAAAGAACCGCTGTGTCATAAAGGATAATGCATTTATAGGATGCAATACAAATCTTATTGCACCTGTAACAGTAGGAAAGGGTGCATATACAGCAGCAGGAACTACTGTTGTAAAGGATGTTCCTGATGGTGCGCTTGTACTTGACAGAGGAGAAACAGTAGTCAAGGAAGGTTATGCAACCAAAAAACTTAAAAACCGCAAGAAAAAATAATAATAGTACTTAAAATAAAAATATTGACAACAACCCCCTTTTTTACAAAAGGGGGTAATTGGGTGAAATACGGAAAAAATCAATAAAAGAAAGGTTCAATCAATTAATATGGGAATATCAGAATTATTTGAACAGATAAAGTCAGCAAATAAGACCGGTCCTGTAGAATATATTATTACCGGTCTTGGAAATCCGGGACTTAAATATCAGGATACACGACATAATACCGGATTTATGGCTGTTGATACGATTGCTAAGAAATATAATGCAGATATAAAAAAGATAAAATTCAAATCACTCTGCGGAGAGTGTGTTATAGGTGAAAAAAAATGCCTTCTTATGAAGCCGTCAACATATATGAACAACAGCGGTGAGGCAGTTGTTGAGGCAATGAATTTTTATAAGCTTGGTATCGATAAACTTATAGTAATTTATGATGATATTTCACTTGAACCTCCAAAAATGAGAATAAGACAAAAAGGCAGTGACGGGGGTCATAACGGAATAAAAAGTATAATATATTTAACGGGAGAAAACACTTTTCCCAGAATAAAAATAGGTGTAGGAAAAAAACCGCATCCTGATTATGATCTGGCAGACTGGGTGCTTTCAAGCTATAGTGCCGATGAAATACCATTAATAAAAGAAGCGTGTGAAAATGCTGTATTTGCAGTAGAGCTTATGGTAACAGGCAAAATCAACGAGGCAATGAATAAGTTTAACTAAAGAGAGGTATAAAATGAATATTTTTCAGAAATGTTTTGCAGAACTGTCAGGATATAAGTCATTGAACAGCTGCCTGAGAGACATGATAACACCTGTATGTGCAGTGGGATTGTCGCAGATCCATAAAGCACAGCTGCTGCTGACATTATCCGAAGAAAGAACGGCACTGGTAATAACAGATGATGATAACACAGCAAGAAAGCTTGCTGATGATATAAACGTAATGGCAGATGAAAAAACTGCATACTATTATCCTTCAAGAGAATATATTATGCACAATGTAGAGGGTGTTTCCAGAGAATACGAATTTATGCGTCTTGGTGTATTGTCAAAGCTGATAACAGGTCAGTGCAGGATTATTACTGCCGGAATAGAAGCAGTAATGCAGTTTACAGTTCCGAAAAATATAATGAATCAGTATTCATTTACAATAGGGAACAATGAAGAAATACCAATGGATGATCTTGTTGAAAAACTGATAAAATGCGGATATACAAGAACTGAAAGTGTAGAGGGTGCCTCACAGTTTTCAGTAAGGGGTTCTATTGTGGATATTTTTTCACCACAGACAGATCAGCCAGTAAGAATTGAATTCTGGGGTGATGAAGTAGATAGTATTTCATATTTTGATCTTGAGACTCAGAGAAGAAATGAATCATTAACTGCTATAAAAATAGTACCTGCACGTGAAACTCTGTATGAGCCTTCTGAACTTGCACAAAAGATAAACACTGTCGTTAAACAGACAAGGGGAAAAAATGCTGAAAAATTCAAGCAGAAAGCTGCTGAGGATATAGAAAAACTCAATGCAGGAATAATGATAAAGAATTCTGACAAATATATCAGCCTTATTTATGACGACGGTGCCGCTATATTTGACTACATTGACGGAGAAATCTGTTTTAATGAAATAAGTCATATTTTAAATCATGTCAAGGGAATATCTGACCAGTATGAGGAAGATATAAAATTGATGCTTGATGAGGGTGAAATATGCCGTTCATTATGTGGTTACTATACAGATTTCCCGACATTTATGATATCTGCTCAAAAGCATAAAAATGTTTATCTTAATTCTTTTTTCAGCGGTTCAGAAAGAATAGCATACAAGCAGGTAATTACATTTGATGCAGTGCAGACATCAACATGGGGCGGTGAGATACGTCAGCTTACAGAGGATCTGAAATCGTATACTGAGCATGATTATGCCGTATTTCTCATGGCAGGAAGTGATAAGACACTGCCTATAATAGCTGATGACCTTCGTGAGAGCGGCCTTAATGTTGAAATAAGAACAGAAAAATCAGTACCTCAGAAGCGCAAGATTCTTATCATGACTGGCAGTGTATCAAGTGGTTTTGATTATCCTGAAATAAAGTATGCAATGATAACTCAGAACGGTGCAGTAAATTCAAAACGGAGAAAGAAAAAGGACAACAAGGGCAAGGAAATCCGAAGCCTTTCTGACATTACCCAGGGTGATCTTGTAGTACATGCACTTCACGGAATAGGAAGATTTGTAGGAATACGGAAACTTGAGCTTGAAGGAGTTACAAAGGACTATATTACTATACAGTATGCCGGGAAAGATGTTTTATATGTTCCGGTAACTCAGCTTGATATGGTTTCAAAATATATAGGAGCAAGAGAAGATACAGGTGTCAAGCTTAATAAACTTTCTTCAGCTGAATGGCAGAAAACACGAAACAATGTAAAACGTGAAGTAAAAGATATGGCAGCAGAGCTTATAGCTCTTTATGCACAGAGACAGAATACTGATGGATTTGCGTTTTCTCAGGATAGTGAGCTTCAGTATGACTTTGAAAACAGATTTCCTTATGTTGAAACAGGTGATCAGCTTCAAAGTATTTCTGAAATAAAAAGTGATATGGAAAAAAGTCATCCTATGGACAGACTTTTATGCGGAGACGTTGGTTTTGGAAAAACTGAGGTCGCTTTCCGTGCGGCTTTTAAATGTATTTATGACGGAAAGCAATGCGCACTTCTTGCGCCAACTACTGTTCTTGCCTGGCAGCATTATCAGACTGCGCTTAAAAGGTTTGAGCATTTTCCGATAAAGATAGAGTTGCTTTCAAGATTCAGAACCCCGAAACAGCAGGTTGATATTTTGAAAAATCTCAAAGCAGGAAAAATAGATATGATAATAGGTACACACCGACTTGTACAGAAGGATGTAAAATTCAAGGAGCTCGGCCTTGCCATAGTTGATGAGGAGCAGCGATTCGGAATAGCACACAAGGAAAAATTCAAGCAGAATTTTATAGGTGTTGATATGCTTACACTTTCAGCAACGCCTATACCAAGGACGCTTAATATGGCAATGAGTGGAATACGCGATATGTCAGTTATAGAAGAGCCTCCGCAGGACAGATATCCTGTTCAGACTTATGTAATAGAACACAATATAAGTCTTATAGTTCAGGCAATTTCAAAGGAACTCAAGCGAGGCGGACAGGTGTATTATATTCATAACAGGGTTGAGACAATAGCAGGATGTGCAGCAAGATTGCAGGAACTTCTTCCTGATGCGAGAATAACATTTGCACATGGACAGATGTCAGAAGAAGTTATGTCAGAAACATGGAGACAGCTTCTTGAACATGAGATCGATATACTTGTTTCCACTACTATAATTGAAACGGGTGTTGATGTACCTAACGTAAATACTCTTGTTATTGAAGATGCGGACAGATTCGGACTTTCCCAGCTTTATCAGTTAAGAGGAAGGGTAGGACGTTCAAACAGAAGAGCATTTGCATATTTTACATTCAAGCGTGGGAAAGTTCTTACGGAGGTAGCTGCGAAGAGACTGGATGCAATAAAAGAATTTACTCAGTTCGGAAGTGGATTCAGAATTGCTTTGCGGGATCTTGAAATAAGAGGAGCCGGAAGTATATTAAACGGCAAGCAGCACGGCCATATTGAAACAGTCGGATATGACATGTATCTGAGACTTTTATCAGAGGCGATAGCAGAGGAAAGAGGAGACGAGCCTGCAAAGAGAGCAGAAGACTGTGTTGTTGATATTCAGATAGACGCTCATATTCCTGAAAATTATATTGAGAGTCTGTCACAGAGGATAGATACATACAAAAAGATAGCAGTTATAGAAACACCGGAAGAAAGCATGGAGCTTATTGACGAATTTATTGATAGATATGGAGAACCTCCAAAAGCAATACTCGGACTTGTAAGCGTAGCACTTCTGCGAAATACAGCTGCAAAGCTTGGAATCACTGAAATATCACAGAGAAATGGCTGTGTTCTCTTTTATATAGCATCACCTGAAATGAGTCAGATAAAGGCACTTTCATCTTCTTTTAAAGGAAGGGTACTGTTTAACAGTCTCTCAAAGCCGTATATAAGTGTAAAGCTTCTTCCTCAACAGAAACCGGAACAGCTTATTGATGATGTTATCCAGATCATGACAGAAGCATCTGATGGTGATAATAACATACAAAAAGTTAAATAAAAAGTATACAATCTGTGCTTTAATAAAAAAATGCTGTATAGATGTAGTTGTTTTATATCAAATGTTACAATCATATTTGTTAAATTCGCATATGGATTTTTTGTTAGATGAATGTTACAATATAAACATTATAATCAATAGAGCAGTAATGGCATAAAAAGAAAGCTTAATTGATTAAATTATATCAATATGGGGAAGCTTTAAAACTAGAATTATGAAAAAGGTTAAAGGAGGATTTATTATTATGAAATTCAAGAATTTTTTTGCAGGTGTTGCAGCCTGTGCTATGGCAGCTTCAGCTATGGTTATGACAGTAAGTGCACAGGAATATACCTATGAACGCAATAAAGACGGCGGAGCTCCGTTTATGTATGTAGGTTTAACAAATGGCAGTGATTATGCCAAAGTTGATAGTGTTACAGCAGAAGTATCTGTAGCTTCCAAGTATCTGGAAGGTGCTATCGGGTATAATAAAAATGGCAATTGGATAGGCAGTTTGACTAAACAGACTGTTTCAGCAGAAACAGGAGAGATAAAGCTTTCAGGCATAGGTGGAATAGAGCGTAATCTTCAGGTTCAGTTCTGGTGGATAGGTGAAGGTGCAGATAAAGTAACAGTAACAAATCTTTCAATTAAAGATGCATCAGGCAATGAGCTACCATATGCAGTTTATAAGACTGAAAAAGAATTGCAGGATGCTGATGATGCTGCTTTTGCAGCTGTACAAACAACAGCCGCAGAAACAACTGCCGCAGAAACAACAGCAGCTGCAGCTACAACAACAACGGCAGCAGCAACAACCACAAAAGCAGCAGCTACTACAACCACAGCAAAGAATTCAACAAACCCTCCAACAGGTGACGCCGGCATAGCTCTTGCAGTTGCAACTGCAATGGCAGCAGCAGGAGTTGCAGTAACATTCAAGAAAAGAAAATAACTGAGGTTGTTGTACATAGTTAATAATATATAAATGCCCTCTGAATAAATGAGGGCATTTAATATATATACTTAATTAAAACTGCATTAGTTAAATGACTTTTTTAAAAAGGAAGAAGAATATTAAGATGAAAAGACTAGTGACACTACTGACAACATTGGGGATGTTTTTGTCACTTACAGCATGTGATGAAAAAACATCAGAAGATTCAAAATCAACAAAGTTAACGACATCGGAAACGCAGACAGAAGAAACAACAGAACCGGAAGAAATAACGGAACTGGAAGAAATAACGGAAGAGCTTGTTGAACCTGAATATCCTAAGCCGGTTGTGGATGAAAATGCTATTACGTTTAATGACAGTAACGATTTATATACAGCATATTGCACAAATGAAAAAAATTTTGAAAATGACGAGTCAAACTGTAACCTGTCAATAGCCGAGTACAAGGGTGAAAAACAGCTCAAGATTGAAGTACTTGATAAAGATGAGAGCGGTAATTACAAAACTCCCAAAATAACTTTTGATGTTGATAAGCTGGTCGGATCTGAAAACCTGAGCAGGGTAAAGGGCTTCAGTGCTGATATTACACAGGTTGGAGTCGGGGAATTTATATGTGATGACGGCATAGGAAGGATAGTGCCAGGAAACCTTATGGGTACTTTTGGATCTCTTGTGGGCGAAAAGTGTGATGAATGGTATGAACCTACAGGTTCAGCAAATTCATATTCAACAGGAGAATGGAGTTTTGAGTGGGTATTTCTTCATGTAGAAGGAAAATGGCTGCTTAAGAGTTTTGTAGATGGAACAGAGGATGCAAAGCTTGTATTCATGAGATGGGGTATTCCGAATCAGGCAGATATTTATCTCGATAATCTGACATTTTATGATGCTGACGGAAAATCAATCCCGATTGTCTATACACCTGGTTCAACGCCAGCCGAATAAAAGAAAAATACCGGTTTTTATATTTTAATTGCCGGTATTTTTAATGTGAAAAAATATAATATAGACATTGATTGTATTGAAAAATAAATAATTTTATGATATAATTCTGTTTGTCAGACTAATGAATATTAATTAAATATAAGGAGGAACATAAGATGGGATTGATTAAAGCGGCAGTTAGTGCTGTATCCGGAAATCTTGCAGACCAGTGGCTTGAAGTGCTTGAACCTGATAATATGTCAGGAGAAACGTTAATGACAAAGGGTGTTCTTGTAAACAGGAAAAAAGGTGCAAATACAAAAGGAAACAGCAACATTGTATCGAACGGTTCTGTAGTTCACGTATATCCTAATCAGATGATGCTTCTTGTAGACGGAGGCAAAATTATTGATTACTGTGCAGAAGAAGGATATTATACAGTAAATACGTCAACAACGCCTTCACTTTTTAACGGAGAACTGAAGGCTTCTCTCAAAGATACGTTTAACAGGTTCAGATTTGGAGGGGTTGCGCCTCAGTCACAGTATGTTTATTATATAAATCTTCAGGAAATAAGCGGATTAAAGTTCGGAACAAGGACACCGATCAATTATTTTGATAATTTCTATAACGCTGAACTTAATCTGCGCTGCCATGGAAGTTATTCGATAAAAATAACAGACCCGATAAAATTTTTCTCAGAGGCTGTACCAAGAAATGCATCAAGATTTGATATAGCAGCAATAAACGGACAGTACCTTGATGAGTTTTTAAATGCTCTTCAGTCAGCTATATCTCAGATGTCAGTTGACGGAGTCAGAATATCCAATATTGGCTCAAAAACCATGGACCTGAAAAATTATATGGAAAGATGCCTTGATCAAAGCTGGAATGAACTCCGTGGATTTGAAATAGTATCTGTCGGAATAGCAAGTCTTAGTTATGATGAGGACAGCCAGAAATTAATACATATGAGAAGTCAGGGTGCGATGATGTCAGATCCTTCGATAAGAGAGGGATATGTTCAGAGTAATATTGCTGAGGGACTTAAGGCGGCAGGATCAAATACAGCCGGCGCAAGTCAGGCATATATGGCAATGGGTATGGGAATGAACAGTGCAGGCAACTTTATGAATGCCGCATCAAATACTAATGCAATGCAGATGCAGGCTCAGCAGTCAGCACAGCAAGCCATGCAGAGACAGGCAGCAGCACAATCACAGTCTGTACAGCAGCAGACAGAAGCAGACTGCTGGAAATGTTCATGCGGAAAGACGAATACAGGTAAATTCTGTGCTGAATGCGGATCAAAAAAGCCCGAGGAAACAGGATGGAAATGTTCATGTGGAAAGATTAATACCGGTAAGTTCTGCTCTGAATGTGGCTCACCAAAGCCGGAGGATACAAGCTGGCAGTGCACATGTGGTCAGGTCAATTCCGGTAAATTCTGTTCGGGTTGCGGAGCAGCAAGAACATAAAATTAATTTTAACTGGAGGCATATTTTTTGGAAGCTATACAATACAAATGTCCTAACTGCGGAGGCGGTCTTGAATATAAAGCAGACAGGCAGAAATTTGGATGTGATTTTTGTCTTAGCGAATTTACCGAGCAGGAGGTAAAGGAGATATTCCGTGATAATGAAAGTGTTGACCTGACTCAGAATGTCAGGGAAAACATCTCTGCTGATAACGAATTTGCAGGCGGAAATCTCTACTCATGTTCAAGCTGCGGAGCAGAAATAATGTCAGATGCCAATACAGCTGCTACATTTTGCGTGTATTGTCACAATCCTGTTATACTTACCGGAAGGCTTTCTGGAGATTACAGACCGAACAAAATAGTTCCGTTTGTAATTGAAAAAAATAAAGCTATAGAAATCTTTAAATCCGGAATGTTAAAAAGACTCTTTATACCATCCGGTTTTAAATCAGAGCAGACACTTGAAAAGATGACGGGACTATATGTTCCGTTCTGGCTGGCAGACTGCAATGTAAAGACAAATATGCAGGCAATAGGAAAACATATACGTACATGGAAACAAGGAGATTACAAATATACAGAAACGAGGGAATATGCTGTATCAAGACACGCAGGAATAACATTTAACGGTGTTCCGGCTGATGGTGCAAGCAAAATAGATGATAGCCTCATGGACGCACTTGAACCATTTGATTACAGCAAGCTTCAGAATTTTTCAATGTCGTATCTTACAGGATTTTTAGCAGATAAGTATGATGTAGATAAGGGACAGGTATTTCCGAGAATACGTCAGAAGCTCGATACAGCAAGCCGTGATATATTGATGTCATCCATTACAGGGTATTCGTCTGTTTCGGTAAGCAATTTTACAAATAACATAATGAAAACAGACTGGAACTATGCACTTCTTCCGGTATGGTTTATGACATACAGCTACAACGGAAAAATGTATGAATTTGCAGTAAACGGACAGAGTGGAAAGCTTGTAGGAATTCCTCCACTTTCAAAGAAAAAGCTTTTTGCATTCTGTTTGGGGCTATTTGCAGTCATTACAGCACTGTTTGGATTGGGAGGGTATTTATTATCTTGAAATACATAAAAAAAACTCTTATTTTATTTTTCATGGCGTTGTTTGTTTTTTCCGGAGTATCAGAGGTTAAAGCTTATGATGCGGCATGTAAATTATATGATGCTGCTGATGTATTTACAGCTGATGAGGAAAAAAGTATAAACAAGAAAATAGGCAGATATGCTGATGATTTAGATATCAATATTGCAGTGGTAGTAGCTGATGACAAGGATAAAGGCTCACGGGAATATGCAGATCTGTATTATGAGAAGCTGTTCGGAATAAATACTGATGGAATTCTTTTATTTATAGATGTAAGTAAAGACCGTTTGCACTGGATTTCAACGAGCGGTTCCCAGATAAAAGTCTATAAGTCATATATAGATCCGATGTTTGATGATATGACATCATCACTGAGAGTGAATGACTATTCAGATACAGTAGATATTTTCCTTAACGATTTAAAATCATATCCTAAGAAGACAATATTTAAATCATTATTGATAGGAGCATTGGCAGGTGCAGTAGTTTCTATTATTACGGCAGTTTCAGTAACGTTAAAATATAAAAAGAATGAAAAATATTCACCAAGAAATTATGAAGCTAAAGATAAAACAAACTTTACTGAAAAAAATGATAACTTTTTGCGTGAATATACCACAAAGACCAGAATAGAATCATCCAGTGGGAACGGCACTCATCGTAGCAGCGGCGGCGGAACTCACGGAGGCGGCGGAAGACGCATATAGCTTTAAATAAAACTAAAACATCGGCTGTCCGGTTTTAATATAAAACCGGACAGCCGATGCTATTTTTATTATTCAATTCTGCTGGCCCACGATAAAGTATCAATCAGACCATCAGCAAATATACTGAAGGATGTGCAGGACAATCGGAAAGCCATGATCATTTCTTAGAGAAATGAAATCATCTTAATGACATGCTTCACATTCACCGATCTCGCCGACGATTGGAAGCGGATCAATACCGTTCTTTGTATAATAATCTGAGAGAGCAGATTTTATAGCCTGTTCAGCAAGTACTGAGCAGTGAAGCTTTACTTCCGGAAGGCCGTCAAGTGCTTCAACAACTGCTTTGTTTGTAAGTTTAAGGGCATCCTCTATCGGTTTCCCTTTTATAAGCTCTGTAGCCATTGATGATGTTGCAACTGCAGCTCCGCAGCCGTATGTTTTGAATTTGACATCTGTGATGATGCCCTTATCTACCTTGATATACATTTTCATTATATCGCCGCATTTGGCGTTGCCGACTTCACCTATTCCGTCTGCGTCTTCAATTTCACCAACATTTCTTGGATTTGAGAAATGCTCCAGAACTTTATCACTATATAACATAATAAAAAACCTCTCTTTATAATTAATCCTTGTATTAATTTTTTTTGATTTTTTCCCATAAAGGAGACATATCTCTAAGTCTTGTAACTATGCCCGGAAGTATTTCAAGAATGTAATCTATATCTTCATCAGTAGTTTCCTCATTAATTGAAAGACGGAGTGAACCGTGTGCTACTTCGTGTTTAAGTCCTATTGCAAGAAGTACATGTGAAGGGTCCAGTGAGCCTGATGTACATGCAGATCCGCTTGACGCACATATACCATTCATGTCAAGCATAAGGAGGAGACTCTCGCCTTCAATACCTTCAATTGAAATATTTGAATTTCCCGGAAGTCTTTTGTCTCTGTCACCATTAAGTCTTGTCTGAGGAATCTGTAATATTCCGTCTATAAGTCTGTTGCGCATTTTGATAATTTTCTCATTTTTAGCTGCAATGTTTTTTGTTGCTTCTTCTATTGCGACACCAAATCCTACAATTGCCGGAACATTTTCAGTACCTGCACGTCTGTTTCTCTCCTGGGCACCACCGTAAATAAAATTCGGAAGTGATATGCCCTTTCTTACATAGAGAGCACCGATACCCTTCTGAGCGTGAATTTTATGACCTGATACAGAAAGCATGTCAATGTTCTGTTTTTTTACATCAATGTCAACATGTCCTACTGCCTGAACGGCATCTGTGTGGAATAATACACCGGCTTCTTTACAGATCAGTGCAATTTCATCTATAGGCTGAATGGTTCCTATTTCGTTATTGGCGTACATTATTGTAACAAGTGCTGTTTTATCGGTAATTGCATTTTTAATATCTTCAGGGTTTACAAGACCCTTTTCATTTACAGGAACATAAGTAACATCAATACCTTTTTTCTCAAGTGCCTTACATATATGCAGGACAGCATGATGCTCAAATACACTTGTAATTATATGATTTTTACCCTTTGAAGCAAGGCTTTCACATATTCCTCTGATAGCCCAGTTGTCTGCTTCTGAACCACAGCTTGTAAAATATATTTCTCTTGGTTCACATCCAAGAGCTGCTGCTACTTTTTCACGTGAGATTTCGATTGCTTTTTTTGCTTCACGTCCTGATTCGTATATACTGGAAGGGTTTCCGTAATGCTCTGTAAAATATGGTATCATGGCGTTAAGTACACTTTCGGAAACTCTTGTTGTTGCGGCATTATCCGCATAGATAATCCTTTTATCCATAAGAACCCTTCTTTATTTTTAATGAATTTGATAATATTTGATTACTTGAATATTATATACCTTTTTTGTGGATTTTGCAATAGTAAAGATTTACAACTTAGCATAAATGTCACGTTGCATAACTGCGAGCGCATCACAGCGTTCATTTTCGGCATGTCCGTTATGTCCTCTGACCCATACAAATTCTATAGTGTGAATTCTGAGAAGAGGTAGCAGCAGTTTCCATAAATCTGTATTAGGAACAGGTTTTGATTTTTCCTTTATCCAGTTCTTTTTTTGCCACCCGTATACCCATTTGTTATTTATGCTGTTGACTACGTATTGACTGTCAGTAGTAAGCTTTACATTGCATGGTTCTTTTAAGGCTTTAAGTGCTTCGATTACTGCAGTAAGTTCCATTCGGTTATTGGTAGTCTGGGCATCACCGCCTGAAAGCTCCTTTATTTCATCATTATAGCGCAGTATAATTCCATATCCGCCAGGTCCCGGATTTCCGCTGCATGCACCATCGGTAAATATTTCAACAAATTTTATTATAACCACATCCTGATAAATTAATTATATAAATATAATTATATACTAATTTTTATTACAATACAAGGGCATTAATTTTTGTTTCTGCAAAGTTGATTATGAATTTCCTGATGCTCTGCGTTTTTGTGAAAAATATATAATTTCTGCATGTTGATATCAAAATAAATTTATGATATAATTAAATTAACTAAACTAAATGTTTAATATTATTTAACACAAAAAATTACTTAACAGAAAGGACGTTTTATATGAAAATAAAGAAAACACTCAGTGTGGCAGCAGCGGTTCTGCTTATTGTAAATTCATTTTCTTGTATTCCTGCAGAGAAAAAAGTGAATGCATTGCCAGAAGACGGAGCCAAGTATGAATTTGAGGATGGAAAACTGGATAACTGTAAAGCTGAAAGTTGGAAAGTAATTGATGAATGTGCAAGTGGAAATTCTGCAGATATTGCGGACTGGTCGGGAACAGGGTTTGCTAATATTACTCAGAAGGGTTCATCTGTTACTGTAACTGTAGATGTGGATAAGGAAGGGCTTTATGAGCTGTTTATGAGATATTGTCAGCCATTTGATCTTAGCAAGAAAGTACAGTATCTCAATGTAAACGGAGTAAATCAGGGAGAAGTAAGCTTTCCGTACTGTGAATCGTTTAAAGAAATATCAGCCGGATATGTGCCGCTAAAGGCTGGAAAAAATGAAATACAGATAAAGGCATACTGGGGATATACACTTTTTGATTATATGGTAGTAAAAGACGCTGATCCAGATATTGAGAAACTTTCACCTACAAAACATCTTACAAATAAAAATGCCAATGACACTACAAAACGTCTGTACGGCTATCTGTGTGATATATATGGAAAGCATATTTTGTCAGGGCAACAGGAATACTGCGGTTCACATAATTATAATTTCAATGCTGATCCGACAACAGGATACATAGTTGATAACGAAGCAGAATTTGAATATATAAAAAAAGAAACAGGAAAAATGCCTGCAATCAGAGGGATAGATTTTCTCAATTATAATTCATCCCCCAAAATGTGGGATGACCAGGCTGCAGAGAGAGCTGTAGAGTGGACAAATAAATTCAAAGGTATTGCAACACTTACATGGCATTGGTCCACTCCATCAGAAGAAGGAGGTACTGACCGTTATTTTTATGTTAAATCAGCAAGCGCAAACTATACAACGTTCAGTGTAGGAAATGCACTTGAAGAAGGAACATGGGAAAACAAGGTGCTGATGGATGATATAGCTGTAATAGCAAGCAAACTTCAGATACTTGAGGATGCAGATGTTTCAGTTCTCTGGAGACCGCTTCATGAAGCAGAAGGCGGATGGTTCTGGTGGGGTGCTGAAGGTCCGGAAAAATGTAAAAAGCTTTACCATCTGCTTTATGATCAGCTGACGAATGTTTATGGGCTTGATAATCTTATATGGGTATGGACAAGCTCAACATTCCCGACATCTCCGGACTGGTATCCGGGAGACGAATATGTTGATATAGTAGGATATGATAAATACAATGCTGTTGACGGACTTCCGAACCTTGCATCGCTTCCCTCTACGTTCTATAATCTTGTTGCAGGCACAAACGGACAAAAGATGGTAACAATGTCCGAAAATGACTCAATTCCATCGCTTGACAATCTTGTAAACGATAAGGCGGGCTGGCTCTGGTTCTGCCCGTGGTATAACAATTATCTGACAAGTCAGCAGATAAACCCGGTTGATGACCTTAAGAATATCTACACCAGTGATTATTGCATAACACTTGATGAACTGCCTGATATAAGGACATATAAGCTTAATTCATCAGATGAACCATCGGGTACAACGGTAACAACCAAGGCAACAGCGATAAATTCCACATCAGCAACAACTGCAGCAGGTACAACAGAGGCAACCAAAACGACAACAATAAATACAACAACTCTTGTTCCTGATTCAGATCAGATAATTTACGGAGATTTAAATAATGATAAAAAAGTTGAAGTGACAGATCTTACAATACTCAGTCTGTGGCTTTTGGGTGATATACATCTTGATGCGAAAGAGATAAAGGCTGCTGATGTAAATGGTGATGGAAATGCTAACCTGGCAGATTTAAGTCATTTTAAGCAATATATTATGCACGATGACGTCACAATAGGACCAAAAAAGTAAAATGATATTACAAAAAAGGTTCTTCATGTATAAGCATGGAGAACCTTTTGGATATATATATGGTGTATATAAGTAATAATCAAAAAAGATAAAGTCGTGTTTAATAGATTTGGCTATTCATCTGAAATCTAAAAGAATCTATTGACTTTAAATAATAGGGTGATATAATAATATTTGTAAACCAAATATTATATGTTTTTAGGAAATTACCAGAAAAAGACGGCTGATGAATTTAATTCTATCAACCGTCTATATTTTTACTTGATTACACGTACCTTTATAATATTTGCTAAACCTTCGATATTTGTAACAATAGCATCATTAATATCTTTAGTTGTATCTATCATAGTGTATGCGTAATCTTTTTTGCTCTTATTGAGCATGTTTTCGATATTTACTCCATTGTCGCCAAGAATAGAAGCAATTTTTGAAATTACATCCGGAACGTTTTTGTGAAGTATGCAGATCTTTGTGCCTGAAGAATGCATTTCAACATCAGGAAAGTTTACTGAATTTTTGATGTTTCCATTTTCAATATAATCAATAAGTTCATTTGCAGCCATTATAGCACAGTTGTCTTCACTTTCAGGTGTTGAAGCGCCGAGATGAGGAAGAGCAACGACACCCTTGACACCAATAACTTCTGCAGTAGGGAAATCAGTAACATATGAAGCAACCTTGCCGTTTCCGAGAGCAGCAATGATATCAGCAGTATTTACAAGCTCGCCTCTTGCAAAGTTAAGAATTCTTACACCGTCTTTCATTGAACCAATAGTGTCAGCATTTATGCATCCCTTTGTTTCAGCATTGTAAGGAACATGAATAGTTATATAGTCACTGCCTTCGAATATTTCCTTTGAAGATGGAACGATATTTACTTTTCTTGAAAGCTTAAGAGCTGATTTTACTGAAAGGAACGGATCTGTTCCTATAACGTTCATACCAAGTGAAACAGCAGCATTTGCTACTAATATACCAATAGCACCGAGTCCGATGACACCAAGTGTCTTACCCTTGATTTCAGGACCTGCAAACTGTGATTTGCCTTTTTCAACAAGTTTTCCTACCTGATCGCCTTCATTTGCAAGAGAAGGAACCCATGCAAGTGCATCAGGAATCTTTCTTGATGCAAGGAGAAGACCTGCGATAACAAGTTCCTTTACGGCATTTGCATTTGCACCAGGTGTATTGAATACACAAATACCCTGTTCAGCACATTTGTCAACAGGAATGTTGTTAACACCTGCACCAGCTCTTGCAATTGCAAGAAGATTTGAACCGAATTCCATGTCATGCATTGCAGCAGAACGAACCATTATTGCGTCCGGATTTTCCGGAGTATCGGCAATAGCGTATTTTGTCTTATCAAAAATGTCTGTTCCTACATCCGAAATTTTATTTAAAGTCTGAATATTATACATGAAAACCCTCCTAATAGTTAAGTGTCTGAAACCTGCCTGTATAAAGCAGTAAATAAAGATTCAGCGAATCTTATAAAGTAATAAAATATTAAACTGATACTTAATAAAACGATGACCGCCGCCTGAAAGACGGTGGTATCATTTATAATTATTACTTATGCATTATGTCATTGCAATTATTAATACGTTTTTGCCTGACAGCCATTCTGGCATGTTATTATACTTACCAGAAATTGATTATATGAATTAAGCGTTTGCCTTTTCAAATTCTGTCATGAATTCAACAAGCTTCTCAACACCTTCAATAGGCATAGCATTGTAGATAGAAGCGCGCATACCACCAACAGAACGATGTCCCTTGATGTTGATAAAGCCGACTTTTTTAGCTTCTGCAATAAATTTTGCATCAAGCTCTTCATTACCTGTTACAAATGGTACGTTCATGAGTGAACGGTCAGCTCCCTGTACAGTTGCCTTGAACATTTTTGAGTTGTCGAGGAAGTTATAGATAACGGCAGCTTTCTTTTCATTGAACTCTTTCATGGCTGTAAGTCCGCCTTTTTCAGCGATCCATTCAAGAACAAGCTTAAGAATATAGATACCGTATGTAGGTGGAGTATTGAACATTGATCCGTTTTCAGAATGTGTCTGATAGTTGAACATTGTAGGTGTTATATCCATTGCGTTTCCGATAAGATCTTCACGAATAATAACGATTGTAAGACCTGCAGGACCCATGTTCTTCTGAGCACCGGCATAAATCAGACCATATTTTGATACGTCTACGGGTTCTGAAAGAATGCATGATGACATATCGGAAACAAGAGGAACATTGCCTGTGTCAGGAAGTTCAGAGAACCTTGTTCCGTAGATAGTGTTGTTCTGGCATATGTGGAAATAATCTGCTGTAGGATTAAATGTTGATTTATCAAGCTTTGGTATGTATGAGAAAGTTTTATCCTTTGAGGATGCAACAGCGTTACACTCACCATATCTGCTTGCTTCCTTGTAAGCCTTTGTAGCCCACTGACCTGTAATAACGAAGTCAGCTTTGCCTGTTTTATTCATGAGGTTCAGAGGAATCATAGCAAATTGAGAGGAAGCTCCGCCCTGAAGGAAAAGTACTTTGTAGTTATCAGGAATTGACATTGTGGATCTGAGTGATGATTCACAAGAATCAATAATTGCCTGATATTCTTTGGAACGATGTGACATTTCCATTACTGACTGTCCTGAATCTCCGTAGCACAGCATTTCGTCAGCTGCCTGCTGAAGAACTTTTTCAGGGAGTGTTGCAGGGCCTGCGCTAAAATTGTAAACTCTGTTCATTGTAAAAAAAACCTCCATAATTTTATATTAAGAAAAAATAAGTCCAAATAAAATAAAGTTATTATTTAGACAATTATTATTATATGCCTTTTAACGGGATAAGTCAATATTTCAGAGGAATTATTAATAAAAAAATTATATTAATGACTGATTTTATGTGTGCAGGGCAACAAAAATACCGGATGTTTTTGCGAATGTATTTTGAAGTATAGGATAATATGAAAGAAAGATGCATTTTGCAAGGCAATATCTTGATTTTTACATTTTATCAGGCCAGAAGATGTTTTTAATAAATCCTAAAGAATATATTTTGTAAAATTAAAATAATAGTAAATTACGGCATAAAATATTACATATTATTAAACTTTAAAATTTTGAGTTTATGACGATTATATAGTATATAGGTATACAAAAAGCACGGGATTTGACATTTTGGGGTAGACGTAAAGTCAATTAGTCAGTTGATGGAGGGAATAATATGAAAGTAGTAATTCTGGCCGGAGGCCTTGGCACAAGAATAAGTGAAGAAAGTCATCTGAAACCAAAGCCGATGATTGGCATAGGGGAAGTACCTATAATGTGGCATATTATGAAGTACTATTCTGAGTTCGGATATAACGATTTTATTATCTGCTGTGGCTATAAAGGCTTTGTAATAAAAGAATATTTTGCAGATTATTATCTGTACAGATCAGATGTTACTTTTGATTTTTCGAACAATAATGAAATGATTCTGCATAATAATGTTGCAGAACCATGGAGAGTAACATTGGTTGATACAGGTGTTCATGCCCAGACAGGTGCCAGAATAAAAAGAATACAGAAATATGTTGGTAATGAGCGGTTTATGCTGACATATGGTGACGGGGTATCAAATGTTGATCTGAAATCACTGGTTGAGACACATGATAAGTCAAAGGCGATAGTTACCATGACTGCAGTTCAGCCTGGCGGAAAATTCGGTGTTCTCGAAATGAACAATGACGATGTTGTCACAAAATTTGCAGAAAAGGTCAAGGAAGACGGCGGATGGATAAATGGTGGATTTATGGTAGCAGAACCTGAGGTGTTCAATTACCTCAGGGATGATGATTCACTTGTTTTTGAAAGAGAACCTCTCGAAAGTATAGCAAATGATATGAAACTCAATGCATATAAGCATCATGGATTCTGGCAGTGTATGGATACTCTGAGAGACAAGCAGTATCTGGAGAGACTCTGGGAGAGTGGAAATGCACCATGGAAAGTGTGGGAGTAAAATGATAGTAACTGAAGGAATGTCATTCTGGAAGAATAAAAAAGTACTTGTAACAGGACATACAGGATTCAAAGGCACATGGCTATGCGAGCTTCTTAATATTCATGGAGCTGATGTATACGGTTATGCTCTGGAGCCTCCTACTGATCCGTCAATATTTGATATAATAAATACAAAGGAAAGAATTACATCATATAAAGGTGATATCAGTGATTTTGACAGATTGTTCGGTGTATTCAGCGATGTAAAACCTGAAATAGTATTTCATCTTGCTGCGCAGCCGCTTGTAAGGGAGTCATATGTAAATCCAAGATATACATATCAGACTAATGTTATGGGAACGGTCAATGTTCTTGAATGCATGAGACAGCTGCCTTCAGTAAGATCAATGGTAAACATCACCACTGACAAGGTGTATGACAATATGGAATGGTGCTGGGGATACCGTGAAACTGACAGACTTGACGGCTTTGATCCGTATTCCAACAGTAAATCATGTTCGGAGCTTGTTACTCACAGCTATATACGTTCTTTCTTTAAAGATATTGCAATATCTACTGTCAGAGCTGGAAATGTGATAGGTGGAGGAGATTTTGCAAAAGACAGAATAATTCCTGATTGTGTAAGGTCTGCTGTCAGTGGTGAACAGATACAGATAAGAAATCCATATTCAGTAAGACCGTATCAGCATGTTCTTGAACCTCTGTTTGCATATTTGCTTATAGCGGAGAAGCAATACGTGGATACGTCATTTGCAGACAGTTACAATATAGGACCTGATTATACTAACTGCGTAACAACAGGTAAAATTGCAGATACATTCTGCAATTTATGGAGTGGCACAGAATGGATTGATAAATCAGATGTACATGCCCCTCATGAAGCGGGGTTCCTTAAGCTTGACTGTTCAAAAATAAAGCAGAAATTAGGCTGGAAACCGGAATGGGATATAGATCAGACAATGAAAAAGACCGTTCAATGGTATAAAGCATATTTTGATCATGATGATATGGAAAAAGTCACTATAAGGCAGATAGAAGAATTTAAAGAAGTCAGAATGGAAAACTCAATGGAATATAGAACAGACAGTGAAAAAGAATATGCAATGGTATAAAGCATGTTTTTATTATAAAAATATGGAGAAGCCAGCTATAAGACAGATAAAATAATTTAAATTGATAAGGACACAATATCCACCATAAAGATACAGAGAACCAATAAAACACTATATTATCTGCGGGCTTAGTTATTTAGATAAATGAATATAAAAAGTGAACATCAGGTTTTAGATTCAAAACCTGATGTTCACTTTTATTTTAAATTAGAACAGTGACCTTATCAAGGAGCTGCAGTATATGTACTTGTTCCTGCATCTGCTCCAGTTACATCAATTTCGATTGTAGAATTATCTGAAAGTACTACTTTTAGTTTGTATGCATTGCTATAGTAGCTGTTTGCACCTGATAAAACTGTAATAGTTACATCACCATTTTCATCAGGACTTGATATAGTCATGTATTGACCAGCAACTGTAGGTGTCATTGTACCCTTGGTTACACTTGTTTTTGTCTTATCAACAGTAAGTGTTCCAAGATTTGCGATCTTGAATACTGCTGATGCATTGCTTGCAGGTTTTGTTGTAGTTGTAATTTCAGGATCCTTTGCTACTACTTCTGCTGCTGCTCCGTTAATTAACTGATGAGCGTTAGTATTTAATGTGAATTTTGCTGCATCAGCTGGATCAGCTTTTGTTAAAGCTTTACCATAAGTATCATCTGACAAACCGGACAGTTTATATTTAACTGTAATTTCTGCCATATTAGTATCCCATACAATACTATCATTTACATTACCAATAAATCTGAAGGCTGCAATACCTTGATCTTTGTTGTTAGTATCTGATGCTGTTAATGTAACTGCGCCCACTTTTGTGTTTGCATCACTATTTACTGTTGTTGGTATAGATTTACTTAAATCAGGTGTTATATTGACATTAAGTGCATTTGCTTTACCTAAAGCAAATGACATTGTTGTATTAGCAGTACCATCTGTTGTTGCATCAGGTAAGGTAAATACATTCTTTTCAGTATCATCAAATGTTAAATCATAGATACCTTTAGCAGATATAGTGTTGTCAAATGTAGTTTCTTCAACACCAGTAATGCCTTCTAATGTTGGCTGTGTACTGTAAAAAGCAGTATAATCAGCTGCATTGGCCCCTGTTAGTTCAGCAGCAGCAGCGTATGTACCATCAGCTGTCTTCTGTGCATACGTATAAACTGCAGCAGTAGTAATTTCAAGGAAACCATTAACTCCAGCTGCTGATGTTAATGTTCCTGCATCTACAGCAGTGCCTGCAGCTACCTTATCAACACCTGAATAATATTTTATATCAGTAGCAGCTGCAGCAGCAGTAAGCTTATCACTAGCACTATTGTAACCGTAAACATTTTTAGCACCAGCTATACTACCAATACCTGTTTTTGCAGTAGGTGTTTCTTGCAGTGGATCAATTGAAGGCAATGAACTATATACTATTTCGCCTAAAGTTGTATCAATAGGCTTGCTGGTATCAAATGCCTTGAACCAGTTATTACTTATAGCTTCCTTTGTAGTCAACTTAAAATACATATATAGTCCTATCTGATCTGCTACATTTGCAGTTTCAGTTTTTGCTTCTTGTATTCCAGTTGCAGCAATTGCAGCCAGCCACATTGATTTTGCGTCAGCATTTGATGCAACAGCTGTAGCTACACCTTCTTTTGTTTCTGAGAATGCAATGGCATCATCACCAGAACCTTTTGATTTAACACTCATAGCTATATCAGCTTTTATGGCTACATTACTCTTATTGATAATATAGTTTTCTGATGAGTAAATCTGTGAACCACTATCTTTCTGTTCAAATGCATCAACTGCAAAGTCAAAAGAAGTAGGTACAACTACTTTTATAACCGGATTTGCAACAGTGTTATCTTCTGTAATTGTCTGTTCCGTTCCGAATGTACCAAGACTTCCGTCAAATTCAGCTGAAACACCCATAGCTGATATTGATCCTGTTAATATCCCTGCAAGTACGATAGAAAAAATCCTTTTTTTCATAATAAATACCCTCCTTGTTTACAATTAAGTAAAAAATTTTGATTTATAATAGACTTATACTTTAGTATAAGATTATTAATGTAAAAAATATCAGCTTTGAATAATAATATTGACAGAAAATGCTGCTGTACTATATTCTTTGTATGTTCCGTCTTCCTGCTTGTCCATCAGGTGATACTGACATGTTGCCGGATATGTACCAGGATTTAATTTTTTTGTAAGCTTGTCAAGCTTTATTGACATAAACTGATTGCCTACAGGAATAAGTGTTGAAGTAAATGCCACTTCATCTATACCATCAATTATAAGATCAAAGTATACAGGTTTTGCATTAGTGTGCGCATTTGCTACATATGCATCACTTGAAACTGAATTGCTGTCTTTGAATGTCCACACTGTATTCATATTGCATTCAAACATTCCCTCTGATACTTTGTCCTCCATAAGGTTAACGATTTCCTGGAGATTGTTTTCATCGATCACGAAATTCTTGCCGTCATTAGGGCCGACCGGAGTTTTATCAGGTCTGTTAAGTAATATAATTGCAAGTACTATCCCTGTAACGATAATAAGTCCGAATCCTATTATCAGAATCTTTTGTGTTCCGGTAAGTTTTTTTTTCTTCCCTGTTGGAACACCTGGACTTTCTTCTGCAATTAATGCGGTTGTGTTTTTCTCGTTTTTCATCATTTTACCTCCATCATGTGACATATATATTAATATAATAACACAAAATACTGTATTTGGTGTTTTCATTATATCACTTATTTTTTTCTAT
>CALMUA010000005.1 GCA_937872775.1 uncultured Ruminococcus sp.
TTTCTCATAATAAGCGTGTTAAATAACTCAAATAAAATTATATCATTTGACTTAATACTTTTTTTATACTCATCAATATTGCATATCATCTTTAAAGATTCGGTATTCTGCTTTTTAGGTTCCATCAGTGTTCCGTTAAGATGATAAACCGGAATATTACTTTTAAGTGTCCAGTCCTGGATCCGGTTATAAATAATATTTACATTAAATGTAGTGCAGATTATAATAATGCAATAAGCTTTTTGGGTTACTTCTTGTTCATCTAAAATAGGCAGCCCGTAACAAGTGCCTTTATTCTGTTTATCCATTAATCCGATAAAATTAAAATCACTGCAATTTTCAATTATTACTTGTGTTCTTTCACTGCATCCGTACAGTACAACCGGTTTACTGTTTAAATTAGAAAAATTATTACGGAACGTTTTGATTATATCTAAATTAATAGGTGTCATTTTAATAATTCTCCTATGTGTGATTTTTATTCATTTTTAAAATTCATGAGAATTAAAAAAAGAATATCTGCATATTTAAAAAACTGGTGCTTTTATTATAATGATTGCTGGCCTGCTTTTATGATCTTTTGATTTAAATTACTGAATCCTCCGCATTCACGGCACAGGGAGTTATATCCGCTGTTAAAATAACAAAGGTTCATTAAAACTATTTTTTCTTTTTCATCTATGCTAAGTGAACTGAAATCAACGTAATCATAGGCATCTTCTTTAAAAATACCTGCTTTATCAGCACTCCATACAAAGTGGCAGAAATAAAATTTTGAATCATTGAAGCCACGACAATACGGATCACATTTATTCATATTTATGTAAGCGTCCTCGTCAGACAGATGCAGTCCTTCATATGGAAAAGAGAAGTCCTTCCACTCAAGCTCGTTGTTAACAGAGATCCTGATCTGGTGTTCCTCAAGTAAGGATTTTACCTGATTAAATTTGTTAATATATCCTTCATTAACACAGTAGTTACTTATGTTTACCAGAACATTCTGATATTTAAGAGTTTCAATCAATTGCTTATCAGGAATTATAGTCCCGTTTGTTATTATATTCAATGTATTAAAATGATCTGAATAATTGACCTGCATATATTCTATTATTCTTGAGAGATCTTTATTTAAAAATGGTTCTCCTCCGATAACAACCAGTTCCATAACATTGTCTACATACTTAAATAACAGATCGATCTGTTGCTTCACTTCTTCAAATGAATACATAATAGTGTTTTTCTTATGAAATGGCATATACATACTGCAGTGTTTACAGTTCAATGTACATGCAGTGGTAATGGAAATTATCAACTTGGTCAGGACAACTTTCTGATTTTTAAACCATGATGCACCTGAAATAAATGTCCTGATATCACAGAAATCGACATTTTCTTTCATGCCTTGTTTTTCAAGATCTGCTTTGATTTCATCGTAATATGATGAGGTTGTAATAAGTATTTTTTTATTAGTCAGATCTATCTGTGAAGGATTAACTACAGGGATACCGGACACAATTTTTTTATTATCTGAATTATTGTCAATTATTGCTTCAATATGCAGATCCGGAAAATCAGTTTTGAAATTATTCAGAATTTCTCTGCAAAGCTTACCATATCCCCATAATACTGCACTTCTTTTTTCTGAAAAGAAATCTGTGCAGAAGTCTTTAATCAGATTTAAATTTGTAGAATCCATCTAATTATTTCTCCCATCATTTTTTTAATTCCATATACTTAATATATTGTCAGATTTGACAGTGTCATATAATCTGAAGGTGTGTCTGATAGTTTCCGGAACCGAGAATATATTATTATCAAAGAGGTAACCATATATAATGTTTATTAATACAGATACATCTTTGGAAGAGCAGATATAAAGATTTTTAAAGTCTCTGATATATTTCTCAATGCCATTATGTATTTCCTTTACATAATCATATTCGTTGTTGATTCCAGTATCTGCAAATATACTCTCACCATTGACACCAAACCCCATGAACTGACTTTGTGGTGAAGTGAACACAAATTCTCCGAAAATAGTTCTTTCAGCGATATTATTGTTTGATCCGGTGAAATTCGAACTTTCACCGAAGACAGAAATTATACTGTTTAATTTCTGACTATCAACTCTTGGAATATTCGTAGCAAAATAATAATATTCACTTAATTTGGTGAATCCGGTTTTCTGAAAGAACAACTGAGTTGTCCCACTGCCTACAAAATTTATAATGGCCAACGGTTCGTTTATATCTATTTTTAACTTGTTTATATAATCAAAAAAGCATTTGTTTTGTCTTTTTGCTTCAGAAAGTATCTTTTCTGAATATTTTTTTATAATATGTGATGTCAGAACTGCCTTGTCTTCATTTTTGATATATATATTGCTGTGTATATCATCGTCATCAATTGTAATATTGAAAATTACTTTAAGAAATCTTTTTAATGTATGTTCTGTATTGAGCATGAAAACATTGCATACCTGCTCAATATCATTGTTGCTTTTTATACTTGCAAGTGCGATTGCTCTTCGTGAAGTAAGGAGATATGTACTCTCAACGTTATATTCAGTATAATATTTATCAGCCAGCTGTTTTAATATCCAGCAATCTCTTGCCTGGAATATGATCTTTTGGTTTTTATATCTTGCCTGATGATAAAGATCATCCATAAAATATTTGACTACAGGTCCGAAAAAATTATATCCTATCTCTTCAAGAGAGGTGATTTTTATATTGCATGATTCATCTAGTTTAAACGGGGAATTTAATATATGTGAAACAAATATTCCCATTACATATCTGCAGGAAAGGCTGTATTCATATTTCATCCACTTATTATCAAATAACGATGTTGCAAGCTTTAAACTGTTGTAAACAGGCAGATAATCAATTTTGTTTTCAATTGCGTATTTGCCGTCGGATACTTCATTGTCGCCGAAATGAAGTATTTTTTTATCACAATACTTATTTGAAATAAGTTTCCAAAGCCCTTTTGATTCTTTAGATATAGAGTATTCATTGGATATATATATATCATCAAACAACAAAGGATCAATATCTGTTTTCCTGAGCATCAGAGTAATCTGTTCTGTTGAAAGATACATATCTGAAGTCAGGATAATTTTTTTACCTTTATTTTTTGCGTAATCAAGTAGTTCTACAACATCATTCCGTGGCAGAATATTCTCGAGTTCTGTTTGAAATTCTAATTTTTCTAAAATGCTGACCCAGGATGAATCAAGACTTTCAAGTTCAGTATACTCTTCATATATATGTGTTAATGTGTATGACCACTGTCTATTTTTATATGAATTCTGTTCAGCTTGTTTTCTGTGTTGTGCAAAATGTGAAAAATCCACATCAGGATATAATATTTTAAGTTTCTCCTCAATTATCTGGGCTATATCACATGAATATAAAGTGTATCTCATTATCAGAGTATCAAACATGTCAAAAGATATTATATCGTGTAATTGTATTTCTTGTTTATATTTATCTATATTACACATCAGATGAAATGGCTTTTGGTGACTGTCAGCACGCTTTAACTCTGTTCCGTTAAGATGATAAACGGGAATATTGTTATCAGATGTCCAGTTCTGAATGCGTTTATAGATTATTTCTATATTAGAAATTGCGCAGATCAATATGATACAGTCAGCTTTTTCTATTGCCTGCTGTTCATCGAGAACAGGAAGTCCGAAAAGTGTACCTTCACTCTGTTTGTCCATTACTCCGACAAAATTGAAATCTTTGCAGTTTTTTAATATTAGTTTTGTCTTTTCTCCCACTCCATACAATACAACAGATTTTTGTTTTAAATCAGCAAAATTATCACAGAATTTTTCGATTATATCCTGATCTAACGGGTTAAAAACATTCATCTCATTCTCCTAATGTTAAAAAGTCAGAAGCGTATTTGAAAAGCCCATTTTACGTATCTGCTTGGTTATAGAATCTTTATACGGACCTGACATTATAAAAATTGATGCATCAGAGTCTGATATTTCTGATGGTGCCTGGATTACATAATCCTTTTGGTTAATAGTGTACCGGATGTCTTGACGCATAGGATTATTATCTATTAACTGAATTACGTTACATTTTGAGAAATCATTAAGAAGTATTGCCGTTGAAGCTCCTATTCCCCACAAAATAAGTTTTGTCTGTGATTTTATAAGAGGTTCAAGTACTTTATACATTGCTTTTTTACATTGTGAAATGTATTCCTGAATAAAAAGATGATTGCGGCTATATTTTATACGGGAAGAATCAATATTATTCTGGGGTTTAAGTATAGCCCAGACAGAAGGGTAATTACTTACCTCTTTAAAGTATTCACCACAATCCTCAATTATAAATCCTGTACATGCAGCCAGATTTTCAAGGTCTTCCATGCTGGTATGCAATACATGTTCAAATGTTAAAAAAGAATATGGAGGATTTTTGTCTTTGTTTCTTACATATCCTTTGATGTCGGGATTCTCAATATAGATGTATCCTTTATCATTCAGAACTTTTTTTGCGTCTGAAAGCGTCTTATTCAGGTCGCATATATGTTCAAGTATATGATTCATAATTATTAAATCATATTTTCCTGATACGTGATCTGCTATATCAGTACTACTGCATTTTAAAGTTTTTAATCCTTTAGTTTTGCAGAACTCAATACATTCTTCTTTTGGGTCAAGAGCGGTGATATTAATGTATTCATTTGATTTTATATATTCGCCTAACTCACTGAATCCACTGCCAAAATCAAGAATTTCTGAGTCTTTGTTAATGAGCGGGACGATTTTTTTCAGAATATCACTGAAGTAGTGATCTGAATTTTCTTTTCCGAACATCTCCTTATACTGAACCGGTCTGGAGATATCAGTATAGTATCTGATATAATCCTCTTGTGTGGACTCTGAATATAAGTATGATATTCCGCATTTATTACAGAAAACAATATCTGTGTGTGTTTCAGGAAAATCAGGACCTAATATTTTCATATTTGAACAAAGGTTCATTATAGAAGTATGGTCTTTGCTTTTACATACAGGACATTTTTCCATATATTAATGCCTCCAATATAATTTATACAGCAAATCCAGTTCTTTATCAAAATTAGCATCAATTCGCTGTCTGCGGCTGTCTTCCATCAGCCATGCTATTGTTTTTCTTATGCCGGTCCTGAAATCAATCTTCGGTTCCCACTGGGCAGCAAATCTTTTTATTTCAGAGTTATCAAAAACATAATTACTGATATGCTGTTTTGTGATTTCAATATCTTTTATAATATTAAGTTTTATAAGATCTTCATATGAGATATGGATAATCTCTTTATTTTTTATATTCAGCTCATCCATAACAATTGTGGCCATTTCGTTTGATTTGATTGTTTTATCACTGGTAATATTAAATGAATGACCTATTGAATCATTATTTCCGACTAATGATGTAAAAGCACGTGCAAAATCACTTGAATGCATAGGTGAGCACAGATTTTCTCCATCACCATACACAAGCATCGGATAACCTGCCAGTACCTTTTTAACAGCTGTAAAACAGTTATGACCTAATGAGACAGGCATAATTGTATCATATGTGTATCCCGGCCTTACGATTGTAACAGGAAAATAATTGTTCTGATAAGCCCCAATAAATAAATTTTCAGCCATTACTTTGCCCTGAGCATATCCGCTTATTTCAGAGGGAGCATATTTTTCTGACTTTTCATTAAATATCTTAATTTCAGGTGACCGCTTATATACAGCTTCACTACTGATAAAAATATATTGATCTGTTATTTTAAAAAACAGTTCTATAGCTTTCTGCGCATGGTTTTCATTATAACAGATAAAGTCACAAACAACATCGAAATGAATATTTTTCAGTTTTGTTCTGGCGCTTTGGGTATCACGTATATCGCATATTATCTGATGTACCTGAGGCTGTACTGCCCGTCTGGTAGTACGGGTCGCAGATCTGTTAAGTTCCCATACGTCATGGCCTTCCTTTATTAATTTATCAACGCAGTGCCAGCTTATATTTCCGTTGCCTCCAATAAAAAGTACTTTCATTCAGATCCCCTCATTGGTTCTGCTCAATCTTATCAAGAAGTTCGAGTCTGTAGTCATCAATATTATCAACAGCAGCTGTTTCAATTTCAAGACATTCATCGCAGCCGATCATTTTTCTTCTGTTGCCCTTTAAATGTTCTAACTGGCATGCTCTCATGGCTTTCCATAGTTCCGGTACAGTCTGGTTATGAACATCTCCTATGAGCATTTTTCTGTTCCAGTCAACAATACACTGTGTGGCAGCACCATCTGAATTAATGGTAAGAATATAGAATATTCTCGGGCATACAGTACATTCCTGTATTTTGTTTCCGTATATACCAGTGTCAGAGTACATCTCTTTATCAAATCCCGGCCAGCAAGGTGATACATGTTCAAATGAGATCTCATCACATATATCACCAAATATATCATAAAATCTTTTTTTCTTTTCAAGATTGATCTGTTCATCGGTTTCGGCAGTCAGGGTTTTAATAAATATATGGCAGTTTCCTTTGTGATCATAAAGATCTTTTATGTTTGCGACAAAATTCTCAAAATCTATTTCTTTTCCGCAGATTTCCTTATATGCCTTTCCGTCAAGCCCTTCTACTGATATGTGGATTCTTGTCAGACCCGCATTAACTATGTTTCTGTTTAGTTCAGGATTTAAAAGTGTTCCGTTTGTAGTTGTGTCAATGCCGATAAATTTATTCGTAGCGTGAGCGTATGCTATCATATCTGCAAAGTGAGGATTTATCAGCGGTTCACCTTCTTTGTAGAGACGAAGTACCTTGATTTTCCCCGGGAACGCCATACAGTCATCAATTATTTTTTTATACAGATCAAAATCCATTATGCCGATACTTTTACTTTTTTCTGTTGTCCACAACTCCTTGTGAGCAGTTCCGCATGGGCAGAATTTGCACTGAAGATTGCAGATGCTTGCCGGATCTACATATAAAATATATGGTGTACTTAATGGTATTACAGTTTCAAGACGAGTGCGTTCATCGTAATATCTATGGCCTTCTTTAGCTTTCATGGATAACCTCCTGTTGTTTTAAAATAAATTTTATTAATTTGTTAAAATGCTTATCATCCGGAAAATATCTGAGAAAATGAAATGGTGAACTTTTACTGCTTTCATAATATATATCCGGGAGAACATCTGTAAGATTCCCTGAAAGAATATTTTTAATTACTGATATATCAGGTCTGCAAAAGTATAAGAAAAAGTCCCATGGGGAATCTCCTGTAATATTATCAAAGTTATATTGTTTCTTATCACTTTGTATACAACTGTTTATACAGCTTATAAATCTGTTCACATTTTCATCAGCTGAGTATTTTTCTATAACATGCTGTCTTGCATTTTCTCCAAGCTGTTTTCTTAAATCTGTATTATAATAAAGCTTACCAACATATTCTGATACTTGTTGTGGGTTTTCGGCAATGAGTCCTGTTTTATTATGAGTAATAATATTTCGTTCAGGAGGATTGTTCATAACCACAACAGGGAGGCCGGCAGCCATAGCTTCAAGAAGTGCATTTTCTGTAGTAGCAAAATTATTTTTTGTAAGCGGATAACAGAATATATCCATGTCAGTCAATGAATCTTCAATATTATTAACAAATCCATTGAATTTTACATATGAATTATCGAATCTGCTTTTTACATCATCATGACAGTGACCGTATAAATCAAATTCAGTATTTTTTATATTTTCATGTACCTGATAACATATCTGAGGGAAATCACTGCTTAACTTGCTGAAATTCAGCGTACCTGAATATCCTATTTTATATATACCGTTAATGGAATAATCTTTTTTATACAGAGATTTTTCAGGATGAAAGTCACCTGTTCCATATACAACAAATGATTTTTTTTCAATTATCTTTCTCTGCGTCTCACTCCATAGTGTATTTTCGTAAGTACATGGAGAAGTAAACATAGACAGATTAAACATATCAAGAAAATCATATGGAAGATATGGATAGTTAAGACCGTTAATATGTGACCATAATACAATTCTGGCATTAATACTGCTTATGGATTTAAAGACATTTACAAACAGGGGATGGCACCACCAGTTTAAAACAATTATATCAGCATCCATCGCTATTTTTGAAATCTGTAACGGATCTGATGTTATTATTGTATTGATGTTATTTTCATTACAGATGTCTACATACCGTGATGAAACCGGCGGTTCGAGAAGTAATAATGTGTTTTCAAACTGGCTGAGATTTTTTAATATTCCGCTTATTGCTTTGCCTGCTCCACCGCCCATGTGTGCGGCTATATGCAATATTTTCTTCATTACAACAACTCCATAACGAATTTGTCTGAATTATTATTTGACTTATATAAATATATATCGACAAAATGAATAAAAATTTAATAGTACTGGCTATGAAAAAATATGTGAATAAACATAACTTAATTATTATAAAATGGGAAATATCAAAAAACAGTGTATAAAATACTCCAGATAAGGGGTACTTATAAAG
>CALMUA010000006.1 GCA_937872775.1 uncultured Ruminococcus sp.
CCTACACGACGCTCCTTCCGATCTCACCCTTCAAACGCAAAAGACATGATTACGTGCCTTGGAGTATCAGCTATTGGTTCAGTAATAAGTGATATTGACGTAACAACATCAGAAAGTAAAAAAGGATTAAAGAAAATTATTGCTGTTACTGTTGCAGCAATTGCTGTAACACTGCTGTGTGATTCGATATTACATACAAATATTATTTCCAGATTTCAAAGTAATGAAAACATTATGAGGCTTATTCTGGGATTTTTTGTGTTTATTTTTATTTGCATATTTGGCGAGCATCAGCCACACAGATCATTCATGCATTCAATTCTCGGACTTTCCCTTATCATTGCTTCATCTTCAGTAATATGGGCCATATCTGCTAAATACATGGCAGTCTCAATGGCTTCACATATTATTATAGATATGCTTAATAAAAAGAGAATACAGCTTTTTTATCCATTAAAAAAGCCTCGCATAGGATTTAACATCTGTTATTCAGATGGTCTGGTAAATATGCTTCTTTTTCATGCAGGAGGAATAGTGTGTGTGGGTTACATAGTACTTACCTCATATGATATTATAAAAGGATTTTTTTAATTTTTCAAAAAATGAGATTAACTTAAAAGAGACCGTATCCAAACTTTACATAAAGTTTACGATACAGTCTCTTTTATTTATGATTTTACCATACTAAGTATAATTATACATTTACGCCAAAGCTTCTGCAGAGTGCTTCAAGCCCACCCTGATAGCCAGCAGCAACAGCATTGAACTTCCAGTCGCTACCGCTTTTGTATATTTCGCATACAACGATAGCAGTTTCAATTGAAAAATCTTCTACCAAATCAAATCTTAATACTTCTTCACCTTTTGTATCAGTATCAGTCGCCATTTTTGCTACATGAACATATGCATTAGATACCTGTCCGAAATTCTGTTTTCTGTTAGCTGCATCATGAATAGTAACAGTTATTGCAATTTTAGAAATATTACTCGGAATCTTTGTAAAGTCAATGATTATTACCTCATCATCACCATCACCTGCACCCGTCAGATTATCACCTGTATGAACAACAGCTTCTCCCTGACTTACAAGATTATTATAGAATATAAAATCTTCGTCAGATGTTACTTTTCCGTTTTCTCCGAGAAGGAAAGCTGCAGCATCAAGGTCAAAATCAAATCCTCCGTCATATTGATTTGTATCCCAACCTAATCCGACCAATGCTTTAACTATTCCTTTGTCAAGACTTACTCTCTGTCCTTTTGATAAATTTACTGCCATAATAATACCTCCCTCAAAATTGTGAAATTAGAAAAAATTAAAATTGTTTATATGAATCTCTTAATAAGCTGTGATACACCATCATCGCCTGTACCATCACCAACACTATTAAACTTCCATTCACCGTTTCTTCTGTACAGCTCACCAAAAATCATAGAAGTTTTCTGGTCATAATTATCTGTGAGACTGAAACGGCATAATTCCTGATTATTATCTGCATTTACAATTCTGATAAATGCATTTTTAATCATACCAAAATGCTGTTTCCTGTCATATGCCTGATACATAGTAACTGCAAATACAACTTTGGTATACTGTTGAGGAAGATCACTTAACAATACAATGATCTGTTCATCATCGCCGTCTCCTCCACCTGTAAGATTATCTCCCTGATGAATAACACAGCCACTTTTGTGTCTTAAATTATTATAAAAAACAACGTCACCTTTATCTGCAAGCTTATCATCAGTTAAAATCAATGCAACAGCATCGCAGTCTATATCCTGTGTTCTGCTGAAAAATCCACCTTTTTTAGTGGCTTCATCCCATCCAAGACCTACTACTACTTTTTTTAAACCAGCATTTCCTTTTGTTAAGTCAATTTTCTGACCTTTTTGTAAATTAACAGCCATTTTTCACACCTCTTTAATTGTTTTTTATTATTGATTTTCTGATAAGATCAACCGGTATAATTGAGATTGACATAGCCAGTATTACAAGCCACTCACCCACATCAAGACCATGGCAGCGAAGAATAGCTCCTCCGATATATGTCATAACGATCTGAACTATTGCAATAAGAGCTAATATTTTAAGGAAGCCTTTGTTTCCTTTAATATTTTCAAATAAATGTACTTTATCTGTTCTTGCATTGAATGCATTGAATACTGCTGCAAAAATAAAGAATGTAAAATATGCTGTTCCGAGTTCAAGGTAATCGGATTTTCCCAATGGTGCAGCATTAAACAGCTTATCTATTTCTAATCCTTCAACTTCTAATCCTTCAACAAATATTTTCTGAAGAGGAACAAATATGAGTAGTGCGATACTCAGAAGTACAACCCATACACTGCCTGTAAAAATACTGCTCCACATATATTTGCTTACGATACTTTCTGAACGTTTTTTAGGTTTTTCCTTCATATAACGCTTTAATGCCGGTTCTCCGCCGAATGCCAGAGCAGCAAGTGTATCCATTACAAGGTTTACCCATAAAATCTGAATAACTGTCAGAGGTTCATTGATTCCTATCAAAGGTGAAATGAATGATATCAATACAGCAGCTACATTTATCGTGAGCTGGAATACAATAAATTTTCTGATGCTGTTGAATATTGTACGACCATAAAGTATTGCCTTATCAATAGAATTAAAGTTATCATCAAGAATAACAATATCACTTGCTTCCTTGGCAACCTCAGTACCACCGCCCATAGCAAAACCAACATCTGCTTTCTTTAATGCCGGTGAATCGTTAACGCCATCACCTGTCATACCTACAACAAGCTCAAGCTCCTGTGCCAATCTTACAAGTCGGCTCTTATCTGTAGGCAATGCACGTGCTATAACACGAATGTTAGGAATAATTTTCTTGAGTTCCTCATCAGACATTTTCTGAAGTTCATCAGATGTAAGAACAATATCGGTATCAGCAGTCAGAAGATTAGCTTCCTTTGCGATTGCAACAGCTGTATCTTTACGGTCACCCGTAATCATTACTACCTGTACACCAGCCTGATGTACTTCATGAATAGCTGTTACAGATTCAGGACGGACTTCGTCACGTATACCAAGTACACCAATTAATGTCCAGTCACCACCGTCAGGAAGTGAATCCTCTCCAAGTGATTCATCTGCAACGGCAAGTGCAAGAACTCTTATTGCTCTGTTAGCAAGTTCATTTATCTTATCGTCAAGAGTTTTTGAATTTATAAACTCCTGCTTATTACCCTGCTCATCAAAATAATATTTGCATCTTGAAAGTATTTTTTCAGGTGCACCTTTAATTAAAGTATAATTATAATCACCCTTTACCTGAGTAGCAGAATATTTATTTGTACTGTTAAATGGTATAGATGCTACTTTTTCAACTCTTACATTTTCAGGTAACACATCAGCTGCAAAACCAAGCACGGCTTTTTCTGTTGCGTTTCCACCTACAACTTTTAACTTATCTCCTTCATGTGATACAATTGATGTTGTATTGTGATGAATTGCAGTTGACATTATTTTTGAAAGTCCACCCTTAACATCGGTTGCTTTACTGTATTCTGTTATATTTCCATCTATAAATGTTACAACTTCAAGTTTACCTTTTGTAATAGTTCCAGTTTTATCACTGAATAATATGTTCAGGCTTCCTGCCGTTTCAATACCTGATATTTTTCTGACAAGTACGTTATCCTTAAGCATTTTACCCATATTCATAGCAGAAACAAGTGCTATCATAAGCGGAAGTCCCTCAGGAACAGCCATAACGATAATAATTACTGCAAGGATAACAGCATTGAGTAAATCAGCAAGTACAGGAGCTATTCCCTGAGTAAAATATTCACCAGCTCCGCCATCCATTGCTATGATCTGTCTTATCATAAAAGCTACTGCAATTGCTATACCACCGATGTATCCGAATTTGCTTATTCCACCTGCAAGATTTGAAAGCTTAACCTTCAGAGGACTTTCTCTGTCGTCATCCTGCTGGAGTTCCTTTGCAATCTGTCCGTAAACAGATTTGTCACCGACAACAGTAACTTCCATAACTGCATTACCTGAACATACAACTGCGCCTCTGAACACCTTATAAGGATTAAGAAAATCCATTGCTTCGCCTTCATCTGAATAATTTTCAGGCATTTCAATTTTCTTTGCTTCCTTTGATTCACCATTTAATACTGACTGGTCTACCTTAATATCTCCGTCAACAATTTTACCATCAGCAGGTATTTTATCACCTGACTGTAAAAGTATGCAGTCGCCTATTACGATATCATCAATAGGTACTTCACTTATTGAGCCATCACGATAAATTTTACATGTTATTTTTGAAGCTTCTTCCTGTAGCTTTTGAAATGCATTTTCATTTCTGAACTCAGAAAATGTAGATACTAATGTTGCGAGTGCTATTGCTATTGCTATACCTACAGGTTCATACCACTCAACATCCACATCCTTAAGAACATTGAATGCACCAAGCAAATATATAAGTACATTTACGAATAATGCAACACACAATATTTTTATCATCGGATCACCGAGATTACTCTTCAGCTTATCCCAGAAGGTTTCACCCTTAACTTCACTCAGCCTGTTTGATCCGTATTTAGCTTTCGATTCTTCAACTTGCTTTGAAGACAGGCCAAATTTTTTCTCACTCGAATTTCCCATTATTTTCTCCTTGTTTTTAATTATTAATAATATTATCAGACAGTTCTGCTTTTACAAGCAGACTGTTTGTATCGCGCAAGAGTCTGAATATCATGCCGTTATGCAGAGCAACTGCATGACCTTTTGGTACAATACTTCCTGAAGGTGAAAGCATTGTATCAAGTGAAATATTAACAAGATAATAATTTTTATCTGTATATCTTATATACGCCTTTACTTCTCTGTCACCTGCTTTTTCATCCGGGAATACATTTGAGAACAAATTCCAATTACAAAGAGGCGTATTATTTTCTGCAATAAGTTCTGACGTTTTAAACCATCGTCCATCATAGCCTTTCCGTTGTGTAAGAAAGCTGAGCTTAAGTATTTTTTCATCCTTTATTCTTGTATTACAAAACGGGCAAACGGGGTTATCAACGTCATATAATATAAAATATTTTTTTTCGCAATTTGGATTTGAGCAGCTGTGAATCATGTCCCATGTTTTTATAAGACCACGTTCCCATTCCATAGCTGTTGGTCTTAGATTAGGTTCATGAAGGCCTTCTGCAAATGTCCTTAAAAAAAGCTGCTCCATATAAGGTCCCATATCTTTAATTGTTATTTTAAGATCTTCAGGGCGATTAGATTTGTCTTCAGGATTTTCAATAAATGTAGCATATTGTCCTAGTCCCAGGAAATCATCCTGCTCAGCATTCTGAGAATATATTTTAGGTCCGATAAGCGGATGCCTGAAAAACATGTATTCATATATCAGAACTGCCATTGAATGCAGATCTGTAAGAACATTAGGAAATTTTCGCACCTGCCTGTCCATTCCTAATGTCTGAAGTACTTCAGGTGCTATATAACCCCTTGTACCTATTACCTCAGGAGGATACAATCCAGGCACAACCAGAGAATCAATGTCAATAATAACACACGACCCTGTTTTAGGATCAATCAGAACGTTATTAAATGACAAATCTGAATGTGCAAGACCTGCCTGATGCATTCTTCTTAATGAACGTGATAACAATATTGACATCTGAAGCATTGACCTGAAATCTCCTAATTCAGATAAGTTAAGATATTTTCTGTTTTTGTTTGTAAACCAATTGCTTTTTTTATCTTTTCCTTTTAAATTCAATATCTTGGATGCTGTTTCATCAAAAAAGTAATTAGCCGGATATGATGGACATACTATTCCGAATGAAGGTCTGACAACAACTGCAACAGGCCAGCAAAAGCGTTTAGCAAAGTAATTTGCTGTCTGTTTATCATTACCTTTTGCACCGCCGTCTTCCTCCGATACAGTCGGATTATATTTTCCTATAATAGCTTTGATTCGCTCCTGCATTTTAGGATCATTTGCATCATCCGGATTGTTAAAGAACTGAATAACATATGATTTGTCAGGAGTAAAATACGTATGCTTCATTCCTCCTCTGGGAGGATTATCTGTTACAACGTATTCAATTTCATTTCCGTTTAATAATATAGCTTTAGCAATTCTGCTCATTCTTTATATCCTCATTGATTTCCGAGTTCCAGAACAAGCAGCGTTCTGTCATCAAATGAACCTCTCTCAACATAATTGTCAAGCCATCTTAATAACCTTTGTTCTTTTGACTCAGGCAAATCATTTTTAAAGCTTTCTACAGACGCTTTTTTAATTAAAGCTTTGTTTTCCCATAATTGTTTAAGTGTAAATCCAGTGCTGTCAGCAATTCTGTTTGCATATTGTACAGCAATCATTTTTTCATTATCATTTACCCACGGATAACACACAGGAGCCGGTATGTTATCCAGAATTTTATTGTTTTCAGGCAATTCTTTTTCAGATATTTTCAAGATTCCATTTAATTCAAGATCAAGAATAAGCCTCAGCATCTGAGGTGAGCTAGGAAAATAATCGTCTGCAACACCATCAGTCATAAGCATAATATTTGTAATTTCACTGCGCATAATTTTTGTTTTATTCATCAGTGATTCTTTGCGTCTGACTGACTCTGACGTAAGAAAATCAGTTTCACCTGAATAATCACCGCTATCCGGTTGACCAAGCAGTCTGAGTGCCTTTTCAAATTGAGAATTACGGTTTACTGAACAAATCATTCCATCGCCTATCTGGCATGAAATAACAAAGTGTTCAGTTACATTATTAACTTTTACGGGTAAAATCATACATAACAGTAATGTTCCTGAAAAATCTTTGAACTCCATATCTCTGTCTATGATTTTCAGATAATCATATTTTGATTTTCTATCATGAAATGCATTTATGACAGCTTCATAAGCCTTTGTAACTGCTTCCTGTATAAGCATGGCAAAATATCCACATCCGTCCATAAATGATGAATCTGTCAGCGGAAGACTGAGTTTACTGATAAGATCTTCGTTTACATTTTCCTCGTTCAGTTTTTCTTTTAAAAATTCAATAGATGCTTTACACGATTCCATTGCACCTATTCTTGAGAATTTTTTTGAACCCGCACCGTCTGAAACTGCAATAATGGTCCATCCTTTTACAGTATCAAATTCGAACCAGTCATCACAATTTGTTCCGTCGTGCTTATGTTTTTTCCCTCTTACCCTTGCACCTGTTATTTCAATGTTATTTGTGACATTTCTTTTTGTTATATATTCGTCATATGGTTCCGGTTCGTTATCCGGAATCGGTTTGTATGTCCATAGCGATGCTGTTTTATTAATAATGTCCTGATTTTTATCTTTATTGTCATCATCTGTATTTACGATTTCATCAGAAGTTTCAGATTTATCTTCATTATCATGTAAATCAATACCTGGCTGAGTCTCATACACAGAATTATCAACGGTTGTTTCTGCTATTGAAATTTTATCAGATTTAAATAGCTGTTTCATTTCATCTATGCTTATCATTTTTAATTCTGATTCATCAACATCTATAAAATTATTCTCATTTTCTTCAACCTGAACAGGCTGTATTGCAGTGTGGACATTTTCTTTGATATAACCAGTCAAGCTACTAATATTTTTGATTTCGCCACTTATTATTTTTTGAAGCAGTTTACCTGCCTGCTCCAGATTTCCAGAAATATTGAGTATATCAACAGGTACATCAGTTATTCCTATATTCTTTAATGCTAAAAACAAACTATCAATTACGTTCATAACGTCACCTTCTTTATTTTGAACGTGTCAGAATTTATTATGGAACTATTACAAATCCCTGAGGTGGTGGCGGAAGTTCTATTGCCTGTCCCGGCATAGCGTCAATACTTCCTGATGACATTTTTATTGAACCTGAAACCCATGCAAAGAACTGAGCAAGGTCACCAGCAGATAAACTATTCATCATAAGAACATTATCAGTTATTTTCTTTAATATTGTTGTATCAGCCTGTGCACCTGCAGCACATGCTATTATATTTGCCGGTTTACGTGATTTTAATTCTCCAACTGCAGATTCCCATTCATCTGTTGGAGTACCATCAGTAAGAATAAACACCAGTGGTTTCCAGTCACCTTTCTGATCCGGACCTGATTTTCTTACTTCTGCCTCTATACATTCGGCAAGAAGTCTGAGTGCAGCTCCTAATGATGTTATTCCGTTTGCATTGAGTTCAGGTTCCTTAAAGTCCATAATTTCTGTAAGCGGACAAACCTGTCTGGCAATACTGTCAAAAGTTATAACTGAAAGATACGCTGTTTCAAGAGCCTGTGGATCACTCCTTAATTCCATAAGCAGTGCCTTGACTCCCTGTCTAACTGCTTCAATAGGCTCTCCGTTCATTGAACCTGAAGTATCAAGCAGTAAATAGACCGGAAGTCTTCTTGTGTAATCTGACATTTCTTGTTCATCTCCATTCGATATTTCCAAAATCCATGAGCATGCGAACGTGTTATAAGTTCAAGTGAACTCATAACACGACATTGATATAAAATATA
>CALMUA010000007.1 GCA_937872775.1 uncultured Ruminococcus sp.
ACAAATCATGTTTCTTTTAATATTATTTTAAGGTTTTTAATTTATAATAAATAAATATAGTATAAAGAATAAAAGGCAGGTGACATAAAAAATGTCTTTATTGAAAAGAATTATTACAGTTATTATTTCTGCTGCACTCATGGGAACTATATTTTCCGGATGTTCACTGAGACGAAAAAATTATGATGAGCTTAATGTCACATTCCTTAAAGTCGGAAAGGCTGATGCTATAGTTGTTAAAACTGCTGATCATGCAGTCCTTATTGATGCTGCAAATCAGGGCGAAGGAAAGGATATTTTTCAGTATTGTCAGGAGAATGACTTTACACAGCTTGATTATTTTATACTTACACATTTTGATCAGGATCATGTAGGCGGTGCAAAGGCGGTTATAAATAAATTTTCTGTTTTGAATATTCTGCAGCCGGATTATACTGAAACCAACCAGGAGTATCTTAATTACAGGGATGCACTTGAAGAAAAAAATTATACTCCTGAAATTATTAAGAAAACATATCAGTTTAAGCTTGATGATGCAATTTTTACTGTATACCCTCCGCTTGAGAATTTATATGAAAGTACAAATAATTATTCACTTGTGATTACTATGGAATACGGTAAAAAAATGTTTCTGTTTGCTGGTGATGCGGAAAATATAAGACTTGACGAACTGATGACACAGCTGCCGGAAAGAAAGTCAGGATATGACCTTGTCAAGATGCCTCATCATGGACAGTCAGAAAAATCAACAGGCGATTTTATTGATTATATCAAGCCGGAATATGCTGTTATTACATGTTCAAAGAAGGAATCGGCATCAGACAGGACCCTGAAAATACTAAATGATAAAAAAACAGATATATTTTTTTCATACAACGGCAATATAACGTTTTCATGTGATGGATATAAAATAAAGCATTCAGAACAGACTGAAGATAAAAATTAAAATACGGACAGAAGATTTTCCGTCCGTACATTACTTATATGAAAATAGAAGGTGCGAGTTTTTATTTATATATTCAGGATGACGATGCTGATTAAAAACCGGATGTATACATCCCCCTTTCTTTTGTCATAAATATAGTTCATTCAGATAATTTCAGTATTATATATGACCATCCGTATATAATACTGATAATGTTCTGGAGAAAATATCTATAATATTTATATTACGTTTTTTATAATAACATATTAATATGTTATTAATGTGTCTTTATACAATAAAATATGAATTTTTGAAAGGATGTCATGCTATGCCCAACGTACTGATTGCTGATGACAATATGGAAATAGCTTCCGTCATCAAGGAATATGTTCAGAGAGAAGGCTATAATGTATTTTATGCACCTGACGGAGAAAAGGCAGTGGAATTATTTAAAAATGAAGAATTTGATATGATACTGCTTGATGTTATTATGCCCGGGATGGATGGTTTCCAGGTGTGCCGTGAAATAAGAAAACAATCAAACGTTCCTATAATAATGATAACAAGCAGGGGAGATGATTATGAGAAAATAATGGGCCTTGGGATAGGTGCTGATGATTATGTTGTAAAGCCGTGTTCTCCTGGTGAGATAATAGCCAGAATGAGAGCGGTTCTAAGAAGAATATATTTTGACAACAATACTGCAGAGAAGAAAAAGCTTAAAATATATAATCTTGAGATTGATATGGAAAATTTCTCGGTCTCAGTTGGCGGAAATAAGGCAATTCTCACCAAAAAGGAACTTGAAATATTATGGGTGCTTGCACAGAATAGGGAGAAGGTATTTACAAGGGAAAATCTTCTTAACAGTTTATGGGGATATGATTATTACGGTGACTGCAGAACAGTGGATTCACATATTAAAAGACTGAGAGCTAAGCTTGATAGATTTGACCATCAAAAATGGAATATAAAAACTATATGGGGAATGGGCTATAAATTTGAGGTAAAAGATAATGAATCAGAATGCTGATGATATTGAGATTTTAAAGAATCAGATTGCAGACTTAAGAAAAAAATCCGAGGCAGACAGACAGATTTCCAGAGATTTTATATCAAGTGTTTCTCACGAGCTCAGAACACCTGTTGCGGTACTACGCGGTTCACTTGAAGCACTCTGTGACGGTGTGATATATGAACCCGGGCAGGTGAGCGAATATCACAGGCAGATGCTTCGTGAAAGTATATATCTTCAGAGGCTTGTCAATGATCTTCTTGAATTTTCAAGACTTCAGAATGATGATTTTGAAATAGTAATGGAACCAGTAAATGTATATGATGTTATTAATGATGTGTGCAGGAGTCTGAGAAAAATAGCAACTGATAAAAAAATAAATCTTACATACGAAAACAATGGACAAAATATCTTTATAAATGCAGATTATATGCGTATCCGTCAGATGTTTATAGTTGTAATTGACAATGCAATAAAATTTACTGATCCCGGAGGAAAAGTAGAAATAAAATCAGGATTTTTTTACGGTAGACCAATGATCAGTGTTTCTGATAACGGATGCGGAATAGAAGAAAGCGAACTAGGCAGTATATTTTTAAAATTTCACAGAACTGTATCAGACAAAAACAGAAGCGGTTCAGGATTAGGACTTGCAATAGCTGAAAAAATAGCTAAAAGACATAATATTGATATAAATGTAAGAAGTAGGGTGGGCTGCGGAACAGAATTCGGCTTTATTTTTAATAAAACTATTGACAAACCCGAATTGTGTGATATAATAGACTAGTGTGCAAAATTTTAAAAAGTAGCACACTCATTCTATTTAAGAAAATTGATAAAGAAGGAGGAAAAATAATGCCAACGTTTAACCAGTTAGTACGTAAAGGCAGAGACGTTTTGGAGGTTAAATCAACTGCTCCGGCACTTCAGAAAGGTTATAATGCCAAGAAGAAGAGCACAATTGATCAGAGCTGTCCTCAGAAGCGTGGAGTATGTACAGCAGTAAGAACTTCAACACCTAAAAAGCCTAACTCAGCTATGAGAAAGATTGCCAGAGTAAGACTTACAAATGGTTATGAAGTAACAGCTTACATTCCAGGTATAGGACATAATCTTCAGGAACATAGCGTTGTACTCATCAGAGGCGGACGTGTTAAGGACTTGCCTGGTGTACGTTACCACATTATCAGAGGTACTCTTGATGCTCAGGGCGTTGCAAAGAGAATGCAGGCTCGTTCTAAGTACGGTGCTAAGAGACCAAAGGCTGGAGCAGCTAAGTAATTGTCACTTGAAAGCTCATCATTAAAATAGGATACAGCTACCACAGGATTATATGTGGAGATTATATAGATTTATATACCTCTGCATGGTCTTGACGGGTGACCATATGGTCAAACGAGTACCTATGAATTCATTAATATTATATGAAGGAGGGAAGCGAAATGCCAAGAAGAGGTAATATCGCAAAACGTGATGTTTTACAGGATCCAGTTTACAATTCAAAGCTTGTTACACGCTTAATTAACAACATAATGCTTGATGGTAAAAAGGGTGTTTCTCAGAAAATCGTTTATGATGCATTTGATATCGTCGCTGAAAAGACAGGTGAAAATGCACTGGAGGCTTTTGAAAAAGCAATGGAAAACATTATGCCTGTATTAGAAGTAAAGGCTCGCAGAATGGGTGGTGCCACATATCAGGTACCTATGGAGGTACGTCCTGAAAGACGTCAGACATTAGGTCTCAGATGGATCACTAAATATTCAAGACTCAGAAATGAAAAAACAATGAAGGAAAGACTTTCAGGAGAAATTTTGGACGCGATTAACGGCAGTGGCGGAGCTTGCAAAAAGCGTGAAGACACACACAAAATGGCTGAAGCTAACAAGGCATTTGCTCACTATCGTTGGTAATTTTATAATTAATTCAACGTTTAAAAGCTTAGCTTATTATAAAATGGAGGAAAAATTATGCCAAGAGATTGTTCACTCGAACATACAAGAAACATTGGTATAATGGCCCACATTGATGCAGGTAAAACAACTACCACTGAGCGTATACTTTTTTATACAGGTATAACTCACAAAATTGGTGAGGTTCACGAAGGTGCTGCTACAATGGACTGGATGGAGCAGGAGCAGGAAAGAGGTATTACAATTACTTCAGCTGCTACTACAGCATACTGGTCTGGCCATAGAATCAATATCATCGATACACCTGGACACGTTGACTTTACAGTTGAGGTTGAGCGTTCTTTAAGAGTACTCGACGGTTCCGTAACAGTTTTCTGTGCAAAGGGCGGTGTTGAGCCACAGTCTGAAACTGTATGGCGTCAGGCTGATAAATATAATGTACCTAGAATGGCTTATGTAAATAAGATGGACATTATGGGTGCTGACTTCTATCGTGTTGTAAATATGATGCACGACAGATTAAAATGTAATGCAGTTCCGATTCAGCTTCCTATCGGTTCAGAGGATATATTTAAGGGAATCATTGACTTAGTTGAAATGAAAGCTTATGTATACTATGACGATCTTGGAAAAGATATCAGAGTTGAAGAAATTCCTGCAGATCTTGCTGACAAGGCAACAGAATATCGTGCATCATTGCTCGAATGTGTTGCTGAACAGGATGACGAGCTTATGGAAAAGTACTTTGCTGATGAAGAACTCACAATTGATGAAATTAAAAAATGCATAAGAAAGGCAACTCTTGCAAATAAGATGGTGCCTGTAGTATGCGGTACTTCATATAAAAACAAGGGTGTTCAGAAGTTATTGGATGCAGTTATTGACTACATGCCATCACCTGTTGACGTTCCTCATATTAAAGGTATAAATCCTGATACCGGTGAAGAATGTGAACGTCCTTCATCTGATGAAGAACCTTTTGCTGCTCTTGCATTTAAGATTGCAACAGATCCGTTTGTTGGTAAACTCTGTTTCTTCCGTGTATATTCTGGTTCTGTTGATGCTGGTTCTACAGTATTAAATGCAACTAAGGACAACAAGGAAAGAATCGGACGTATACTTCAGATGCATTCAAATCACAGAAAGGATATCGAGACAGTATATGCCGGAGATATCGCAGCTGCAGTTGGTCTTAAGAACACAACTACAGGTGATACACTGTGTAATGAAAAGAATCCTGTTATTCTTGAATCAATGGAATTCCCTGAGCCTGTTATCAATCTGGCTATTGAACCAAAGACAAAAGCCGGACAGGAAAAAATGGGCCTTGCACTTTCAAAACTTGCTGAAGAAGATCCTACATTCAGAACATGGACAGATGAAGAAACCGGTCAGACTATTATAGCTGGTATGGGAGAACTTCATCTTGAAATTATCGTAGACAGACTTCTTCGTGAATTCAAAGTAGAAGCTAATGTAGGTGCTCCACAGGTTTCATATAAGGAAACAATTAAGTCTAATGCAGATGTAGATATGAAATATGCAAGACAGTCTGGTGGTAAAGGTCAGTACGGTCATGTTAAAATCAGAGTTGCACCTAATGAATCAGGCAAGGGCTATGAATTTAAAAATGCTATCGTTGGCGGTTCTATCCCTAAGGAATACATTCCTGCTGTTGATGCAGGTATCAAGGGTGCTATGCAGGCCGGCGTACTTGCTGGATATCAGGTAGTTGACGTTAAGGTTGAACTTTATGATGGATCTTATCATGAAGTTGACTCTTCTGAAATGGCATTTAAGATTGCCGGATCAATGGCTTTCAAAGAAGCTGTGAGAAAAGCAAATCCTATGATTCTTGAACCTATTATGAAGGTAATCGTAATTGTTCCTGAAGATTACATGGGAGATGTAATCGGTGACCTTAATTCACGTCGTGGACAGATACTTGGTATGGAAGCTAGACCTGGTGCTCAGCAGATAAATGCACTTGTTCCACTTTCTGAAATGTTTGGTTATTCAAACGACCTTCGTTCAAAGACACAGGGACGTGGACAGTATTCAATGGAACCTCACAGCTATATCGAAGTTCCTAAGTCAATATCTGAAAAAATCATTACCAAGAGAGGGAAAAACAACGATTAATTTCGTATATGTCATTCTTTTGGATAATGTATAACAATTATTTTTTTAAAAAACACTTGAATTTATATTTAATATCTGTTAAAATGAATATTATAATATAAAATTAATCATATTTTTGAGGAGGATATTCCAATGGCAAAGGCAAAATTTGAACGTACAAAACCACATGTTAATATTGGTACAATTGGTCACGTTGACCACGGTAAGACTACACTTACAGCTGCTATCACAAAAACTCTCGCTCTTAAGGGCCAGGCTCATTATGAAGCATACGACATGATCGATAAGGCTCCAGAAGAAAGAGAACGTGGTATCACAATCAATACAGCTCACGTTGAATATGAAACAGACGCTCGTCACTATGCTCACGTTGACTGCCCAGGCCATGCTGACTATGTTAAGAACATGATCACAGGTGCTGCTCAGATGGACGGCGCTATCCTCGTTGTTGCTTCTTCAGACGGCCCTATGGCTCAGACAAAAGAACATCTTCTTCTTGCCCATCAGGTTGGCGTTCCATATATCGTAGTATTTATGAACAAGGCTGATCAGGTTGACGATGAAGAACTTCTTGAACTCGTTGAAATGGACATTCGTGAAACACTTGATAAGTATGATTTCCCTGGCGATGATACACCAATCATCAAGGGTTCTGCTCTTAAAGTTCTCGAGGCTCCGGATGATCTCAATAATCCAGCTTATGACTGCATTAAGGAACTTATGAATGCTGTTGACACATATATTCCTACACCAGAAAGAAAAGCTAATCTTCCATTCCTTATGCCAGTAGAAGATGTATTCACAATTACAGGTCGTGGTACAGTTGCTACAGGTAGAGTTGAAAGAGGACAGTTAAAGACTGGTGATGAAATTGAAGTAATCGGTCTTAAAGAAGAGAATTCTAAGACTGTTGTTACTGGTATTGAAATGTTCAGAAAGATTCTTGACTATGCTGAGGCTGGAGACAACATCGGTGCTCTTCTCCGTGGTATTCAGAGAACTGATATTGAAAGAGGACAGGTTCTTTGTAAGCCAGGCTCAATCAAGCCACATACAAAGTTCCATGGTCAGATTTATGTACTGAAGAAAGAAGAAGGCGGTAGACATACTCCATTCTTTACAAACTACAGACCACAGTTCTATTTCAGAACAACAGACATTACAGGTGTTGTAACACTTCCTGCTGATAAGGAAATGTGTATGCCTGGTGATAACGTTGAAATCGACGTTGAACTTATTGCTCCAATCGCTATCGAAGAAGGACTTCACTTCGCTATTCGTGAAGGTGGACGTACAGTTGGTTCAGGCGTTGTTACAAATATCAATGCTTAATCATATTAAATAATAATCAAAAAGGACAGATTTTATCTGTCCTTTTTTTATTGAATAAAAAACCAAAAATAATTGACATCTGAAAAATACGTGTTATAATTAAAAAGATACTTAAAACAAGAAAAATAAAGGTGGTACAAAATGCTTCTTGCTATTGATGTAGGAAATACAAATATAGTATTCGGAATTTTTGATGATGATAAGATAGTTAATACTTTCAGAATGCATACGGAAAAAAATAAAACAGAATATGTATATGCATGTGAAATTATAAATATTCTTATGCTTAAAAAAATTCATTCTTATAAAATCGATCATGCGATAATATCATCTGTTGTCCCTCAGCTAAACGTTACTTTGCAAAAGGCAGTTTATTGTGCTTTTTCATGCAATGCAATCATGGTTTGCAGTAATATAAATACAGGACTTAAAATATGTACGGATAATCCGGAAAAGGTAGGCGCAGATTTAATTTGTGGTGCAGCCGCAGCATATTATAAGTATAGAAAAGCTCTTATAGTATTTGATTTAGGTACAGCCACGACAGTATGCGCAGTGGATCAGAACGGAAATTATCTTGGGCATTCGATATTTCCTGGAGTAAACACTTCGCTGGAAGCACTTGCATCAGCAGCAGTTCAGCTTCCTTATATAGGAATGATTGATGAGTGTGATCAGATAATAGGTAAAAATACAGTGTCATCAATAAAATCAGGAGTGATACTTGGAATGGCCAGTTTTATTGACGGGATGATACTCAGGTACAAATCTCAACTTGGACAGGATGTAAAATTAGTAGCTACAGGTGGACTTGCTAAAGTTATTCTGCCTTATTGCACAAATCAAGTTACAGAAGATGAAAACCTGCTGTTGGATGGCTTGAATATTATATATAATTATAATAAGCTGTCATCGACTTCTTGTTATAACGTTTAGTTGATTGCTTACAGGCAAAGTAATATAAATTAAATTTTTTTAATTATGCCATCTGATCTTTGTAATATACTTTGAGTATGTAAACTGATTGTTTGAATATTTACACTCAGTATAATTTGAATAAATATATAGCAGCTGCAGTAAATTGCAACTGCTATATATTTACTATTAATATTACAAAAGGTTAACAATTTTATTATAAAAAAGTGACTACAGAATAAAATATATAGGGTAAATATTAAAAAAGGTTACAAATTGCAGAAATAAAATTACAAATAGATCTTCAATTTAA
>CALMUA010000008.1 GCA_937872775.1 uncultured Ruminococcus sp.
AATTATTCCTACGATTGCAAACGGAAATCCGATGCAGCAGCATAAAATTGATATTATTCCCAATATCAATGCTGCAATTGATGTGCCTTTTCCTCTAGGTCTTACGTCTCCTACAAATTCCTGTCCCATTATTACGATCTCCTTTTTGATTAAAATTCACATTCACTTATTTTTTCTATATCATACGGCGTGCGTTGATATACACAGTAATTAAGCCAATTTGAAAACATAAGATTGGCATGTCCGCGCCATTTACATACAGGCAGGTTAGCAGGATTGTCATCAGGAAAATAATTTTTAGGAACTTCAATATCTATTCCTTTATCCTTGTCCCTGAAATATTCTTCTGCGAGTGTATTTCTATCATACTCACTGTGTCCCATGATAAAATACTGACGTTTATTTTTATTTGAAATTATGTAAACTCCCGCTTCGTCAGATTCACTTGTAATCCTGAGCTCAGACACCTTTTCAACATCTTCACGTCTGATTTCAGTATTTCTTGAATTAGGTACAAGAAAGTCATCATCAAATCCCTTTAAAAGCTGCGTATGACTTCTTAAAACCTTATGAGAATATACGCCAAACATTTTCTTATCAAGCTGATGCTTCGGAACACCAAAATGATAGTAAAGTCCGGCCATTGCGCCCCAGCATATATGCAATGTTGAAAAAACATTCGTTTTTGTCCATTCCATTATCTCGCATACTTCATTCCAGTAGTCAACATCTTCAAATTCAAGATGTTCAACTGGTGCACCTGTAATAATAAATCCATCGTATTTATTGTTCTTTACTTCATTGAATGTTCTGTAAAATGCATTAAGATGACTAAGTGAAGTATTTTTGGAAATGTGTGACTCAACATAAAGAAAATCAACATTGACCTGTAATGGTGTGTTACTGAGTAACCTTAGAAACTGTGTTTCTGTTTCAATTTTCTTAGGCATTAGATTAAGTACTGCTATTTTGAGTTCCCTTATATCCTGATGTATTGCTACATCATCAGTCATAACAAATATGTTTTCATCCAATAAGGTTTTATATGCAGGAAGATCCTGCTGTATTTTTATTGGCAATTAAAAACCCTCCATATATTTAAAACAGGCAAATGATTTTTATTCACCTGTTTTAAGTTTTAAAATTATTATTTAATACAATTCAGGCATTATGAAGTTACGCTGCAAATTACCACGTTAAAAATGGGCAAGCTATTATTTAAATCCGAATCAGACCGGATGGATTTGTTTTGCAGCATCAGAATGAGCACCGTCAACACCATATTTTTTATTTCGGCGTTTTTCAAAGAACTTAACTGCAACCTGTCCGAACTGAGCATAACTGAGAACGTCTTCTTCCTGTTCAATCCACTCTGCACATTCTTTACGCATTGTATCAAGTTCAGGATTCATAAGATCAGCAGGACGGCAGTCTATCGGCTTTGCGTCACCAATTATTTTCTTTCTGAATTCAGGATCTATAGGAACAGGTGTTTTACCGTATTCGCCTCTCACAATTCCCTTGAATTCTTTAGTTACGGTCTTATATCTTTCTCCTGTTATAATATTAAATACAGCCTGTGTACCTACAATCTGTGATGATGGAGTAACAAGAGGAGGGAAACCTGCATCTTTTCTTACTCTTGGAACTTCGTTGAGAACTTCTGTAAGCTGATCTTCTTTTCCTGCCTGCTTAAGCTGAGAAAGAAGATTTGAAAGCATTCCGCCAGGAACCTGGTAAATAAGTGCATTTGCATCCACTGCAAGCATCTTAGGATCAAGAAGACCACTGTCAATATATTTTTTACGGAGCTTCATGAAATAATCTCTTATTTCTGTAAGGAGTACAAGGTCAAGTCCTGTATCATATTCAGTTCCCTGGAACGCAGCTACAATTGACTCTGTAGGTGCATGTGAGGTTCCGAGTGCAAGTGGTGACATTGCAGTATCAACAACATCTACACCTGCTTCTATTCCCTTCATAATACACATTGAAGCAAGACCTGATGTATAATGAGTATGAAGCTGAATAGGAATGTTCACAGCTTCCTTAAGTGCTTTTACAAGCTTGCTTGTTTCATATGGTGTAAGCAATGCTGCCATGTCCTTTATACAAATAGAATCGGCACCTGCTGACTCTATTTCCTTTGCATAATTTACATAGTAATCTGTTGTAAATACTTCACCAAGTGTGTATGAAATTGCAACCTGTGTATGTGCACCTTCTTTGTTAGCCGCATTTATCGCTGTGTTAAGATTTCTTATATCATTTAATGCATCAAAAATTCTTATAATATCTATACCATTAGCTACTGATTTCTGTACGAAATATTCAAGAACATCATCAGCATAATGACGATATCCGAGCATATTCTGTCCTCTGAAAAGCATCTGCAGCTTTGTATTCGGTAAATTTTTTCTGAGTGTACGGAGTCTTTCCCATGGATCCTCATTAAGAAAACGAAGACATGAATCAAATGTCGCACCTCCCCAGCATTCTATTGAATGATAGCCAACCTTATCCATTTTTTCGAGAATAGGAAGCATATCATCAATTGGCATACGGGTGGCAATTAATGACTGATGAGCATCACGAAGTACAGTTTCTGTAATTCCGATTTTTTTTGACATATACGTTTAACCGCCTTTCGTATTATTGGTTCATATTACTGGATTGTTGCCAGAACATCCGAAGCATTTACTGTATCGCCTTTTTGTACAAGAACACTTGTTATTTTACCATCACATAAAGCAACAATATCATTTTCCATCTTCATAGCTTCAAGAACAACAATAGGCTGGCCCTTCGAAACACTGTCGCCTACATTTACCTTAACGTCAAGGATTGTTCCAGGCATTGGTGCTGAAACCTTTGTTCCCGCACCGGTTGCTGCAGGAGCTGGTGCTGCTTTCTGTACAGATGCTGTTGCAGGTGCTGCTACCTGAAAAGGTGCTGAACCGTCTGTAATTTCTTCTACTGCAACATCATACGCTTTACCATTTACTGTAATATTGAATCTTTTCATAATTAACTCCAATTCCCCGCAGATATTAACTTAAATATTAACAAGAAATTATTCTGAAGAATTATTTCTCTGCGGAAAAATAATTCTGAAGCAATGATGCAAATAATATTAAAACGGAAGATTATTATGTTTTTTAGGAAGCTTTGATACTCTCTTTCCTGATAAAACTTCAAGAGCTTCCATAAGTTTTGACTTTGTCTGTTCCTTAGGTATTATCTCATCTACTCCGTTTTTGTAAGCCGCAGCCTCTGCTGTTGCAAATGATGCAATATATTCATCAGCAAGCTCTTTTCTCTTTTGTGCAACATTTTCAATACCTACTAGTTTATTGTGCCACATAAATTCTACTGCTGTCAAAGGATTAAGCGGAGAAATAACTGCACCGTCCCATGCAAAAGTAAAATCTGCATTTGCATTTTTACTTGCAAGTGCTACAAAAGCCGGTCCAAATGCCTTTCCTGTTATAAGTGTAATCTTTGGTGATGTAGCCTCTGAATATGATCCTGCGAGCATTGTCATATTTCTGATGCTTCCTGCTACCTCAGCCTCACTTGAAGCAACAAATCCTTCAGTATCAACAACTGTTACAACAGGTATTCCAAATGAATCACATATTCTTATAAATCTTGCAAGTTTTGCACAGTCATCTGCAGTAAGCTTGTCATTTGTCTTGTTTGTAGCTGCAATACCTGCTGTTGAACCGCCTATAGTAGCAAGAGCTGTGTATGAAGCTGATCCGAATCCGGCTGAAAGCTCAGTTACTGAATCAGCATCTGTGATCATTTTTATTATATCGCTTAAACTGCTGCCTGATACAGCCTGGTTATCCTCATATTCATATTCCGGTAAAGGTGAAAGATTATTTTCAGGAATAAGCCTTAATAATTCTGCAGCTGTTTCCATTGCTGTCTTATCGTCATCACATATTACAGAAGCTGTTCCTGATTTTGCAGCTGCAACTGCAGTTCCTGCACCTGTTTTTTCGCAGTCAAAAGGAGGAGAAACAAAAAATTCACTGTCCTTTGTCATTATAACAAAATCTGAAGAACATGCCAGAATAGCTGCGCTCCCTGCACATGTACCTGCTATTACTGAAATCTGAGGTACAACTCCTGAAATTGCTGAAGATGCACTTATCATATCCCCATAAGCCGTCAGTGAATCAATAGTACCATCAATAAATGCTCCGTTTGAATCATGAATACCAACAACAGGTCTTCCTGTTTTAGCTGCAAGCGAATACAACTTTGATATTTTCTGTGCATGAACGGGACCAATGGCACCTTTATTGACTGTTTTATCCTGTGAATATGCATAAACTAATGCACCGTTTACATAACCATAAGCTGTTACAACACCTGAAAGGCTCTCTTTTTCCATAGATAAAGAGTTAAACTCAGTATAAACGCCTTCATCAAATAAATATGAAAGCCTTTTACGAGCTGGACTGTCTAAGTTTCTATCAATCTGCATATTAATTTCCTTCCTAACTTATTCAGGTTATACATTTGTAATATAAATATATTTTTAAGATATTATCTAACATTTAACACTTGCTAATTAAATATGAATTTATAATAACATATTTTCATTGTTTTTGCAATAGTCTATATCATTTCTTTACATCTTTTGCACCCATTCATAAGTGAAGCAATTGATTGTATCATGGTTTCATTTCCTTTAGTATAATGCATTTTTGTAAACAGGTTTTCACCATCTGCCTGAGCCATGCATTTTCCGGTATCAATACCCTTCATAGATGCCTTGAATAATATTGATCTTAATATTCCGTCACAAAGGTCAATATCATCTCCATATTCACAGCGGTAAATATTAACACAATCCTCTTCATAAGAAAAAACGGCAAATCCTGTCACCATTTTAGCTCTGCCAAATGCCTCAACAACTCTGAGTTTACTTTTATCTGCCGGCAAACCTTCAAGAATTAAATTATATTTTGAAATATCCGGTATTTCATGTATCTCTAACATAATAAATTTTATTCTCCTATTGCGTTTCTTATTGCACGAAGTTCTTCTGCTGTAAGGTTTCTGTAAGTTCCAGGCTTAAGCATTCCTAGTTTTATAGGTCCTATACTTGTTCTTCTTAATCTTGCTACCTCAAGTCCTACAGCTTCACACATTTTTCTGAGCTGACGGTTCTTTCCCTCTTTTATAGTCATAAGAAGAACTACTCTTCCCTGTTCTTTTGATAGTACGTTTATTATAGCAGGCTGTGTTTTATAGCCGTCTATTTCAATTCCTGATGACATTTTTATAAGCTGATCATCATTTATATCAGGTCTGACTGTTACCCTGTATGTCTTTGATATGTGCCTGCTTGGATGCATTATACTGTTTGCAAATTCACCGTCATTTGTAAACAACAGAAGTCCTTCTGAGTTTTTATCAAGACGTCCTATAGGATATACGCGCTCGCCAACTCCTTCAAGCAGATCCATAACACATTTTCTGTCAAGCTCATCAGACACTGTTGTAACATATCCTCTTGGCTTATTCATCATAAGATAAATATTATTTTTCTTTCTTGGTCTTATAAGCTTTTCTCCGCACACTGTAATATCATCCTTAAATCCTGCCTTGTCACCAAGTTTTACAGATCTTCCGTTTACCTTTACTTTTCCGGCAGAAATAAATTCCTCAGCTTTACGTCTTGAGCAGTATCCACTGTCAGCAATTATTTTCTGTATTCTTATTTTTTCCATATACACATTCCGTTTCTCCGCAGCACCACGTATCATAGATTATTTATCTGCGGTTTAAATGATCGTATTCAATTGATTATTATACATACATCATTATTATATCATGATACCAAACAGGCTGTCAATTCAAACACAAAAAAATAATTTTAACTTTTCAGCTTTCAGAAATAAAAAAATATTATAAAAAGGTAGCATATCATTTGTGAATAATATAGCACATTTGTTTATCCGTTGTGATATCAGAAGGTACAGAAATCACGTTTGTCTTCAGACGAAATCTTTAAAACATCTTCTTTTTCTTAAAAATCCATATACACAGCCCTAATACAGCAACCGATAATATTATTACAAACAAATAACCATACTTCCATGTAAGCTCAGGCATTTTTGTAAAATTCATACCGTACCATGCTGCTATCAGGGACAAAGGAAGAAATATAGTAGTTACTATTGTAAGAACCTTCATAACATCATTCTGACGTATACTGATCTCAGATTGATACACTTCCTGCACCTGCATGGCATAATCGCGCATAGCTTGTGCTTCACTCCGCAGACGCTGTGCTCTTGAAGAAAATACAGGGAATGTTACAACATCATCTTTTCCGAAAAAGTCTTCCTCGTTCTCTATCAGAGTATCACACATATCTGAAAGCTGACTGTAATACCGATATATTTTAGATATTTCTTTTTTAATTTCAAGCATATGAAAATTAAAATTTTTAACTTCTCTTTTCAGAACACGCTCTTCCAGTTTCGAGATTCTTTTCTCCAGATTTTCAAGATAAACTGTTTCTCCTTCAAGCAGCAACACAAAAAAATCATAAAAGAAAAGCTCAAGAGTATAAGATTTTCTATTTTTTAATGATATTAATTTATTTATATGTTTTAAAACAAAATTGCTGTCATCAATAAATATAATCTTATTATCAAAAATAAATAACTGAAATACATTACTGCTCTGTCCATATTTTTTCGAAGGAATATGAAATGTCCCCAGAAGATGTCCCGAATAACGCTCCAGTTTACAAAAACGAATATTTTCAGGTTTCTGCAGATTCAATCTTATTTTATGGTTGTCAGGACTTTTTATCCATTCTGAAGTCGTCATAACCGAAAAAACATTTTCTTTATCAAAATATTGATCATCTCCATACATTACAATCTGCTCATTTTCAATACCGTAGTACATCTTTTGTCAACCTCTCTGTCGTTTTTATTGATAAAATACCATTAAATAATATTTTAAAGTGCCTTTATATCAGTACATTTATAGTATTTCTTACGTCATGATACATAATACAAGGATTTATGAAATAATCAAAAGAAATATTATATTTATCTTATTTTACATATTGTAATTAAAAATGTCAACATATAAAGAAAAACGGATACAATGTCATTTTGTTTTACAAACGCATTCTATCCGCTTTCAGTTAATATTTTTATTATTTTTTCTTTTCTACTGCAATCCACAGTTCCCATGTATAATCTTCAGATGTAACATCGTCCGATGGATAAGCCTCAAAGTCAGTTCCTATACATGGCTGATACTCACTCTGAGGGAAAAATTCTGTATAAATCTGATTATAAAGCTTCTGGAAAGCCTCCGGCATTCTTCCTGTACATGTGAATACAACATATGTATGCTGTGGTATTTCCTCAACTGTAAAATCATCATCTGTAACAGGAATACCATTGTACACAGCGCATATTGCATAAGGAAAATCCGAGTCAGATGCGTCATTTCCAAAACTTGCCCCAAGAATTGATCTGCCGAATAACTTCTCATTATCGGGTGAAATATATTTTTCAAGTCTGCCTGTTGTGTTATCATCTGTACACTGTTTCCAGAACAATGATATCTCAGTTGATGTTAATTCTTTCTTACAAGATACATATTTTTTATTTCCGATAACTTTAAATGCTTCTTTATTTTCTATTCTGTAATCCATAAGATTACCTCCATCCAAAATAAGTTTTACAGAAAGTCTGGAAAATGATTTTAACGGAACTCCTGATTTTCTTGCCTGTGACGGTGAAATTCCATGAAATCTCGTAAACGCCCTGCAGAAGCTTTCGGGAGTATCATAGCCATACTTCATCGCAATATCAATTACCTTTTCAGTTGAGAAAGAAATTTCACTTCCTGCAAGAGAAAGTCTTCTTTGTCTTATATAATCTCCGAGCGTAAAACCACACATAATACTGAATACACGTTGAAAATGAAAGCTTGATGAATATGCTTTTTTAGCCACCTCTTCATAATCAATTTCTTCTGTTATATTTGATTCCACGTAATTGATTGCATTCTGTATTCCTGAAATCCAGTCCATATCATTTCTCCTTCCTGTAAGTATATTATAGACAATTTCACATATACGTTTCGTGACTTTTTATGCTGTGATGTATCATGGGATATATTTATATATGAACTTATATAATAATAACATAAATGAGCAAATTTCAGAATCATCGTCAAAATGCAGCCAATGGTATTCGTTACAAAAAAAAGAGATAAGCTCTAAACGGCACTTATCTCTTTTTTATTCTTAAGACTCGTTTATACAGAAAAATTATACCATAATATTTCTGTTTTAACAAGCTTATTTCATATGTACTTTTTTTTCAGCCTGCTGGAATGAGTTTCTCAGTTCCTCTATCATCGGAATGATTTCCTTTATCAGTTCCGAACGTTTACGGATATTTGCTCTTACAAGAGTTCTTATAAAAAAGTCATAAAGCATATGAAGATTTTTTGATATATCATAATTATAATCCAGTATTCCATCAAGATAATGAATTATTCTCTGTGCTTTTTTAATTGACTTCTCAGCTTCGGACAGTTTTTTTTCCTCTTCAATATTGTATACAGCTAAATTAAGTGTTTTTATACATTCATCATATAATTTGATCACCAATTCACCCGGAGTCATTGTCATAATAGATTGTTCTTTATATTGTTTGTATGGATTTGAGGGAGTCATACTAACCGCTCCTTTCAGATAAATTTATTTTCTCAACATTAGCCTCCAAGCATTGATGTAAGCCATGATGACGCTGAATTCATATTTCCAAGTGCAGACTCCATAGTATTAAATTGTTTCCAGTATCTTGTTTTTCTTGTTTCATACTGCTCCTTAAGTTTTGTTATTTTATCTTTGATTGCATTGATTTTATTTGTAATCGTATTATTTTTATCAGTGGCTTTGCTTTTCATACCTGCCATAGAAACCAGTGAACCTGGATTTGCAGATGATGCATTTGTAGCCTTTTTGCATACATCGCTTAAACGTGATGCCAGACCATTGCTGCCGGTAAATATCTGAGCAACTCCCTGCATATCGTTATTAAGTACTTCTGTAAGCTTTTCAGTATTAATGTTAAGCTTTCCGTATTCATTCCATTCTTTGCTTGATTCAATTCCTATATCAGAAAGCATTTTGGTGTCACCTGTATTGGAATAAAGAACTTTACGCATCTCCTGAAGGAAAGATGATATGTCAGAATCACCTTTAAGCAATCCTGTCTTTGATTTTTCTTCCCATTTTTTTATTTCACTCTCAGACATCTCATCTTTCTGCTCGCTGGTCAGAGGTGGATATTTTTTATAGGTGGCATCCTCATGAATCTGTTTGTTCAGTTCCTCAATAAGTTTGTTATAATCGCCTACAAATGATTTAATTGCATTAAGCGCTTTGTCTGTATCTTTGGATGTTTCTATTGTTACTGGTGTTGTCGTTGTTTCTTTTAATGTCAGATTAATTCCGTTATATGTTATATCATTTCCTGAATATTTTACATCCTCACCATCTATTTTAAGCTCAGCATCTGTTCCACTGGCTGTAAGTGATGATGTACCGAATATTTTTTCCAGAACACCATTTGATCCGTCAACAGCATTTATCTGTGATCCTGATCCTGTTTCATTTGACTTTATACTGAACTTATCATTAAGAGAATTATAAGTCATGGTAACGCCTGCTCGGCTGCTGTTTACTTCAGACATCATATCTGATAATGATGTACTTCCCTTAAAAGAAAATTGTGTATTATTTATATTAAAGCTTATAATATCATCATCAGTAAAACCTGGAGTACCACTGCCATACAGTGAGGCAATTGATTTGTTTGTATCGATATGATTGGATATACTTTCTTTCTCAATTCCAAGATATTTAAGTGCTTCTTCACTTCCGGACAAAGAGAGAGTTTTTCCCGTACCAGTATTAAGAAAAACTTTATCCTTGCCGTCTTCTGAAATCTGACTTACTTCTATTCCAGAACCAAATGCACTATAAAGCTTATCCCTGAAGCTGTCCAATGTATCTGAATCAGTTATTGTTATATTCTTTGAAACTCCGTTATATGAAACAGCAAGTGCTCCCTTTGAAGTTATTGTAGGACCATCCGCTGTTAACCTGTTTGTTACTGTAGATTCTGCATTTGCCTGAAGGCCGAATTTAGCCATATCAGCAGCTTCCCCGGTAATCGTTATTTGTGAATTTGCGTCAGAACCACTGAGTTTGAGTCCTCCGTCACTTACAGATACAGATATAGATGGTGCTTGAGTTCTGATTTTTTCTGCTATTACATCAATAGTATCATCATTACCAAGTACTATTTCCTGACCATTAACCATTATTTTATTCTGTTGAATACTTGTAGTTGAAGATGCCGCTATAACTCCTGAAGTTGACGAAGCCGGTTTATCCATACCTATCGTTGCGAGACCGCATTTGGATCCTGAAACAGAAAATGATTTGCTTGTATCATCAGCTGTAAATACAAGCTTATTGTCAACAATTGAAGTTGATACGCCTTTACCTGACAATGCCGTATTAATCGTATCACTTATATCGCTGTTGGTATTTTTTCCGGACAGATCAACATTAATAGTTTCGTCCCCTATTTTCACAGAAATTGTATTGCTTTTATCGTATTTTCCTGTAGTGAGTACTCCAGTTTTATTTACTCCTGAGTCCAGATTTGTTATCTTTGATTCTTCCGTTCCATCTGATTTAAAATATGTTATTTCAAAATCCTTATTTTCTCCGGAACCTGAATAAGTTATTTTTTTATCTTCGCCAAGTGATGCTGAAACATTTACTGATGTACCATTAAGTTTATTGTATTTAGCTACTCCGTCATTTATTTTTGAAACAATATCACTCTCTGATAAAGCACCACTTATATCAATTTCGATCGTTTCTCCGCCCGAAACTACTGTAAGTTTTTTTCCGGTACTTGATGTTATAGGAGCTGTCACATCAGATTTGACATCCATTCCTGAACTTGCTGTACCAGTTGAAGTTATTTTGGCAGATGTAGCAAGCTGAGTGACCATCATTTCAAAATTTCCCTCAACAGCATTAACAGTTGGTGTAACCTTGATTGCAGATGAACTGCTTTGAGTTGTAGCAGTTTTAAATGTTGATGATAAAAGAATGGAATTTTCTCCCGATGCTGTAAAATATTTATCTCTGAAGTCATTAACTTTTTGTATTATATCCCTATATGATTCCTGTTTCCATTCAAGAATAGTCTGACTCTGCGTTTGTTTATCAATTTTTGTCTGAACATTTGAAAGCATGCTCTTTACTAATCCCTCAGTGTCCATTCCTGATACCATTCCTGACATTCCATTGTTACTGTACGCTGAGTTAGAATATGTATTTTCACTGGAACTAACTTTCATATTAATCACCCCTTAAATAATGAAAAAGTTCATAAGTCTTTAATATATTAATCGTCATTTCAATGATTTTTTCAATAGTTTTTGTTATTTTTTTATTCTATAACGTCTTAAATGAGATATTTCTTAGACATTATTTTCCTCGTTTTCTCTAAGGTAACAAATTTCATATTTATATCTATCAAGAATCGGATCTTCTACTGAATGCCAAAAAGAGACTCATAAGCAGAACCAATGAGTCTCT
>CALMUA010000009.1 GCA_937872775.1 uncultured Ruminococcus sp.
ACAACAAAACAGATATATACCCGAAGGTCCAGGGCGATCGGAAAGCCCGGTCGACTCCGCAGAGTCGAAATCCCTGTAAAACTAAAAAGTAATAAAATGAATCATTGACTTATACTATAAATTTGAATATAATAAAACTAATTAAAAACATATAACAATTTCCTTAATAGAAAGAGACGATAAAAATGATATATACAAAAATGACAAGACTTGCAGCAGAAACAGCATACCGTGCCCATAAGGACCAGACCGACAAAGCCGGTTTCCCATACATCCTTCACCCTGTCCATGTTGCCGAACAGATGAAAACAGAAGAAACAACAATAGTTGCTCTACTTCACGATGTTATTGAAGACTCATCCTTTACTGCAGAGGACATTTCTGCAATGGGATTTTCAGATGATATTATTGAAGCTTTAAAATTACTGACACATGATAAAAATACAGACTACTTTGAGTACGTCTTGAAAATTAAAGATAATCCAATTGCACGTGCTGTAAAAATAGCAGACCTTACGCATAACTCTGATTTATCAAGACTCCCGAACGTTACACAAAAAGATATTTTACGCGTAGAAAAATATAAAAAAGCAATTGAAATACTGAATGAATAAGTGTAGTAAATTTTTATGACTAAACTATATATTATTTATAGGTACTGCAATAATTTACTTTAAGCATTAATTATTTCTGCTCAATCCGGCATTCATGTACAGTAACATTCCAATCAACTACCTCAGGCTTTAAGGAAAACAATCTGGGAGCAAAAATAATTTCATGATTTATGGCATATTCAACCCCATCTATTTCGAATATCTGATCAAGAGGATTCTGTTTGGATGACGCTGATGAAACCACATATTTGCTGTTGGATCTATATTCATAATCTATTGACTCAAGTTTTTTTGATGTTTCCACTATATCTTCAACAGTTGAAAAATTAAGATCATCCTTTTTAATATATCTCTTTAATTGATCACTCAGCATATTGTAGCTTACATAATCGTCTATTTGCCCTATTCCATAACAATTATAAAGTAAATTCCACTTATAATTTTCAGGGATATTAGTATAAAAACAATATGTAATAGGAAAAACCAGAACTACTACTAAGATAATTATTTTTATTATAAACTTTATTCGTTTTTTTCTATAATAGCGCATAATATCCACAACATTTACCCCCGTTATTTTAGCACTGAAATTACGTCATATCCCGCTGATTTCAACTTGAATAATATAATTCTCTCTGAGATCTGCTTATTTTCTTCTGCAATTTATGCTGTATTTTTTGACATAGTATTTATCTCATTAATTAGTAATTGGCTGTAATCTCATTATAACATTTGAATCATTCAAATGCTATATTTTTCATTTTATTTTATCGGATTTTTAATTTAGAAATCTCTTTTCTACTGGCTGGTTTAAGTATGTAATGCAAAAACTAATTAAATAAATCCTTTATATATTAATAGAATTATTTTCAGGACATTTTAATAATTTAAAATGTCCATATTTATATGTAACTGATTTTTTCAATGCTTGGGGCTACATTGGATCTTTGCTTACGCATACGCTTAATTTTCCTGTACAACTGGATAATCCCCCCATCCCACATTCATTTCCCACTACACTATTGCATTTCTTCATAAATTATGATAATATTAATATTGCTTAGCAGAGTCATTTCGTCGCAGAGATATGACTCTGTTGTTATGTGTTGATGTATTTATCTGCGGGAAACGGAGCTTTTAATGAACACTTCTGATTTTTATTATGATTTGCCTGAAGAGCTTATTGCACAGACACCTATTGAGCCTAGAAACCATTCAAGGCTTATGGTTCTGTCAAAGGATTCTGATGAAATTAAACATAAACATTTTTACGATCTCTGCTCTAGCCTTAAAAAGGGAGATCTTCTTGTTCTCAATGATTCAAGAGTACTGCCTGCACGACTATACGGTCAGAAAGATGGTACCGGTGCCGCTATCGAATTTCTGCTGCTTGAGCAGAAGGGTGATAAGCTTTGGGAAATTATCTGCCGTCCTGGAAAAAAAGCAAAAGAAGGTGCTGAATTTACATTTGGCTATGGCCGTCTGAAAGCAAAAGTCGTTGAGGTAAAGGAAGACGGAAACAGAATAGTAAAGTTTGATTGTGAAGGAAACTTCTTTACAGCACTTGAGGAAACAGGACAGATGCCTCTCCCGCCGTATATTACCAAAAAGCTTGAAGACAAGGAACGTTATCAGACTGTTTATTCAAAAGAGCTCGGTTCTTCCGCTGCACCAACTGCAGGTCTTCATTTTACAAAAGAAATGCTTGAAGAAATTAAAAATATGGGCGTAAATATTGCATATGTTACTCTTCACGTAGGATTAGGAACATTCAGACCTGTTAAGGTTGAAAATGTATTTGAACATAAAATGCACAGTGAACACTATCATCTTCCGGCTGAAACTGCAGAGCTTATAAATAAAACAAAAGCTGCCGGCGGCCGTGTAATATCAGTGGGTACAACATCATGCAGAACGCTTGAAAGTGTTGCGACATTCTGTGGTGAAATCAAGGAATCAGACGGATATACAGATATATTTATCTATCCGGGATACAAATTCAAGGTTCTTGACGGACTCATAACAAATTTTCATCTTCCGGAAAGTACGCTTATTATGCTTGTATCGGCATTTTACGGATATGACAAAACAATGGCAGCATATAAAAAAGCCGTAGAGGAAAAATACAGATTTTTCAGTTTCGGAGATGCAATGATTATTTTATAACTTAGTCAATATCTGCACTGTCTCTAAAAAGATAAATTGTTACTATTCAGATATATCCAAATAAAACGAATCTGTGACCGAAGGTCCAGGGTGATCGGAAAGCCCGGTCGACTCCGCAGAGTCGAAACTCCTGCAAAACAGTAAAGTAATAGCTTATGACTGAAAAATTCCCTTATCTGAAAGGAAATAATAAATGTTTAAATTAATTTGTAAAGAAAACAAAGCAAGACGCGGACAATTTGAAACGGTACATGGTACATTCCAGACGCCGTGCTTTATGAATGTCGGCACTGCGGCTGCAATAAAAGGCGGTATTTCTTCATTGGATTTATCACAAAGCCTTAAATGCCAGGTAGAACTTTGCAACACCTATCACCTTCATTTAAGACCGGGTGATCTTATAATCAAGGAAATAGGCGGACTTCATAAGTTTATGAACTGGGACAAACCTATTCTTACCGACAGTGGCGGATTTCAGGTATTTTCTCTTGCAAAGCTGCGTAAAATAAAAGAAGAAGGTGTTTACTTCAACTCCCATATTGACGGACGCAAAATATTTATGGGACCGGAAGAAAGCATGCAGATTCAGTCACATCTCGCCTCAACTATTGCTATGGCATTTGACGAGTGTGTTGAAAATCCTGCAACACACGAATATTCTGAGGCTTCATGTGAACGTACAACAAGATGGCTTATCAGATGTAAAGAAGAAATGGCACGTCTTAACAGTCTGCATGATACTATAAACAAAAATCAGTTGCTTTTCGGAATAAATCAGGGCTGTACATTTGCAGACCTTCGTGTAAAGCATATGCAGGATATAACACGTCTTGACCTTGACGGTTATGCAATAGGAGGTCTTGCAGTCGGAGAAAGCACTGAGGAAATGTACAGGATAATTGACGCTGTTGAACCTCACATGCCGGAAGACAAACCACGTTATCTTATGGGCGTCGGAACTCCGTCAAATATTATTGAGGCCGTTGCAAGAGGCGTTGACATGTTTGACTGTGTAATGCCTAGCAGAAATGCAAGACATGCAACAGTATTTACATGGAGCGGTATAATGCATCTTACAAATCAATGCTATGGGACAGATCCGAAACCTATTGACGAGCAATGCGACTGTCCTACCTGCAGAAACTTTTCCCGTGCATATATACGCCACCTTTTCAAAGCACAGGAAATGCTAGCAGGAAGACTTGCGGTAATGCATAACCTTTATTTCTACAATACACTTGCAGAAAAAATAAGGGATGCAATTGAAAATAATCAGTTCGACGAATTCAGAGAAAAATATTCTGAATTACTTGCAAAAAGAATTTAATTCTATACGGTGCAATATCCACAAAGATGCATCACATAGCCTGAAAATTCCATGTTTTCTTCTGCTTAAAACAAACTCATAGCAACAATATCAAGGACTTTGAAATAATAAAATATTTTCGGAGGTAATGCCTTGTGGGATTGACTGAAATAATTTTTATTGCATCCGGCTTATCTATGGATGCATGTGCCGTATCAGTGACAAACGGATTATGTGTAAAAAAACTTACTCCGTCAATAGCACTGATAACGGCTGTATTTTTCGGATTTTTCCAGGGAATGATGACATTTTTTGGTTACATACTAGGAAGCACATTTACATCATATATAGAGAAATATGACCATTTTTTCATTCTTGCTGTTCTTGGTTTTCTTGGAACAAAGACAATTATTGACGCTACTAAGGAAAATAAAAATACGGAAATATGTATTATAAAAATTTCTTTTACAACTCTTCTTGTTCAGTCAATTGCTACAAGCATAGACGCACTGGCTGCAGGAGTAAGCCTTTGCGCACTGGATGCTGACATTATAGGATGTTCAATGATAATTGCAGCTATAACATTTGTTCTATGTATTATAAGTATTGTTTTCGGACGAAAATTTGCAGATATATTCAGCCGCAGAGCAAAAATTGCAGGAGGAATAATTCTGATAATTATAGGAATAAAAATATTTGCAGAGCAGGTATTTTTTGCATGAATTAAAAGGAGTAAAAAAATGTACAGAGCTATAATATTTGATCTTGACGGAACACTTGTAAATTCACTTGAGGATCTTGCAGACGCCACAAACTACGGACTCGGAATAATGGGAATAAAGTCTCACCCTGTTGAGGCTTTCAAAACATTTGTAGGAGACGGAACGATTAAATTATGTGAACGTGCACTGGCAGACATTACAGATGATTCTTCAGAGGTAAATCGTCTTCATACAATGTTCTCAGATTATTATAACGCTCACTGTATGGATAAAACAAAGCCATATCAAGGAATTATGGAACTTCTGAATAAATTAAAGCAGCAGAATATAATTATTGCCGTTGCCTCAAACAAGCCAGATGAATTTTCAAAACATATTGTTAAAAAAATATTCGGGGAAAATGTTTTTTCAGTTATTATGGGAAAATCTCCGCTCAGAGATACAAAACCGGCACCTGATATTATTTTTGAAATTTTAAAAAACCTTGGTGTGTCACGCAATGAGGCAATAATGGCCGGTGATTCAAATGTAGATATTCTGACTGCCAAAAATGCAGGCATTGCATCTATAGGCTGCACATGGGGCTTCAGAACAAGGCAGGAGCTTATCGACGCAGGAGCTGCCAATATTGCAGACAAGCCTGAGGATATACTTAAATTTTTGTAATGACTATAAAATATATAATTTAAACATACCCTTATTAAAAAACGACATACCCTCAAGGAAAATACTATTCCGAAGGTATGTCGTTTTATGTTTTTTAAGCTATGCTTTTTTATCATTATCCTTACATAAATCGCTTTTTTTCTTAAGCTCCACATGCAGCTTCTTTTTGTAAACTCCATTACAATCAACATATTCAATATCATTCTCAGGATTATTCTTAATAAAATTCTCCTTAAATGTTTGCCTTTGAGATGCTTCAATACTGGAGCATTTTTTATATACAGAAAGATCCATAAATATCTGAATAATATTCATTATCAATAAAACAATGCTAAATCTTCCCATATCGGTATTACAAATCAGTATCATCAACCAGATTGTATGGATCCGAAACCCTATAGCGACTCTTTTTCTAACAGGTTTAACAAGTACAATCAATAAAAACCCTAATTCAATAAATGCATTCAGACCTGCCACCTTATTTGAAAAAATCATACTTACTGCAAAATTAATAAAAATAATAAACACTGTCATTAATTTGGAATATCCTATAACGTCATTTATTTTTCCATCGAAAAGACAGTACATTGTTTGTTTGATCGCATTAACACAATATCTCCAGAAATCATTGTTTCCAAAACTCTTAATTTCAAGATAAACTGTTTTTGTCTGCAATATATTTTTTTCACTACTTTTCTGACTGTTATGTTCCTTTTCAAAAAAATATGGGTATCCATCAAGTTCTTTTAAAAAGTCATTCTCTCTTGCATAAGAGTAAGCACGTATACATAAAGCAGTGATAAACAGATTAATAATAAGAGTAATAAGTCCTGCTCCATCGATAATTCTGAATTTATCCTCGTGCCTTGACAAATAGGCTGCATCAGCTGCAGTCTGTGTCAACTTATAAGCAATAAAGAATATTATAGATCCGACCGTAATTAACGCATGACCTGCTATTGCAACTTTTACAGCCAATTGTGTTTTTCTATTCATTACCATATATAATATAAATCCAACAATAGCTATCGGGAAAAAAAATATAAATGAACTAATAATAAATATTATCTGAAATTTGCTCACCAATTTAAACCACTTATTTATCTTTTCAACCATATCCCTGTTATCAGATTCCATACTCATAACTGTTACTTCCTTCTTTTTGTCATTTCTATAATCAGGTGCTTTTTTATTAAAATAATAGCTTGCCTGAATTATGTATTTCTTTAAATATCCGCCTTATCCATTAAATCAGGCTTCTGATGAATACTATCCGGAATAATATTTTCCGGAATACGTATTTCGTCCATCGCTATTCTTTCTTTTTTAACCAGTGAGATTTTTTTATTTTCTTCTATATTCTCAATAATATTTTCCGGTTCTGATCTGTAGATATCAAAATTATTTTCCGGGTGATATTCTCTTTCTTCTTTTTTTTCTTCGTACTTAATTTTGATTTCTTCTCTTCTCATATCTTCCATTTGAATAGAATCCCTGTATGCAAAATAATACAATACTGTCTGAAAAATATTAAGCATAATAAGAAAAGCAAAAACAACTCCGTTTGTTTTTAAATTACCTGCAAGTATCATAAACAGGCATCCTGTACCATGCATTATAAATCCCGTCATAATCCTTCTGCTATTTGGATAAACAAGAGCAATAATCAGAAAAACAAATTCCAACATTGAAAATAATATTGACGATGGGTGAAGGTTTAAAAATCCAAGCATAATAATTATTATTGCTGTTATTTTTGTATAATCTATAAAGTTTTCAGGCTTTTTAAATATTGAATTTTTTATATCCAGTATCATTTCTTTAAAGCATCTGAGAACTTCACTGTTTCCTATATTGTCATTTTCCATATTTACATTTTTGCTGAACTCTGCGGTATCAACAGACGGTTCTGTTGGTATGCTGGATTTTTCTGCATTATAATCTGTGTTTTCTGATTCTTTTTCTGATAAACCTTTTTGCTGTGATGCTGAAACACTATGATTTACAGTATAAAGGTGAGCATAGCTGTTTCTTTCATAAAAATAAGGATAACCGTCAAGTTTTTTTAAGTTTTCATTGTCAATGGCATACATATATGCACGGATACAAATTAAAATAAGTGCAGCATCAACAATCAATATAAGACCTATATACCCTGAAAAAAAGCCCGCGAAAAAATCACGGCCTCTTCCAAGAAGCCTAAGATATGTCAGTCCCTCATTATCCATAAGAAACTCCTGAATTTTCTTAATTATAAAATACCCGAATAAGATAAAGCAATGCCATATAATATTAATCCTTGCTGTTATTTTTGTTTTCTTACCCATGAGTATTAATAATATTAAGGATATAATCGAAGAAAGCGGAAAAATAATAAACAACCCTATTGTAAAAATCACCTGCACTGTTGATGTAAGATTAAACCATTTGTTTATCTTTTGCATTAAAATCTGATGATCAGCATTTTCGTTCATACCAGTCTCCCCTTTTCTCATTCTGTCTTTTCTTTTTCTCTATTTCATTTTATGAATGCATGGACTTACTTGTTTCTTTAATAGACTCTGCCTTAATATTTTTCTTTTTCCGGCAGATCATTTAAAACCTGACGTATCTGTCCTTTCAGGTATGGTTTTATTTCTCTTAAAATATTATTGTCAGGGGTAAAAATCAATCTGCACTTTCCGTAAGTTTCGTGACTAAAATCTGCATAATATCTTTGATTTTCCTTTGAATCTCCCTCAGCTGATACAATCGTCATATCGGAAGGTGTTCCTTTTTCTGCGTCATATATTCCAAAGCTCTCAAACTGTGATACAGCAACTGAAATAAGTGATTTTCTCCTTTTTTTAGACATTATCTTATCAATATCAAAACTACCGTTTACAATCAGATATTCATATTCTACATCAAAATTTGCACTCAGATATATTCCTCCATATAAAATACCTACTCCTATAAGACTGCTGATAGCAAATCCTCCGAATATTGACCCCAGAACTGCCACAGCAAGTCCTAAAAATACTCCCCCAACAAGCAGGCCTGCTTTTTTTGCTGAATCAGCTCCTCCATCACTCTTTCTTACAATTTGCTCTGCATATGAATCCATAAACTTCCTCCAAAAAATAATATTTTGTTACCGATAAGATACACATAATTTTATAAGTTAATAGCATACTCCCCAAATGTACAGGTCGACCCGAAAGTGATGCCCCGAAAATGCAAGGAAATCGGAAAGTGATGCCCCGAAGGTGCAGGGTGATCGGAAAGCCCTGCAAAAAGCTTACCCACTCTCACCAACCTACCCTATAGCGACTTAACAGTAACCTTACCAGTTTTATTCTAACATATTTTTTTAAAAACTTCAATAAAACCTATTGATTTTTTTATCTTAATCATTTATAATAATAATTATCAAACACGATGACTGAGAGAGTAGATGTTCTGCAGTAACTTCAGAGAATGGATAACGTTGGCTGTGAGTATCCTGTTGCTTATAAACATTGAAGTTCACTCACGAGTGGCTAGGCCGAAGTTTTTTAAATTGTAAGCTGTGACGTAAATCTGCGTTAAAGACAAGGAAGTGCTGGCTTCTGAAAAATAGGTGGTTAATAAACAAGTAATGTCTTGTCCTGTTTTGGGCAAGGCTTTTTTTATTGAGTCAGGAAAGGAATGGATTAAAAACATGAAAAGTCAGCTTGAAAATATCAAAGCACTTGCTGAACAAGAATTATCAGCATGTACAGACTTAAAAGTACTTGAAACACTGAGAGTAAAATATCTTGGAAAAAAAGGTGAACTGACAGCAATTCTTAAACAGATGGGAAAGCTATCTGCTGAAGAAAGACCTGTTATGGGACAGCATGCAAATGAGGTACGTCAGTATATTGAAAATGAAATCTCATCAAAAGCTGCAGAACTCAGTGCCAGAGAACAGGAAGAAAAGATAAAGGCAGAATCAATTGATATTACTCTTCCGGGTAAAAAGCAGCAGATAGGTAGTCTTCACCCTCTTACACAGGTTATGAATGAAGTAACTGAAATATTTATGGGAATGGGTTATGATGTGGTTGAAGGTCCTGAAATAGAAACTGAATATTATAACTTTACAGCTCTTAATATTCCTGAAAATCATCCGGCGCGTGATACTCAGGATACATTCTATTCAGCAGAAAACTTTGTACTGAGAACTGCAACGTCTACAGTTCAGATACGTACTATGGAAAACAGAAAACCTCCTATCAGAATTATCTCACCAGGCCGTGTTTACCGTTCTGATGCAATAGATGCAACACATTCTCCTCTTTTTCATCAGATAGAGGGACTTGTTATAGATAAAGGCGTTACAATGTCAGATCTTAAGGGAACCCTTGAAACACTTATGAAAAAACTTTATGGTGAAGACTGTAAAATAAGACTCAGACCTCATTACTTCCCGTTTACAGAGCCATCCGCAGAGGTTGACATTATGTGCTTTAACTGCGGCGGAAAAGGCTGCCCGATGTGTAAGAATGAAGGCTGGATTGAAATTCTTGGTGCCGGCATGGTTCACCCTAAGGTTCTTGAAATATGCGGTATTGACAGCAACGAATACGGCGGTTTTGCATTTGGTATCGGTCTCGAAAGAATAGTTATGAGAAGATACGGTATCAAAGATATTCGTCTGCTTATTGAGAACGATTTAAGATTTCTCAGTCAATTTTAAGGAGGTATTTTAACAATGAATTTATCAATGAAATGGCTTTCAGATTATATAAAAACAGATATGCCTATCAAGGAATTCTGTCACAGAATGACTATGACAGGTTCAAAGGTTGAGGCTTATGAAACAGAGGGCACAGAAATTTCAAATGTAGTTGCTGGAAAAATACTTTCAGTAACACCTCACGAAAATTCGGATCACCTTGTAGTATGCCAGGTTGATGTCGGCGAAGCTTCACCTGTACAGATAGTAACAGGCGCAAGCAACGTTCATGAAGGTGACTGGGTTCCTGCTGCATTAAACGGATCAACCCTTCCGGGTGGAGTAAAAATCAAAAAAGGAAAACTCAGAGGCGTTGAAAGCTACGGAATGCTATGCTCACTCGGTGAACTCGGACTTACTCTTCACGACTTTCCGTATGCAATAGAGGATGGTATATTCATTCTAAAGGAAGAATGCACTGCCGGGCAGGATATAAAAGAAGTTCTTGGCTTCAACGATACATCTGTTGAATTTGAAATCACATCCAACAGACCTGACTGCTTCTCCGTAATAGGTCTTGCACGTGAAGTTCATGCAACCTTCGGAGAACCGCTAAATATAAAAGAACCAACATTCAAGGGAAACAGTGAAGACGTAAACAAATACCTTTCAGTAAATGTACACAACAAAACTCTCTGCCCAAGATATATAGGCGGTATAGTTAAAAACGTTAAAATAGAAACTTCACCAATATGGTTAAGAGAAAGACTCCGTGCAAGCGGAGTACGTCCGATAAATAATCTCGTAGATATCACAAATTTTGTAATGCTTGAATACGGCCAGCCTATGCATGCATTTGATTTAAGATACGTTAAGGATTCACAGATCAATGTCCGCAATGCTCAAAACGGTGAAAAGATTATGACTCTTGACGAAGTTGAAAGAGAACTCTCAGAAGAAATGCTTGTAATCGCTGATTCAGAAAAGCCAATTGCCGTTGCAGGCGTTATGGGCGGAGAATTCAGCGGAATAATGGACGACACAACAACTGTCGTATTTGAATCTGCAAATTTTGCAAATGATTCCATAAGAAAGACTTCCAAGAAGCTTGGTATGCGTACAGATGCTTCTTCAAGATATGAAAAAGGCATTAATCCTGAAAATACACTTCCAGCAATCAAGAGAGCATTTGAACTCGTTGAAATGCTTGGTGCCGGTGAAGTAGTAGGTTCTGTTATTGACTGTAATAACAGCACATCTGTAAAATCAGTCATTGACTTTGATCCGGAATGGATAAACGGTCTGCTCGGAACTGATATTTCAGAAAAAGAAATGATCGGATGTCTTGAAAGCCTTAACTTTACTGTAAGTGGCGGAAAAGTAACAGCACCTGATTACAGAACAGACATTGCATTCAAAGCAGATATTGCTGAAGAAATTGCAAGAATATACGGTTATGATAAAATAGAATCCACATCAGTAAGAGGTGTTGCCCAAGGACACTTTACAACACTTCAGAAATTTGAGCGTCTTGTCAAGAGTTCTATGACTGCGCTTGGCTGTTATGAAATAAACTCATTTGCTTTTATTTCACCAAAATATTTTGATAAAATTCTTCTTCCGGCAGACAGCAAATTAAGAAAAACAATCACTATTACAAATCCTCTCGGAGAAGATACAAGCGTTATGAGAACAACAGCTTTACCATCAATGATTGAGGTAATCAGCAAAAACTACAACAACAGAAACGCTTCTGCAAAGCTTTTTGAGCTTGGTAAAGAATATATTCCTTCCGAAAACGGAGAACTTCCTGAAGAAAACCTTATTCTCTCAATTGGTATGTACGGCGAGGATACTGATTTCTACACACTAAAGGGTACAGTTGATGAAATGCTTGCCAACATAGGTATTTATGACTGCGACTATGAACGTGCAGCAGACAGCAAGGACTTTGATGAAAAATCTGCTATGCATCCGGGAAGAAGTGCCGTAATAATAAAAGACGGCGTTGAGCTTGGTATAATAGGTGAACTCCATCCTGTTGTTCTTGCGGATTACGATATAGACATACGTGCCTATGCCGCAGTTCTGAGCTTTAATAAAATGTTTGAAAAATCTGCAACAGAAAAGGTATACAAGGCTCTTCCTAAATTCCCGGCAACCTCAAGAGATTTAAGCCTGATATGCAATGACGATATCCCTGTTGCACATCTTGAAAAAGCAATCAAAAAATCAGTAGGTTCTATTCTGGAAACTATCACACTGTTTGATGTTTATAAGGGCAAACAGATTGAAGAAGGTAAAAAGAGCGTATCCTTCTCAATAACAATGCGTTCATCAGAATCAACACTTACAGATGAACAGACAGACGCTGCTATGAAGAGGGTACTCAAAGCACTTTCCGAAGCAGGCGCAGAACTCAGAATGTAAAAATATTATAATAAAACAGGCATACGCAGCTAGTAAAGCGGATGCCTGTTTTTTTGTTGTATAAACGTGCCATCTTTAAATTACGTATGTGCGTCAGAATAATTATTTATGTTTACAGAATGTTCAAAAAAAATACCCCGGTATAGTATACCGGGGTATTTAATATTCAGGTTATTAAAGTATTATTTCTTTGGTCCAAGTACTACCGGGTCTTTAGAAACATACTGTTTTAAATGAGCAAGGTCTGCAAGGTCTACGCTACCATCACCATTTACATCAGCTGCTTTAAGTGTATTACCAGAAAGTTTGTAGTCACCGAGGAAGTACATACTCAGATATGTAAGGTCTGTG
>CALMUA010000010.1 GCA_937872775.1 uncultured Ruminococcus sp.
CAGACAACAGCACAGACAACAGCACAGACAACAGCACAGACAACAGCGCAGACAACAGCGCAGACAACAGCGCAGACAACAGCACAGACAACAGCGCAGACAACAGCACAGACGACATCAACAACAACAACAAAACCTGTTATTGTAGGCGACGTTGATAATAACGGAATTGTAAATACAAGAGATCTCTTCAAACTTAAACAGTACTTACTGCTTGTAGTTGGTAAGGATCAGGTTCCTAACGGTGATATAAACAAGGATGGTAAGATTACAGTATCAGACCTTGCTCACCTTGTTAAAATACTTCTTGAGGGTTAATATCATAAATTAATCTGAAAATTGTATAATAAAAGACGGAGCAGCTTAGGCTGCCCCGTCTTTTGCATGTAAAACCTGAAATATTTTTTACTTTCTTAGCTTAAGAAAAAATTTAAAAGAATACGCAATTTTAAAATTCGAAAAAAATCCTGTATCAACTCAGATTACTAAAGTTGATACAGGATTTTATTGAATATTTTGTTATATTGGATTAAAATTTATTACTAAAGGTTGATGCTGTTTACGATCAAGACTCTTCGTCATCATCGTTAAGCGGCTTTTTAGAAAGAATAAAATCCATAAAATTCGAATAAAATTTTGACGGATCTGAGCTTATTCTTTCACCTATAAGTTCTGCCTGAGTCTGTGATTGAGTAAATAATTTCAGATCAACAAGAAGTTTGTCTTTATCAGAAATTTTACATATAAGATTACATCCGTTTTCGGTATTGTCATATTCCAGAGAAAGACTGGCGTTTTGCAGAAGTTTTGCTTTGTACTGCATTGCTGAATACATAAGTCTGTCTCTGAAGGAACGTTGTACATATGAAGAAAAATCTTTTACAAATTCAATCCCTTTTTTGCTCAGAGAAAAAAAGAGGTGACCGGCATCATCAGCGTTTGAAAAAATAGTATCATTAATTATTAACTCGTCTATTGCTTCGTTATAATAAAAGTAATTTATAGTGCCGGATTCTACTGCAATGTCGTAAAGTGCTTCTGAATCTATTTCTGCTTCAAGATTATATAAGAGATAGCAAATGAGTATTTTTACAGAATTAAGATCATTAGGCTGATAATTCATTTTGAATTTCCTCCGGAATAATACTTATTAAAAATTAGGATAATCAAGAATGTGATTAAGAATTGCAATATTTGCAGCTGACTCAATGCATGGAACTGCACGAGGAACAATACATGGGTCATGTCTGCCTTTTATTGTAATAACGTCATTCATAAGCTGTGTATAATCAATAGTATTCTGAGACTGAGAGATAGATGGTGTAGGCTTTACAGCAGCCCTGAATACCAGAGGCATTCCTGATGATATTCCTCCCAGAATACCACCGTGATTGTTTGTTCTTGTAAGGACATGCCCATGATCGTCAACATAAAATTCATCATTATTCTGACTCCCGAGCATCTGCGCTGCTTTAAAACCTGCCCCGAATTCAATTCCCTTGATAGCAGGTATTCCGAATACCAGCTGAGAAATTGTGTTTTCCAGTCCATCAAATATAGGTGAACCAATGCCTGATGGTATGTTTATACATGCACATTCAATAATTCCGCCTACAGAGTCAAGTGTATTGTGTGCCTTTTCTACATCCTTTATCATAAGTTCACCGGCATTATCATCGATAACCGGAAAATCTTTTTTACGGATACTAATTATCTGATCACGTGTAATATTCGTATAATTAAAGCTTTTATCTTTAATGTTATGAATTTCCGCAATATGAGCACCTGTATAAATTCCTCTTCTTTCAAGAATCTGTGCACAAACGGCACCGGCAAACACAAGAGGAGCTGTAAGCCTTCCTGAAAAATGGCCACCACCACGTACATCATTAAAACCCTGATAGCGTTTTGTGCCCGTATAGTCTGCATGTCCGGGTCTTGCAAGAGTTTTAACATTATTGTAGTCATTTGAGTGTGTGTCCGTGTTCTGTATAAAAGCACATAATGGTGTACCTGTTGTTCTGTTATTATAAATGCCTGACATTATCTGAGGGAGATCCTGTTCTGAACGTGGTGTGGATGTTTTGTTCTTTTTAGGTGCACGTCTTGCAAGAAATGCTGTAAGTTCTTCAGTTCTGATATATTCACCCGGTGGGAGATTATCAATTACGACTCCGATAGCAGCTCCATGAGATTCGCCGAATATTGATATAGATATGCGATTATTCCAAAGTGATGCCATTGCACACTGCTCCTCCTAATTTTTTGTAGTCCGGAAGAAAATCCGGGTATGATTTTTTTATAGCGTCAAAATTTTTAATATAAACAGTTTCTGTTGAAGCGGTAGCTGCAATTGCTGCAGCCATTGCAATACGATGGTCGTTATAACTGTCAACTGTTCCACCACTGAAAGAACTTATTGGTGAAATAATAAGCCCGTTTTCTGTTTTGACAACATTTCCTCCGAGGTTACTGAGCATCCGGGCTGTTGTCTCAAGACGGTCACTTTCTTTTATTTTAAGTCTTTCAGCATTTGTAATATGTGTACGGCATTCTGACAATGAACAGAGAACTGAAAGTATGGGTACAAGATCTGGAATATCAGATGCATTTATATAAAGATCATCTTTGATTCCAGCTTTTTTATTATAACATAAATGCTCAGCAATTTCAATGATTTTCTTATCTCCCTGTGCAGAACAAACATAATTGGGAAGATTTGTAATATTAATTTTATTGCCTATGGAATTTGCAACAATGAAAAATGCAGCCTGTGAAAAATCTGCTTCAACTGTATATTCTGCCGGAGAATATTTCTGATTTCCTTTTATGAAATATCCTCTTTCTGTTTTTTCAATCTTTATTCCGAAGTATCTGAGACATTCTATTGTTATATTCACATAAGGTTCTGATTGGAGAGGGGAAGTAAGACAGATATGTGAATCCTGACTGCATAAGGGAAGTGCAAGCATAAGTCCTGTAATAAACTGTGATGAAACATTGCCTTCAACGCAGAAATTACCGCCTGAAAGAGTACCGCTGACTGTAAACGGCATGGTGTTATTATAGGAAAATGTTATTCCTTTTGAAGAAAGCTCACGAATGTAAATGTCAATCGGTCTTTCCGGAAGACGTCCATGTCCTGAAAAAACAGACTGAGTACCGATTGCACATGCAACGGGAATAATAAAACGGAGTGTTGAACCGCTTTCTCCGCAGTCAATATCAGCTGTTCTGCTTGCGTTTGAAATACCTGTTACAGTAATTGAACTTTTGTCAATATCAAATTTTGCTCCAAGAGATTCAAGAGCGTTGATTGTAGCATATATGTCCTGTGACATACTGATATTTTTTATTTTAGAAACTCCGTCAGCAAGAGCTGCACAAATCAGACAACGGTGAGCAATGCTTTTGGAGGATGGAATGCTGACATCACCTGAAAGCTTATGTGGAATTATTGTTAAGTCCATTAGTTACCTCCGTTTATAAGTCCATGAATGAGTAAAATTCAGACAAAGGCATTTTTTTTATATATGACGTTCCGATGTCACTGCAGATTATTATATTTATTGATTTTGACTCGCATTTTTTATCGTTGCAGCATAGAGGAACAAGGTCTTTTAAATCAGCTGTCGGGTTAAGCGGAAGCTCGTATGAATTAAGAACATTCTTTAGAAGAGAAAGTGATTCAATGCTGCATAATGAAAGCTCAGCAGCTCTTTTGGTTATCAGGTACATTCCCATAGAAACTGCACTTCCATGTGTGTATTTTTTATAATTAAAAAAGCTTTCTATTGAATGACCAAGAGTATGGCCAAAATTCAGGAGCATACGTTCACCACGGTCATGCTCATCGTTTTTTACTATTTCACTTTTGATTGAAACACAGCGGAAAATAATATCATCCACAGCATCAAAGTAATTCTGAAGGTTGTGCTGCGAAATAATGTCAAACAGCTTTCTGTCACGTATCATACCATATTTTATTGCCTCTGCCATTCCGTCAGAAACTATTTTGTCAGAAAGGGTTTTTAATGTAAGAGGATCACATATTACAACTTCAGGCTGCTTGAACGCACCGATAAGATTTTTGCCGCAAGGAAGATTTATAGCAGTTTTTCCACCTACAGAGCTGTCAATCTGTGCAAGGAGTGTAGTAGGAATCTGTATATATTTAATTCCACGCAGATAGGTAGCTGCTGCATACCCTGAAATATCTCCGGTAACGCCTCCGCCGAGTGCAATTATGCAGTCAGTACGTGTAATATTATTTTCAGCAAGAAAAGTATATATATTGTTCAGGTTATCGGAGCATTTTGAGGTTTCTCCGTTTGCAAATACAAACTTTTTTATTTTAAATCCTGATTCTTCAAGAGATTTTATAACAATGTCTGCATACAGTCTGTCAACGATATCGTCAGTTATAAGGGCAGCATATCGTGTTTTTACAGTATCTGCAATTATCTGACCACAATGCCCCAGAATTCCCTGTTCAATAAGGACATTATACGGTTGTGATGTTTCTACAGTAATTTTTTTCATAATTAAGTTCCGGTCCTTTCGCGTGTATTAGTTAAATATATACTTTTCATGTGTATGCGTGTATTAGAAAGTACCATAAATCCAGTAGTTTTGACAATAACATATGAATTATGTGAGATTTTTAGGATACACAAATTAATTATAATATGTAGTGTGAAAATTGTCAATGCTGTAAAAAATAATACTATAATAAAGTTTAAAAAGTTTAAGGATTAAAAAAGCTTGATTTATTAGCAATAGGGTGATATAATATTATAATGAGTAAATTGGAGTTTTATTGTTAAATTTTTCTTATAACAATCTCCTGACAGATTACAGACTGACCGGAGGGATTTTTTATTATGGTAAGAAGCATGACCGGCTTCGGGCGAGAAAGAATGATTTTAAACGGCAGGGACATTCTTGTTGAAATAAAATCTGTAAATCACAGATACAGTGAACTTACAGTAAAGGTTCCAAGAGCATACAGTTATCTTGAAGAGCCTTTAAAAAAACTTGTACATAACGACATTTCACGGGGAAAGACAGAGCTCATGGTTTCAATTACAAATGAAGAAGCCTGTGATACTGTTGTTAAAGTAAATTTATCTATAGCACAGGGATATATAAATGCACTCAAAGAAGCCAATAATATGCTTGGACTTATGAATGATCTGTCACTCTCACAGATTATGAACTTTCCTGATGTGTTTAATGTTTCAAAAGCTGAAGATGATGAAGATGATATATTAAATGACGTAAAACAGGTTGCAGCAGCTGCTTCAAAAAAATTCCTGAGTATGAGAGAATGTGAAGGAATGAAATTAAGTGATGATGTATGCAGCAGACTTGATGTTATTGAGAAAATGGTAAAGCAGATTGATCATCTATCGCCTGAAATCACAGATAATTATAGAAACAGATTATATGCAAGACTTTCTGAAATTCTTGGTGACAGTTCAATCGACGAACAGAGAATTTTTACAGAAGCTGCAATTTTTGCAGAAAAAACTGCAGTTGATGAAGAAACAGTGAGGTTGTTAAGTCACATTTCGCAGTTCAGGGATCTGATAGATCACGAAAATATTGTCGGACGCAAGCTTGATTTCATAGTTCAGGAAATGAACAGGGAAGCAAATACAATAGGTTCTAAAGCACAGAACCTGGATATAACAAAAATTGTTATAGATATAAAGTCCGAAATAGAAAAGATCCGTGAACAGATTCAAAACATCGAATAGACATGTGAGGTTAATCGGAAAATGAAACTTATTAACGTTGGTTATGGCAATATGGTTTCATCAGCAAGACTTATTTCTATTGTAAGTCCTGAATCAGCACCGGTAAAAAGAATAGTTCAGGATTCAAGAGATAAGGGAATGTTGATTGATGCTACATTTGGTCGCAGGACCAGGTCGGTTCTTGTTATGGATAGTGATCATGTTATTCTTTCTGCTGTGCAGCCTGAAACTATTGCACTCAGATGTAATGATGAGAGAGGAAATGAAGATGATGAGTAAAGGCATTCTTATTGTTGTTTCTGCACCGTCAGGATGCGGAAAAGGAACGATACTCGCAGAGATACTTAAGAGCGATGAGTTTTATTATTCAGTATCGGCTACTACCAGACAACCCAGGGAGGGTGAAACTGACGGAGTTAATTACCATTTTCTGCAAAAAGATCAGTTTGAAAATCTTATAGAGAATGATGGCATGCTTGAATACGCACAGTATTGCGGAAATTATTATGGAACACCAAGAGATAAGGTTTTCCAGAAGCTTGATGAAGGAAAAAACGTTATTCTTGAGATAGAAGTTCAGGGAGCAATGCAGATCAAGAAAAAGTGTCCTGATGCTGTATTTATATTTATTGCTCCTCCATCAGTACAGGAACTTAAAAGAAGACTTAAAAAAAGAGGCACTGAAAGTGCGGAGATAATAAATCAGCGTGTTTCAGAGGCCGCACATGAAATAAGCTTTGCACATGAATATGATTATATAATAGTAAATGGTGAACTTGATAAGGCAGTTGAAGACTTTAAAACAGTTATACATTCACAGAAGCTCAGATCAGAAAGTCAGAACAAATTTATTGATGAGGTGTTAAATAATGCTTAGACCAGCTATTACTCAGATTATTACAAAAAATGAAAGTTACTATTCATTAGTTATCGGTGTTGCAAAAAGAGCAAGAGAGATTGCCGATGAAATCTATGAAAAAAATGAAATTCTCAAAGAGAAGCCTGTTAAGACAGCTGTAGAAGAATTTGCAGGCGGAAAGTACAAAATTGTTGAATATACTGAAGAAGACAATGAAGAAGAGCAGAAGAAATAATGCAGGATGTTATGGCGGACAATGTCAGAACGGCAGTGGTTGCCGTATATAATGTTGCATATTCGTTTGACAAGCCGTTTTCATATATTGTTCCACTGGAACTTTATGAAACGGCTGTCCGTGGAGTACGTGTAATAGTGCCATTCGGACGGGGAGGACGAAAAAGAGCGGGATTGATACTTGATATTGAGGATAGTACGCCTCAGATAAAACTCAAGCCGCTTGTTTCTGTAGTTGACACTGAGCCGGTTATAAACAGTGAAATGCTTGAAATGATTTACTGGCTCAAAGAAAATACATTCTGTACGTATTATGATGCAATAAAAACAATACTTCCGTCAGGAATGAATATAACAGTAAATGAAAAATATGAGCTTACAGGCAGTGCAGTTTACAGTTCACTTACTGATGAAGAACGCAATATCGTTTGCTTCCTTAAAAATGCCAGAAGCAGACGTGAGTTTGATGAAGTTATTGATTCATCACTGAGTCCAGGGAAAAAAAAGATTATTGATTCCCTTACAGAAAAAGGTGTTATCAGAAAAATAAGCAATGCTAATCAGAAAATTAACGATAAATTCATTAAAATGATAAGGCTGACTGACCATTTTGTGAAAAATAAAACTTTTTTTAAGGTAACTCCTAAACAGATGCAGGTAATAAAGCTTCTTGAAGAAAACGATTCAGCAGCTGTAAAGGAAATCTGCTATGTGTGCAGTGTTACTAATGCGGTAATAAATAACCTTATAAAAAACAACATTGCTGAAGAATTTACTGTAGAAGACCTGAGTGTGTCAGAGACCGGGAATTTTGATCCGGATGCCCTGAATAAAATAAAACTTTCAGATTCACAGTACAAAGTATTTGAACATGTATATGAGGTTATCCGCTCACAGTCACCTAAATGTTTTCTTCTTCACGGAATTACAGGAAGTGGAAAAACAGCTGTATTTATAAAGTTGATTGAATATACTCTGAAGCTCGGCAGACAAGCTATGATGCTTATTCCAGAAATATCACTTACACCTCAGACTGTTGCAAAATTTCGCATAATGTTCGGAAGCCGGGTTGCTGTTATTCACAGTAATCTTTCACTTTCACAAAGACTTGATGAGTATAAGCGTATAAGCCGTGGAATGGCCGATATAGTAATAGGAACAAGGAGTGCTGTATTTGCACCTTTTAAAAATATAGGTCTGATAGTTATGGACGAAGAAGGTGAACGTTCATACAAATCTGACAGTGCACCGCGTTACACCACATCCGCTGTGGCAAAGGAAAGGTGCAGAAAGCATAATGGTGTACTTCTTCTTGGATCTGCAACTCCTTCAATTGAAAGTTATTATTATGCACAGAAGGGCATATATGAATTACTTGAGCTTAATCAGCGTTTTCATAATGCTAATCTTCCCAAGGTAGAAATCGTTGATATGGGACTGGAACGCAGCAATGGGAATATGAGTGAATTCAGTGAGGTGCTTACTGATGAGATAAATCACAATCTTAAAACAGGTGAGCAGACTATACTGCTGCTTAACAGGAGAGGCTATCATACGGTTATAACATGTGCAGAATGCGGCCAGCCACTGTATTGTCCGAACTGCAGTGTTCCATATACATTTCATAAAGCAAATAACTCACTTATATGTCATTACTGCGGAAATATTTCAGAGCAGCCGTCAGAATGTCCGTCATGTGGAGGAAAGGCCTTTAAAAAGGCAGGTTTTGGAACTCAGAAAATGGAAGAACAACTTAAGTTGCTTTTTCCTTCTGCATGTATTTTGAGAATGGATGCAGATACTACATTTTCAAGATATGCATATGAGAAAAGCTTTAAAGATTTTGCTGACGGTAAATATGATATAATGATAGGAACACAGATGATAGGAAAAGGACTTGATTTTCCTAATGTCACACTTGTAGGTATTCTTTCAATAGACAAGGCGCTTTTTGCCGGAGATTTCAGGAGTTATGAAAGAACGTTCTCACTTATTACACAGGTAGCCGGAAGAAGCGGCAGAGGTGATAAAAACGGCAGAGCATATCTTCAGACATTTATCCCGGAGCATTATGTTATAAATCTTGCAGCAAATCAGGATTATGCAGGCTTTTATAATGAAGAGATAGCTCTGAGAAAGACACTTATTTTTCCTCCTGTATGTGATATATGTGTAATAGGAATATCAGCTGTGTCAGAAACCAAAGCCAGTATTGCAGCGGATACAGTTCTTAACATTATCAGAGATATAATATCAGAAGAGAAAATCAGATTCCCACTCAGAGTTTTAGGACCTACACAATCAGCAGTTGCAAAGGTAAACGGAAAATATCGTTACCGTCTGATACTTAAATGCAAGAATAATAAGAATTTGCGGGAATTTATACGCGAGGTTCTTCTCAGGACATCAGAATACCGTGAATTTTCAAATGTAAACATATACGCCGATATAAACGGTGAAATTATATAAAAGGATGAATAAAATGGCAATTAGAAATATAGTAACAAGCGAACAGGATGTATTACACAAAAAATGCAGAACAGTTGAAAAATTTGATGAGAGACTGTGGATACTTCTTGATGATATGAAGGATACTCTCTATAAAGCTCAGGGCTATGGAATAGCTGCACCTCAGGTAGGAATTATTAAAAGAGTTGCAATAATTGACGTAGGTGAAGGATTTATTGAACTTATTAATCCTGAAATAACTGATGTATCAGGTGAACAGCGTGGTGTTGAAGGATGTCTTTCGTGTCCTGGTGCATGGGGATATGTAAAAAGACCGTACAGCTGTACACTAAGGGCACAGGACAGAAACGGAAATTATTATCAAAAAAGACTTACCGGTCTTTTTTGCAGATGTGCATGTCATGAAATTGATCATCTTGACGGAAAGCTTTTTACAGAGCTGGTAGATGAATTTGTTAAACCGGGGGAATAAATATTGGACATTATTTTTATGGGTACTCCAGATTTTGCGGTTCCTTGCCTGAAAGCACTTGCGGAGAGCAGTGAAAATATAAAAGCAGTATTTACACAGCCTGATAAGCCTAAGGGCAGAGGATATAAGCTGATACCGACTCCTGTAAAAGCAGCAGCGACTGAGCTTGGAATTGATGTATATCAGCCTCTGTCACTTAAAAAGGGCGAGGATGCCGAAAAGGCATTATCAGTTATTAATAGCATAAAGCCTGATCTGATAATTGTTGTTGCATATGGAAAAATACTACCAAAGCAGATACTTGACATCCCTCAGTACGGATGTATAAATGTCCATGCTTCACTGCTTCCTAAATACAGAGGAGCAGCTCCTATACAGTGGAGCATTCTTAACGGTGAAAAAGAGACTGGTGTTACAACTATGATGATGGCAGAAGGCCTTGATACAGGGGATATGCTTATAACTAAAAAGGTTTCAATTGACGAAAATGAGACACTTTCAGAACTTCATGACAGACTTTCGCAGTGTGGCGCTGAGGTTCTCCTTGAGACATTGACAGCTCTCAAGGCAGGAAATTTGAAAAGAATTCCTCAGTCTGACACAGACTCATCATATTCACCTATGATAACCAAGGATATGTCAGCCCTGGATTTCAGTCAGCCGGCTCTTACAATACATAATAAAATAAGAGCGATAACAGGTTATGCGTTTATAAACGGCAAGAGAATAAAAATATTCAGATCAGAGCTTGCCGGAAATACTGACTCAAAAGATACAGGACTTATAGAAAATATATCAGATTTCAGTGTTGTATGCGGTGACGGAAAGCTTATAAGGCTTACTGAAATTCAGCCGGAGGGCGGAAAAAGACTAAAGTCTGCAGATTATTTAAGAGGCAACAGACTGGAAAAAGGTATGAAACTACAATCAGGTATTTAATTATCGGAACGGAATACATTATGGAAAATAATAGGAAAGAAACCCTTAAGCTTCTGAATAAAACATTTAAGGACAACAGCTATTCAAATATACTTCTTGACAATGTACTGTCAGATCAGAATATTTCGCAGCAGGACAGAAGATTTATAACATCACTGTATTATGGAGTTATTGAGCGGAAAATTACTCTTGACTATATTATCTCTCTGTATAGCAACAAGAGTATAAAAAAGCTTGATGCGACTGTTTTGAATATACTGCGTATGGGAATATATCAGATTAAATATATGGATGGAATTCCTGACAATGCAGCTGTAAACGAAAGCGTAAAGCTTGTCCGAAGCTTTAAACTTGCAAGTGCAGCAGGCTTTGTAAATGCAGTTCTCAGACATTTTATCAGAGACGGCTGTAAATTCCATGAACCTGAAGAAACTATGGAATGTCTTTCAGTGCGGTATTCTGTAGATCCGGGAATAATAAAAATACTTTATGACGGTTATGGAAGCTTGTTTGCTGAAACATTTCTTGAACGTCTGAATAATAAACCACCCGTTTATCTGAGAATCAACAGTATTTATAAGGATGAAGACAAATTTTTTGACGGCCTTGGCCCTATTATTGCAGATAAAAAAAACTTTCCTGATTTTTGCTCTCAGGTATCAGGAGGAAATCTTGTAAAGACAAGGGCATTCAGTGAAGGAAGATTTCATGTTCAGGACATTTCATCACAGCTTGCCTGTGCAGCTCTTGCACCGTGTGAGGGAGAAACTGTTCTTGATTTATGTTCGGCTCCCGGTGGAAAAGCATTCACAATGGCAGAAATTATGAATAATACAGGTCATATTTATGCTTTTGATATTCATCAGTCAAGGGTTGAATTGATTAAACAGGGTGCTAAGAGGCTTGGAATAAAAAACATTGAGACACTTGTCGGTGATGCTTCAGAGTACAATGAACGCTTCAGGAATGCAGATAAGGTTTTATGTGATGTTCCGTGTTCAGGTATAGGAGTTATGGGAAAAAAACCTGATATAAGATACAAATCACCTGAAGAATTTGAAAAATTACCTGAACTGCAGTATAAAATACTTGAAAATGCGGCAAGGTATTTAAAAACAGGTGGCGAGCTTGTATATTCAACATGTACCCTCAACCCCAGAGAAAATGATCAGGTAATAGATAAATTTCTTTCAGAACATGAAAATTTTAAAGGAGTTTCTTTTTTTGAAGAACTCGGGAATCCATTTGGTGATTATAAAGTGACACTTGGGACAGATCCGTTTAACGGTGATGGATTTTTTATTTCAAAAATAAAAAGGAAAGAGTAAGCATGGCAGATAAAAAAGATATACTATCTCTGACATCTAAAGAACTTGAAGCAATAATTGTTTCGGAAATGTCTGAAAAAAAATTCCGTGCCAAACAGATATTTGACTGGCTTCATGTCAAAAAGGTCAGCGATTTTTCAGATATGACTAATATTTCGGCCGATTTACGTACAAAGTTAGATGAGAAATTTTGTATAAAATGCCTAAATATCGTCCAAAAGCTTGAATCTTCTATAGATAATACTGTAAAATATCTTTATGGCCTTGATGATGGTAATATTGTTGAAGCTGTAGTAATGGAATACAGCTTCGGATTGTCAATATGTATATCAACTCAGATAGGATGTAAGATGGGATGCGATTTCTGTGCTTCAGCAATAGCTGGATTTATAAGAAATCTTGATTCATCTGAAATTCTTCTTCAGAAATATGAAGCAGAACGTAACCTGGGAAAGAAAATATCCAGAGTAGTACTGATGGGAATTGGTGAGCCTCTTGATAATTACGAAAATGTTGTAAAGTTTATAAGACTTGTTACATCACCTGAGGGTGATAATATAAGTCAGAGACATATAACACTTTCAACATGTGGAATTGTTCCCCGGATATATCAGCTTGCTGAAGAAGATCTGAGTATAAATTTAGCAGTGTCACTTCATAGTGCATCAAATAAAAACAGAAGCATGATAATGCCTGTAAACAGAAAATACGCACTCGATGAGCTTATTGCTGCCTGTCACAGTTACACTAAAACGACGGGAAGGCGTATAACCTTTGAATATGCTGTAATAGAAAATGTAAACTCATCATCTGAGGATGCACGTAATCTTGCAAGCCTGTTAAAGGGAATGATATGTCATGTCAATCTTATAGAAGTAAATAATGTAAAAGAAAGAAGCTATTCATCATCAGGCAGACACGTTGAAAAATTCCGTGATGAGCTTGAACGCCTTGGCGTTAATGCGACGATTCGTCGTAAGCTTGGAACTGATATAGAAGCGGCCTGCGGTCAGCTGAGAAGAGATTTTGAGAAAATAAGAGGTGAGAAAATTTGAAAATAGTGAGTTATTCAAATATCGGTCTGTGCAGAACTGAGAATCAGGATGTTGTCAGAAGCGAAATGATAGGGGATTCAGTATTTGTTGTATTATGTGACGGAATGGGCGGAGAAAGTTCGGGGCTTGATGCAAGCAGTATAACGGCTGAGGTCGTTTTCAATAAATTTCTTTCCGGTTATGATACATCGTTTTCTCCGAACAGCATAAGAAATCTTCTGATGTCTACTGTAACAACTGCTAATTCAGTTGTTTTTAATACAGCACATGCAGAACCTGAAAAGCTTGGTATGGGTTCAACATGTGTAACAGCTTTCGTGGATGCAAAGTCGCGTATAGCTCATATTGTAAACGTAGGCGACAGCAGGGCATATATCTGTCTTAAAGATAAAATTGAGCAGATAACAGTAGATCATTCATTTGTACAGATGCTGATAGATCAGGGAAAGATTACAGAAAAGGAAAAGGAGGATCATCCAAAGAAAAATATGCTTATCCGGGCAGTAGGGGTAGAAAAGGATGTTGTTGCTGACTATTTTGAAATAGATCTTACCGAGGGAAGATTACTTATCTGTTCTGATGGACTCCACGGGTGCTGCAGTGCTGATGAAATCCTTGATGTAATTAATTGCAGTACTATTGAAGATTCTGCAGGTCAACTGATAAATCTTGCACTTGAAAAAGGCGGATATGATAATGTAACTCTTGCAGTTATTGAAAATTGCTGATATTAGTCGGATAAAAGTCTAAAACAAATTCAGGAGAGTTGATTTAATGGATAAAAACATTGGAAAAAAGCTTGATGGGAGATATGAAATCGTTAAGCTTATAGGAGTCGGCGGGATGGCCGATGTATATAAAGCGAATGATATAGTAGACAGCAGGGTAGTAGCTGTAAAAATACTCAAAAAAGAATTTTCCGAAAATGAAGAATTCCTTAGAAGATTCAGGAACGAGTCAAAGGCAATTGCGGTACTGTCACATCCTAACATTGTAAAGGTTCTTGATGTTGGGTTTACTAATAAGATACAGTTTATAGTTATGGAATATATAGAAGGAATAACGCTTAAAGAGTATATGGAAAAAGAACAGCGGCTTAACTGGAAGGATGCTGCCTATTTTATGATACAGATACTCAGAGCACTTCAGCATGCACATGACAGAGGAATAGTACATAGGGATATAAAGCCTCAGAATATTATGATGCTTACAGATGGTACTATTAAGGTCATGGATTTTGGTATTGCAAAATTTGCACGTGAGGAAGGGCTTACAACAACAGCCCAGGCTATAGGCTCAGTTCATTATATAAGTCCTGAACAGGCAAGAAGTGATGTAACTGATGAAAAAAGCGATATTTATTCTGTAGGTATTGTATTGTATGAAATGCTTACCGGAGTAAAGCCATTTGATACAGATAATCCAGTGTCTGTTGCACTTATGCATATGCAGACAAAAGCAAAAAATCCAAGAGAGGTAAATCCTGATATTCCAATAGGACTTGAGGAGATAATACTTAAAGCAATTGAAAAGGAACCCTGCAACAGATATCTTTCAGCAGCTTCCATGATCAATGATATAGAAAAATTTAAGTCATCGCCTGATATGGTATTTGGCTATTATGAGGAGGAAAATGAATCAGATATGGATAATGATAACAAAAGCAGTGAAAGCAATACGAAGTTTTTTAAACCGCTTAACGCACCATCAGATATGAATATCAAAAAGAAGAGCACCCAGACTGTGGAGCTGCAGAATACTGATACTGATGATAGTATGGAAGAAGAATATGTTGATAAGAGATCAATGTTTGTTCCGATACTATCCGGAGTAGCAATAGTAGTAGTTATTGTTGCAGTATGTTTTATTGTAGGACTTCTTTATAATTATTTCGGCGGAGCTGCATCTGACAACAAGGAATTTGTACTTGATGATTTTGTAGGATATGATTATGATTATGTAAAGAAAACATATGGTAACCTTCTTATAATTGATACCGACGATGAGGAACCGGTATATTCCAAGTATCCTAAAGGCCAGATAATATCACAGGAACCTAAAGCAGGAAAAACAGTAAAACCTGGTTCATCTGTCAATGTAACTATAAGTGCAGGTCCGAAAATGATAGAGTTAGATGCAATAGACAACAGCTTTAGAGCTGAGCAGGCAGAGGCACTGTTGGTTGGGAAAGGATTTGAAGTTCAACAGAAGTACATATATTCTGAATCTGTTGAAGCAAATTATGTAATAAAAACAACTCCTGAGGCAAGAACCCCTCTTGAAGAAGGTTCTATGGTAGTTCTTTATGTCAGTAAAGGACCAGTGGTTACAGAGGTAACAGTTCCTGACCTTACCGGTAAAAAAGAAGATGAAGCCAGAGAAATCCTTGAGGACCTGGATCTGGTAGTTCTTATTCAGAGAACAAATTCAGAAAGACTTGAGGGAACAGTTGCTTCTCAGAGTCATTCACCGAATACAAAGGTAAATACAGGTGATGAAGTAACACTGTTTATAAGTACAGGCGAGCCTCCTACTCAGAATATATCAATAGACATACCGATTCCACCTAATGCATCAGGATTATTTACGTTCAGGGCATATATTGACGGTTCGCTTGCGGTAGAGGAAAAGGATATAAATCCTCAGTTTACAACGAAAAAGACTATTACCCTTAAGTCATCAGGAGGAAGAAAAGAAGTAACTATAACTGTTTTAAACCAGTCAAACGGTAAGGAAAAGCAAATTGTAAAATACAATCTGAATTTTGATGAAACTATGAAAAAAGCAATAACGTATGATGACATTCCAGGTGGATTTGAGGCAGTTGACGGACTTAAGGCACCAGCTGTAACAACACAAGCAGTAACATCACCAACAATGACCACATCTGTAACAACAATTGCAAACGGAGAAACTGAGAAAACTCAGACATTTGCAAATGAAACTACAGCAACTGCTGGAGAATGATAAATATGACGATATCTAACAATAACAGATCAGGGTTGGTTATTAAGTCCATTGGGGGACTCTACACTGTAGAGTCTCCTGATGGTATATATGGTTGCGTGCCAAGAGGGATTTTCCGCAAAGAAGGCAAAACTCCGTGTGTTGGTGACCATGTTGAAATTTCATCAGATAACGTAATTACAGAAATTTTACCGAGAAAAAATCATATAATCAGACCGCCGCTGACAAATATGGATCAGCTTGTTTTTGTGGTATCAATGTGTGAACCGTCACCAAATCTTATGCTACTTGATAAATTTATTGCTGTAGCAGAGTATAAGAATATTACGCCTGTAATTGTGCTTACAAAAACTGATCTTGATAAGTCTGACAATATCTTTTCAATATACAATAAAATTGGGATAAAGGTAATAATAATAAATTATAATGACACAGACCCTACTTGTGAAATTGCAGAACAGCTTAAAGGAAAAATAAGTGCATTTACGGGGAATACAGGAGTAGGAAAATCAACTCTTCTTAATGCAATAGATCCCGGGCTTAATATTCCTACAGGAGAAATAAGTAAAAAGCTAGGGCGCGGCAGACATACAACACGTCATGCAGAACTGTACAAACTTAAAAACGGAGGATATATTGCTGATACTCCCGGATTTTCGACATTTGAAACAAATAAATATGATATAATAAAAAAAGATGAATTAAGCAGATGTTTTATTGAATTTTCCCATTTTTCCGGACAGTGCAGATTCAGTGACTGTTCACACACAAAGGAAAAGGGATGTACTGTTATTAAGGCAGTATATGACGGCATGATTTCAGCAAGCAGACATGAGAGCTATTGTCAGATGTATGAAGAGGCAAAGAACATAAAGAATTGGGAGCTTTAGTTAAACGGATTGATATATCAGGTTGGTTAAAGGAGAAAAAAACGGTATGGATAAAAATATCGGAGCAATGCTTGATGGAAGATATGAAATTCAGAAACGTATAGGCGTCGGTGGAATGGCCGATGTCTATATGGCTTATGATATTGAAGAAAGCAGAGAGGTTGCCGTTAAAATATTAAAAAATGAGTTTATAAATAACGATGAATTTCTCAGGAGATTTAAAAATGAATCCAAAGCAGTTTCAATGCTTTCACACCCTAATATTGTAAAAATATTGGACGTCGGTTTTAATGATGATGTCAGATTTATAGTTATGGAGTATATTGACGGTATAACACTCAGGGATTATATAGAAAAAGAAGGACGTGTTGACTGGAAAGAAGCTTCACATCTTATAATTCAGATACTCAGGGCACTGCAGCATGCACATGACAGAGGAATAATACATCGTGACATCAAGCCTCAGAATATTATGATGTTTGAGGATGGAACCATAAAGGTAATGGATTTCGGAATTGCTAAATTTACATATGAGCTTGGTATAACGGCTACAGCACAGACTATTGGTTCGGTTCATTATATAAGTCCGGAGCAGGCATGCGGAAAGCCGATTGACGGAAAAAGTGATATTTATTCAGTTGGTATTCTGATGTATGAAATGCTTACAGGAAAAAAACCGTTTGATACGGATAATCCTGTGACCGTCGCACTTATGCAGATGCAGAATAAAGCAGAGCTTCCCCGTAACATAAATCCTAATATACCTGAAGGAATGGAAGAAATAGTATTAAAAGCAATAGAAAAGGATCCGGACAACCGATATCAGTCGGCTAATGATATGATAAAGGATATTGAACGTTTTAAATCATATCCTGATATGGTTTTCGGATATTATGAAAATACCGGAAGAAACTACCAGACTGAGAGGGCATATCAGTCTGAACGTTTTTCTTCGTCAAGAGATCAGGAAAGAGAGTCATATAATGAACCTGATAATGATACTGAGGAGCTTGCTGAGGCAAATTATTATGTAGGTGATAATAATGAAGAGAATGCAGAAGATAAAGGTAAAAAATCTACTTTTGTAAAAGTAGCCTCTGCAGCAACTGTTATAGTAATAATACTTGTTGTTGCCGGAATTATCGGACTTATAAACAATATAATAAAAGGCGGAAATAATAAGTCGCAATTTGATATGCCTGATCTGACACGATATGACTACACAGAAATGGTTGAAAAATATAAGGATAAGCTGAATATACAGATCAAGGGTGATCCTGTATATTCACAATATGTTGAAAACACGATAGTATCCCAGAGTGTAGACGTTGGGACAAAGGTTACAAAGGGAATAACGGTATATGTAACTGTAAGCAACGGAAAGAATATTTCTGTTGTACCTGATGTTTCAGGTCTTACGTCAGAAGAAGCTGTGGCACTTATTAATAAAAATGGATTCAGTGTTGAGCAGAAGCAGATATTCAATGATGAAATTCCTTTTAATACAGTAATAAGAGTTTCACCTGAATCTGGAACAGAAATGGAAATATCAAATATTGTAATTCTGTATGTCAGCAAGGGAGCACAGACAGATGCCAGAATTGTTCCTGATGTTGTAGGAAAAACAAAAGAAGTGGCTGTAAAAATGCTTGAAGATGCAGGATTCAAAGTATCAGTTGAAGAAAAAGATTCCAAGGAACCTAAGGAAACTGTTATTTCACAGAATCTTCAGGCAGATACACTTGCTAGTCCAGATGAAAAAGTAATAATTTATGTAAGTTCAGGAAAAGCTCCTGTATCAGAAGTGCCGATAATTATTGATTTCCCTGAAAATGCAAGTGGTACATTCAAGTTTATTGCATATGAGGATGATAAGATTGTGGTGGAAAAGAAAGGTGTAAATGCAGCTGAAGCAATATCTGTAAAGCTTGATATTTCAGGTTCTGAAACAAAAACTATCCGCATTGAACTCCATAATACTGAAAATGGAATGTCAGCAGACATAGGAACATACAAATTTGATTTTGAACAAAAAAAATATGATGTAATAAATCAGGATATTGCAAAAGCATTTGAAGCTGTCGAAGGAATAAAAAAACCTGTTACTATACAAACTCAGGCAATGACAACTGCTCCACCTGTCACAACCACCCATATTACTGAAAAAGTAACTGAGTCAGCACCGTTACCACCTACTGAAACTCCGGAATCTTCTACCGAACAGATACCGCCTTCTGAAACACCTGCCCCACCGTCTGCTTCGCAGCAACAGCAACCTGATAGCCAATGATTTTTTACTCACCCATTTTCTATGTAATGAATATAATATTAATATGTTAATATCCTGATTACATATTGAACGGAGGCGAGATCAATGAAAATTGTTGTTATTAGAAGTCCACGAATTATTTCAGGTGTTCTTAGATTAATATTTAGAATAAAAAAGGAAGAAACAGAATAAACAAATACCGCTGTCTGATTTTAAATTTAAGATCAGACAGCGGTATTTTTTTGATTAAAACGAATATATATATTATGAAATGGGGTGTATATATGGAAGAAGAACAGCACACAGAGGAAACAGACATTTCCGAACTTATCATAGAGGATTATCACGGAAAAGGACAGGAAGAGAAATTAAATGATGTTATAATAACGCAGTGTATAATATGTCTTATGATTGCACTTGCATTTGTAGTAATAAATATATTTTATTCTAAGGCTTCAGAAATAATATTTGATAAGTTTGTTCAGCTGACAAATATGAGCTTGAAAGAAAGTATAAATGAAATAATAGATCAGATAAGAAATGCAGTGTAAGGCCTAATGGAGACACAATGATTTCATTCCAGATAAGAAATATAAAAATAACAGCTGATATGGGTTTCCTTGCAATGCTGGCAATGATTTCAATGAATCAGAGCCGGTTTTATATGTATGCATTTCTGACATGTATTATACATGAGCTCGGACATATGATACAGATTATGATTACCGGAGGAAATATTGAGAAAATTGCTTTTAACGGGTCTGGAATAAAAATTATCCCATGCAAGACGAGACTATTTTCTGTATGGAACGATATATCAGTTTTACTTGGCGGATCATTTGTAAATATATTTACTGCACTAATTCTGATATTATTAAATCATGGACAATATAACGTCTTTATATATATGAATCTTATTCTTGGCATTTTAAATCTTCTGCCATTCAGATGTCTTGATGGAGGAACCGTTATATTATGTCTTACAGAGCATTTTGCAGATTATAACAAACAGCTCGCAATAATGAAATTCCTTAAAATATTTAATATAATGTTGTGTCGCGGCCCGGATCCAGTTGCGGGAAACCGCCG
>CALMUA010000011.1 GCA_937872775.1 uncultured Ruminococcus sp.
TTATTAATAATTTAATTATATATGTTTTCACTTATATAATGCTCATGTATTTATATTAACCGGAAGTAATGCATGGAATAGTCGGTATATTAGCCCAAAATGGCCACATAGAAATTTTTCTATGTGGCCATTTTTTATTATCTTTCGTCAATCTTTTTATAAGCAGTTTTTTCGGAAACTGCCATATATGCCGGACGTATTATTTTATTAGCATTTATAAGTTCTTCTATTCGGTGAGCAGACCATCCTGAGATTCTTGCTATTGCAAATATAGGCGTATACAACTCTGACGGAAGTCCAAGCATTCTGTATATCAGTCCGCTGTAGAAGTCAATATTTGCACTTACTCCCTTATAGATTTTTCTTTTTTCTCCTATTACTTCAGGTGCCAGTCTTTCTACAAGTGTGTAAAGTTCGTACTCCTTTTCCATTCCCTTTTCAACAGAAAGATCCTTTACAAATTTCTTAAGTACTCTTGCTCTAGGGTCTGAAATAGAATAAACTGCATGGCCCATTCCATAAATGAGTCCTGATTTATCAAATCCTTTTTTCTCGAGGAGCCCTGACAGGTATTCACGTATCTGTGATTCGTCTGTTAAATCTGTAACATTTTTCATCATATCATCAAACATCTGAACTACCTTTATATTTGCTCCTCCGTGCTTAGGACCTTTGAGTGAGCCTAGTGAGGCAGCAGTTGATGAATATGTGTCTGTACCTGATGATGATACAACATGTGTCGTAAAGGTTGAATTGTTACCACCACCATGTTCTGCATGGAGAACAAGTGCAAGATCAAGTATTTTTGCCTCAAGCTTTGTATATTTCGAATCAGCTCTGAGCATATAGAGAATATTTTCAGCTGTAGAAAGGTCATGCCTTGGTTTATGAATTACAAGACTTCCTCCGTTTTTATAATAATTATACGAATGATATGCATAAACAGCTATTACCGGAAGAAGAGAAATAAGTTCAAGACATTGCCTGAGTACATTCGGAATTGAAGTGTCGTCAGCCATATCATCATAAGCATATAGTGTAAGAACACTCCTTGCAAGTATATTCATCATATCATTGCTTGGTGATTTCATAATGATATCTCTGACAAAATTTGTAGGAAGCGTTCTGAACTGTCCAAGAATATTCTGAAGTCCATCAAGCTCCTCTTTTTTAGGCAATTTCCCGAATAGCAGAAGATATGTTGTCTCTTCAAATCCCAAGCGGTCTTCTGAGATAAATCCTTCAACTATTTCTTCTATATCTATACCTCTGTAATAAAGCTTGCCTTCACAAGGAACAGACTTACCATCTATAATCTGATTTGAGCATACATCACCAATATCAGTAAGTCCCGCAAGTACCCCTTTTCCGTTAAGATCGCGAAGTCCCCTCTTCACATCATACTTTACATAAAGTTCAGGATCAATGTTGTAGCTATTCATGCATTTTTCGGATAGTTTCTCAATTGCTGGTGTTATTTTGGAAAAATTATAATGTGACATTAAATACACTTCCTTTGTCTTTTTTATCTATATCTATAATTATATCATATTTTCAATATTAATCTTATTAATATTCTGTTAATTTTTATTTATCATTCCAGTTGACTTTTTTGCTTTAAAGTGATATACTTTAATACATAAAAGCATTAAATCAGAAATCTGAAAGGTATGATAAACAAATGAATATACTAATTATCGGACTCGGTCTTATCGGAGGCTCATTCTGCAAAACTCTCAGCAAAAAAACAAACCATAATATCTTTGGATATGATAAGGACAATATTACATCTCAAAAGGCACTTAATGATGGCTCAATAATTTCCGTACTGTCTCCTGAGAAATTTATTCAGGCTGATGTAACATTTATATGTCTGCATCCTACTGTTTCAATCAATTTTCTAAAAGAAAACGTATCACACTTCAGAGGGAATTCAGTTATTGCAGATGTCTGCGGTGTCAAAGGCAGTATTTCGGCACAGATGTCAGAAATAACAATGTCTCATAACATAAACTATATCGGAACACATCCTATGGCAGGACGTGAATTCGGCGGATACGATTACTCTGTGGAAAATCTCTTTGATAATGCAAGTTTTATTGTAACTCCGACAGAAAGCACAGATATGGAATCACTTGAAACAGTCAAAAAAATTGCAACTGAAATGGGATTCAAAAAAATAATCACAGCTTCCCCGGAGAACCACGACAAAACTATTGCATACACATCACAGCTGGCTCATATTGTTTCAAGTGCATATGTAAAAAGCCCGTCAATAGAAAATGAGTCAGGATTTACTGCTGGCAGCTTTCAGGATATGACCAGAATCGCTACATTAAATGAAAATATGTGGAGTGATCTGTTTATGCAGAACCAGAAGCCGCTCCTTAACGAACTTGACACTCTTATCAGTAATCTTGCAAAATACAGAGAAGCTATTGCCGATTCAGATGCAGACAAGCTGACGGAGCTGCTCAGAGAAGGACGTATAATAAAAGAGCGTGACCTTTCAATATATTCAAATCGTAAATAACACATTATATTTCAGATAATATGTCCCCCGTCTCTGAAGTGACGGAGGACATATTCATATTGAAATCTGTTATAAATTTTTTACTGTAAATAACAAAAGAATGCCTGCAAGCAATATACTTACAGGCATTCTAATGAAGGTGGATAATGGGATTCGAACCCACGGTCTTCAGTGCCACAAACTGACGCGTTAACCAACTACGCTATACCCACCATACAATGCACCTTGCTGGATTCGAACCAGCGGCTTACTGCTTAGAAGGCAGTTACTCTATCCAACTGAGTTAAAGATGCAAATAAAAAGCTACAAAAAATTAGCTCCCTTTTAAAGGAGTTAAACTCAACATTTTTTTGTTGAAGCGGGTGATGGGAATCGAACCCACATAACCAGCTTGGAAGGCTGGAATTCTACCACTGAACTACACCCGCATATTGTTTTGTATCTGTTCCCTTTCGGCTTTATTATTTTATCATATATCAGAACATATGTCAACCCCTTTTTTAAACTTTTTTTTATTTTTTGTTTTTTTATTTTTCAAATGGTTCTTATTGAACAAATATATTAACTTTATAGGTTTTACAGAGGTTTCGCCTTAAGCAAAGTCGAACAGGTTTTTCCGGTTGCCATCCACCTTCAGTTACATATCAGCTTTATTTTTTTGCAAGGATTCAATAGTAACTTTAAAGTGATAATATGCATGGAAACAGCACCCTTACCATAAGTAAAAGTAAGGGTGCCGTTTGCTCAGACAGTTATTTCTTCTGCAATGTCAACAAGGGATTCAACGTCTATGTCCTTTGCATACGCAAAATCAATTATGTACGATTTTTTTTCGTTTCTACGTTTAATATGATAGTCTATTACTATGAGAAATATAGTGTCGTTTTTGCTTACGCATGAGTACAAAAGTCTAAGCTGTGCATTATCTCGTCCGTGAAACTTAAATGTATACGCATCCCCGTGTTTATCATATTTTACCGATTCATCGTTTAATATTTTGTCAAAAGTAATTCCCTGACTGTCATATAGCAGAATTTTGTTTTTTAATTTATCGAGTGCCTTTATTATCAGCTCCCGAATTTCTGTGTTAGAATTTATATCTTTACGACATGCATTTAAATATCTTACTTCTGAATTGTTCATTTTTAACCCCCCCTTCAGATTAGCGTTAAACGATAATGATAAATCACGGATATATACAGCTTTTCCTTTTCTACATTATATCATATTAGAACCATAAATGTCTACTGTTTTTATTAACAATAAACAAAACATCCTGATAGCTATTATGCTATACAGGATGTTTTGTTTATTATTCTTCTATATTAACTATAATTTTACCGTCATCAGCTGTTATTGTCAGCGTCCTTATCTGCTTATCAGGGTTTTCTATTATTTCTGATGCTATTTTATCCTCAACATCAGTACGAATAACCTTCCTGATATCTCGTGCACCAAATTTCTGATCATATGACTTATCTGCAATTATTTTAAGTATTTCCTCGTCATATTTAAGTGCAATACCTTTTTCCCCCAGTGGTTCTTTCATTTCATCTATCATAAGTCCTGCAATTTTTGCGTATGAATCCTTGCCCAGAGGTTTGAACACCACTATTTCATCAATACGGCTTATAAATTCAGGTCTCAGGAATTCTCTCAAGCCCTTGATTGCTTTGTCCGACGATACCTGTTCTTCTGTTTTATTGAATCCCACTCCGGTTGACTTATCAATCGATCCGGCATTTGATGTAAGTGCAATTATTGTATTTTCAAAGCTTACCGACCTGCCCTGCGCATCATCCAGCTTTCCTTCATCAAGTATCTGAAGAAGTATATTCATTACATCAGGATGTGCCTTTTCAATTTCATCAAATAATATTACTGAATATGGCTTCCTTCTTACCTTTTCTGTGAGCTGTCCTGCTTCATCATAACCTACATATCCCGGAGGTGAGCCTATAAGCCTTGAAACTGCATGCTTTTCCATAAACTCAGTCATATCAAGTCTTATAAGAGGTTCAGTTGAATCAAACAGTTCCTCTGCAAGAACCTTGACAAGCTCTGTTTTTCCTACGCCTGTAGGACCTACAAATATAAATGATGCTGGTCTCCGGCGTTTTGAAAGCTGCACTCTAGTTCTTTTTATTGCCTTTGCAAGTACTGATACAGCTTCATCCTGACCTATTATCTTCTTTTTAAGCTTTGATTCAATGTCAGCTATTTTTCTGAACTCTGTTTCTGCAATTTTATTTGCCGGTATTCCTGTCCAGAGCTCTATAACTCTTGCAAGGTTTTCCTCGCTTACATAAATCTTGTTTTTCTTTTCCTCAGCTGCCTGAATTTCTTCTTTGCACCTGATAATATCACTCTTTATCTCAGCAAGTACCTGAAAATCAGGCTCATTAGAATCCTCTATGCTTTTTTCTTTTTTAACAAGCTCATCAAGTCTCTGAGTAAGCACATCGTATTCTCTCAGAACAGTACTTTCTATACTCGTGCATGCACAGCTTTCATCAAGAAGATCTATAGCCTTATCAGGCAGGAATCTATCGTTTATATATCTTTCCGATAACACTGCACATGATCTGAGAAGTTCATCAGTAATCTTTACTCTGTGAAAATCTTCATAATAATGTTTTATTCCCTTTAAAATATCATATGTTTCATCTATTGTCGGTTCATTTACAGAAACGGGCTGAAAACGTCTTTCCAGTGCGCTGTCTTTTTCAATATATTTTCTGTACTCAGTAAATGTTGTAGCACCTACAACCTGAACTTCTCCTCTTGAAAGAGCAGGTTTAAGAATATTTGCAGCATTCATGGAACCTTCGGAATCACCTGTTCCTACAAGATTATGCACCTCATCAATGAAAAGTATAATGTTTTTTTCTGCTTTTACTTCATCTACAAGACCCTTTACACGGCTTTCAAACTGACCCCTGAACTGTGTTCCAGCAACAAGTGCTGTAAGATCAAGCAGATATACTTTTTTATCTTTAAGGTTATAAGGCACATTACCGTTTTCTATTCGCTGTGCTATTCCCTCTGCAATAGCCGTCTTACCTACACCAGGTTCACCTATAAGACAAGGATTATTTTTTGTTCTTCTTGAAAGTATCTGAATAACTCTTGATATTTCCTTATCTCTTCCTACTATAAGATCTATATTTCCATCTATAGCTTTCTGACTTAAATTTGTACAGTAGTTTTCAAGAAATTTAAGTTTCTTTTCTTTTTTCTTTGTGTCAGTTGATTTTTTCTTATCAAAATTTCCGCCGAACATTGAACCAATACCCTTGTTTCCTTTTGTATCACCATTGTCACCGCCATTGTTGTTTATCATTTCCTGAATAAACGGAGGCAGAGTACTTGAACCGCCATGTTCAAACACATCACCATCAACCAGATCCATCATCTGATCAGAAATCTGCTCAATATCATCATCTGATATACCAAGCTGATTCATATAATCAGTAACTTGCGGTATCTTCATTTCTTTTGCGCATAACATGCAAAGCCCCTCGTTTTTTTGGGTTTCTCCCTGCATAGCTGTAATAAACACAACAGCCGGTCTCTTTTTACATCTACTACATAAAACCATATTTACCTCCACTTTTTCGGCTATGCAAATTATTGATTATGTATCACAATTAAAGCATTACCGCATTTTTTATAATTTATCTTACTAAAATAGTATCCAGTCTGTAAAGATACTTGAAAATTATTGAATTGTTTATTGCTTCTTCATTGATAAATGAACCTGTAAGTCCGGCATATATTATCATTTTTATAACAAATGCCGTTACAACCATAACAGTCAGGCCCACAAATGCACCCACCACTCCACCTGCCACGGAATCTGCTGTTCCGAGTGCAGTTGATGAGGCTTTTTTCCTTATTATTCTCAAAATGACCTGAGATAATGTTATAAAAATTACAGAAAGAAATATAAACATAATAACTTTTATAAATTTAATAATAAGATTATGAATATAATTTTCCTCTATGTACTTTGCAGCTGCTTCCTGATCCTCTGTAGCGATGATATCTATCAGTTCAAACATGCTGTCCTTATTTTTATCAGCCAGTGAGCTAAAATATTTTCCTGCACAAGGTGGAAGCTTCTCAGATATTTTTTCCTGAAAGGATTTGTTGAGTATTCCGTAAAGTCCGTCATATGCCTCATTTTTATCACAAATATTTTCACCAAGAGTTGAATTTATAAGTTCAGAGAGTTCTGAGTCCATATTATCTCCAGCATTAAGAATCTCACTTACCTGTTTATCTGACATGTCAAAACCTACTGTTTTTTTATAGTAATAATTTTTAAGTTCATCAGACACGCTGAAATTTCTCAGAGTATCTGTAAGTGACCTCGTTACGGGATCCTTTACATAAGAATTATAAATTCCGCCTGATGTTGTTTCTGTAATTCCAAAAGCGAGTGCCACAGAAATCATATATGCAGCAAATGAAACAATTACATTTGAAAATCCTTTTTTTGCATTTGATATTACACACAATGCCATTACCAATAAAAAAATTATGTCCCATACAATGAATTCCATTTATTGTCACCTCGATTTTATTTCAAATTCCATCATATCAATTTTATTATACCCCAGCAGAAGCATATAATTGTCAATTTTATAAAATTCACGGTAGTTTTCTGAAATCTCTTTTGATTTTATAAGCTTTCCACTATAACTATATGCCTCAATAGCATTTTCCGTCATTATGTAAACCTCATCTTTTTCAGCAAATATGCATTTTACGTTTTTATCTATTGTTATCTCAACAGGATCGGAATTATGGCTTGATATCATTACCAGACTTGTTTTACGACGTTCTTCGCTTTCAAATATCATCGCTGCCTTATCCTCTACAAACATAGCATCTATAAGTGTACTTCCGTATACATATCCCTGTTTGCATTCACCTTTATTGTTATAATATGCACACTGGGTATCTCCGAATACAAAAAGTCCGCCGTCATCTGTAGTATATGCTGAAATGCAGCATGTAGCGAGCTCATCCGTCTGCCATTTATCCTCATTTGATTCAAATTCCAGTGATGTTGCCTTTGATACCATCTGACCCTCATTTGCATTTATTGTAATAATAGAGCATCCGGTACTGTCTTTATTGAACGCTACATCCATTATACGCTCTACACACCCTCTGAAATAAATTTCAGTACCCTTTGCATCATACACTGTTAGTTCACATACATACTGATCAGAAGATGATACTACTGCAACATATCCTTTCTCACTTATTGCTGCCATGCATATTGAATTCTCTATTTTCTTTTCATATACAGTTTTTCGTTTTCCCTCAACCTTAAAGTTACTTCCGCCCTGTTCGTATACAAGCGCCTTGGTTGATGAATGTTTGAGGACAGTGTTTGAATATGTATGCTGTCTTGTCTCTAACAGTTCCCCTGTAATTGAATATATATAAAACCGGGTATCACTCAGAAGCACAAAATCGTCTCCGAATCTGCATGTCTGATAGTTTATACCATTTGTTATACTCAAAGGAAAATTTCCGCCTGATATTTCATTATCACTGAAAAGAGTATTTTTTGAGTTTACATTAGGAACCCATCTTTCTCTCGATACATATAATCCGAGAGCAATTACCAGTATTGCCATGAATCCTAAAAACTTCTGCATATTACGCCGTTTCTTCTTGATCCGGCGCAGTTCCGCAAAATCAGTTACATTTGCATCTTTCATTTTTTCCTCCTGCAAATATCAATAAAACACACGATTTAGATACAATCCATGCGGCTGTGCTGTTTTTCCTGCATATTTTCTGTCAGCCGCCCTGATGATATCAGGTATACTGTCTGATTCTATTTTTCCTTCATTTACCCATAACAGTGTTCCAATAATTATCCTAACCATATTATACAGAAAACCATCACCTTTTACAAGTACTTTGACCAAATCTTCTTGTTTTTTAATACTGAGACTATAAATAGTTCGTACAGTATCCGGCTTATCATTATGTGCTGAACAGAAACTTTTAAAATCATGTGTGCCTATAATATAAGCTGCTGCCTGATTCATAAGTTCAATGTCCATTGTTCTTCTATAATGATACTGCAGATCTTCAGCGAACGGGTTCTTGCTCTCACTGTTATGTATCAGATACAGATATTCCTTTGCCTTGCATGAATATCTTGCATGAAAATCATGACTGACTTCCTCACATGACAATATTGAAATATCTTCCGGAAGATATCCGTTTACTCCTCTGATAAAATTTCTTTCTTTTATATCCCTGTCAGTCTGGAGTGAAAAGCAGTATTCGTTTGCATGTACACCTGTATCAGTACGTGAGCATCCGAATATATCGGTTTTTGTATCAAGAACACGTGATACGCATCTTTCCACAATTTCCTGAACTGTAACAGCATTGTCCTGCTTCTGAAATCCATGATATGCAGTACCTCTGTATGACATAATTACTTTCAAATTTCTCAATATTAAACTACCCCGTCCATCTATTTTTTATCCTTGCCGGTTTTCAGAAGTTCTATCATATCTTGCAATTGAACTTGTGAATTTTTGTTTTCCTTGCTTTTTTTCATCATATCCATAACAAGATTTACTGATTCAGTTTTATCTATGCTGCTATGATTTTTTACGCCACTATTATTTTGGTTTACAGGCGTCTGATCTATCGGTTCTGCCTTAGGCAAATTGCTGTAAACAGGCTCTGTTTTTTCAACTTTCTCAGCCACTGGGATAATATTCTTATTATCTTCCGTATTATTTATCATATCCACCGGGATATCCACATTCTCTGTATTATGATTCTTATCCTCCGATAATGGTTTCTGATCATTTCTGGTATGCAGATTATCAAGACTTATTGATTCAAAAAATCTGTCCCTGGCATCAGACTGGCTTCTGTATTTTTCTTCTTTAAGCCTTTTCATCAGAATAAATACAGCAGCAACAGGAGGAGCAAATATCAGAATAATCAGCAATACCATAACTCCGTTCATACAAAATACCTCACTTTAATAAATAATCAGTAGTTATTATTCCTGCCAGAAAAGCAATTGAACATGCAAGGGCTGTAAAGTCAGAAATTTTTATTTGTGACTTTCTTAATCTTGTTCTGCCCTCTCCGCCGTGATAACATCGGCATTCCATAGCGATAGCCAGTTCCTCGGCACGTTTGAATGCTGAAACAAAAAGAGGAATTATCACAGGTATAACTGCACTTATACGCTGTTTAAGGTTGCCGTTTTCAAAGTCTGCACCCCTTGCTTTCTGTGCAGATATTATTTTATCAGTTTCTTCTATGAGAGTTGGTATAAATCTTAGAGCTATTGTCATCATCATTGCAATCTCATGCACAGGAAACTTGAATTTTTTCAGAGGTGACATAAGTCGTTCAATCGCATCAGTAAGTGCTACAGGTGAGGTAGTATAAGTCAGTATAGAGGAACCTACTATAAGTGAAATTACCCTGATAAGCATAAATGATGCATTTTTTACACCTTCATCAGTGATTTTTATAAACCACAGATGAAATATTACATCACCTTCATAAAAAAATACATTCAGGACAGCTGTAAAAAATAAAATAGGTATTACCGGTCTGAGACTTTTAAACATAAGTTTTACAGGAATCCGGGTAAGAATATATGACATTATCATAAATATTACACCTATGATAATTGAAGCAAATCCATCTGCAACAAACAGCATAATAATAAATATTATTGTAATAATTATCTTAAATCTTGCATCCAATCTGTGAATTATACTGTTCCCCGGAAAATACTGGCCAATCGTTATATCTTTGAGCATAATCCAGTACCGTCCCTCCGTGATATATATTCTAAAATTTTTTCTTTTGCATATCTGACTGTATAAATTTCATCGTCAAATACAATTCCTGATTTTTTTAATTCATTAAATACCTTTGTTATCTGCGGAACATCAAGACCCATCTGTGATATTTCCTCTGATCTTGCAAACACATCGGCTGTCTTGTCAAAGCAAAACAGTCCTGACTGATTCATTACTATTATCCTCTGAGCATATTCAGCCATATCCTCCATGCTGTGTGATACAATAAGCACAGTGCAGCCCGTGGTTTTATTATATTTTTTTATAAGCTCAAGAATAGTATAACGTCCCCGTGGATCAAGTCCAGCAGTAGGCTCATCAAGAATAAGAACCTCGGGACGCATAGCCATAACACCTGCTATTGCCACACGTCTTTTCTGACCACCTGAAAGCTCAAACGGAGAACGATTCAGCATATCGGATGTTATTCCAAGGATATCCGCAGTCTCTGTTACACATCTTTTTATTTCATCCTTATCAAGCTTCATATTTGAAGGGCCATAAGCTATGTCCTTATATACGGTTTCCTCAAATATCTGATATTCCGGATACTGAAAAACAAGACCGACCTTAAACCTTAGATCAGGCAGTACTTTTTTTCCTGCCCATATATCGACACCATTAAAAAATACTTTTCCGGATGTAGGCTTAAGAAGTCCGTTAAAATGCTGTATAAGCGTAGATTTTCCCGATCCCGTATGACCTATTACACCAATAATCTCGCCTTTCTGAATTTCAAGTGTAACATTGTCAACAGCGGTTTTCTGGAATGGTGTACCCTCACCATATATATAAGTGAGATTCTCTGTCCGTAATATAGCCAATTTTACTCTTCCTTCAATATTGTTTTTAATGCATTTACACATTCTTCTTCTGTGATTATATGGGAATCAAGGTTTAATCCGCATTTGTTGAGTTCATAAACAAGCTCCGTAACCTGAGGTACATTGAGACCAATTTTTTTTAATAGTTCAACATTTGAAAATACCTGTGACGGAATATCATCAAGAATTACTGTACCGCTGTCCATTACTATGACTCTGTCCGTCTTTGCAGCTTCGTCCATATAATGAGTTATAAGTACAACCGTTATTCCATATTGTCTGTTAAGCATTTTTATTGTTTCTATAACGTCACGGCGCCCTGCAGGATCAAGCATAGCTGTAGGTTCATCCAGGACTATACATTTCGGACGCATTGCTATTATTCCTGCTATAGTTATCCTCTGTTTCTGGCCTCCGGAAAGCTTATGCGGTGAGTGCTCACGGTATTCATACATGTTTACGGTTTTTAATGCTTCATCTACTCTTTTTCTCATTTCATCAGACGGAATGCCAATATTTTCAAGTGCAAATGCCACATCCTCTTCAACAATTGCAGCAACAATCTGATTATCAGGATTCTGAAATACCATCCCCACATTCTGCCTTATGTCAAATATCCGGTTTTCATCCTTTGTATCAATTCCGATAACATAGATTTTTCCGGATGAGGGAGTAAGTATTGCATTTGTGTGTTTTGCAAATGTAGACTTTCCTGAACCGTTATGTCCAAGTACGGCTACAAATTCTCCGCTCCTGATATTTATGTTTATTCCTTTAAGGACTTCATCAAGTACAATTTTTCCGTCATCAGGACTTCCATATGAAAATCTGAGTTCCTGAGCTGATATGATACTTTCATCTGACAAACCAAACCGCCTCCAAACATATGGGCTATCTCTGCCATATAGCTGTTGAACCGCATGGAAGAGCCATTCTGCTGCTTTTTACCGGAAGACCTATCTCATCAGCTGAAACAGAACCCCCGAATTTTTTCACAAGAATACTGTCAAGAATATATGCCATAACAGCCGGGGAAAGTCCTGTAGTATAGCTGTTTAAGATAAAGAACAGTGGTTTCTGACTAAGAACTTCTGAACACAGCTTAACAAGCTCATAAATACTGTCCTCAAGCTTCCACACCTCTCCGTTTACACCTCGTCCGTATGACGGTGGATCCATGACAATTGCATCATATTTGTGTCCACGTCTTACTTCACGCTGAACAAACTTCTCACAGTCATCAACTATCCATCTTACAGGTTTTGCTTCAAGGCCCGACAAAGAAGCATTTTCCCTTGCCCATGAAACCATACCCTTTGAAGCATCTACATGGCATACAGAAGCGCCAGCTTCGGCACATGCAAGTGTTGCACCACCTGTGTATGCAAAAAGATTCAGAACGCTGACATTATCCTTATAGTTTTTTATCTTATCACGCATAAAATCCCAGTTAACTGCCTGTTCTGGAAACAGTCCCGTATGTTTGAAGCCTGTCGGCTTTATTTTAAATGTAAGATTGCCATATGACATATTCCATGCCTTCTGTGGCTTTGAATTTTTATATTCCCAACTTCCGCCCCCACTTGACGAGCGATAATAATGACCGTCTGCTGTGTCCCACAGCGCCTGATCCTTATCAGTTTCCCATATTATCTGAGGGTCTGGTCTTATTAATTTTACGCCGTTCCAGTTTTCAAGCTTTTCTTCTGTAGACGTATCAAGAATACTATATTGTTCCCATTTATCTGCAACTCTCAATTTCACATTTCCCCGATCTTTATTATTTATTCGACACCACTCAAAGAAGGCTCCGGGCGGGTTTGTTCTTTTATTTTGTCTGATATTTCAACTGCACAGCTGTTTATTGTTTCAAAGCTTTTGCCCTCTACCAGTACCCTTATAAGCGGTTCTGTTCCTATTTCTCTTACAAAAATTCTTCCGTCCTTGCCAAGTCCGTACTGCTTTCTTTCAATAAAATCGGTTATATCCGAATTGTTTTTCCATGTTTCCTTGTATTGAGGAAGAATACTTACATTTATCATGACCTGCGGATATTTTTCCATAACCGAAGATATTTCAGACATTTTCTTACCTGATCTTTTAAGTGCATACATACATCTTAATGCTGTAAGCAAGCCATCACATGTCGGTAAAATATCAGGAAATATTATTCTGCCGTTCTGCTCACCGCCTATACTGTAACCACCGTCAAGGAGTTTTTCCATTATACATTTTTCTCCTGATTTTGAACTTAAGACATTTATATCGTTTTCTGCAGCAAAATTCTTAAGTCCCATATTTGACATATCAGTAATTACTATAGTATTTTTGACAAGCCTGAGTTCATTTTTCAGATCCATTGCTATAAGTGCCATAAGCTGATCTCCGTCAACCATATCTCCGTTTTCATCTAGTGCAAGGCATTTTGACGCATCTCCGTCAAAAACAATCCCTATATCTGCGCGTTTGGCTTTGATTATTTTTGACATGGTAGCTGAATACATTACGCCGCATTTATTATTTATATTATTTCCGTCAGGCTTATTGTTTATCATAAAACATCTTGCACCAAGAGCAGAATATAACTTTTCTGCCGTAGATGAGGCACTTCCGTTTGCACAGTCAATAACAACTCTCATTCCTGTCAGATCAGTTTTTTCAAGCTTTAACAGATATCTTAAGTAATCCCATTCAGCATCCTTATATACAGAAGCTGAGCCTATCTGATCATGTGACATTATTTTTATTGTTTCAGGTTTATAAAAAACAGCTGTTTCTATTTCATCTTCTATATCATCTGATATTTTATATCCTGCCGATGAAAACAGCTTAAGGCCGTTAAATTCAAAGCTATTATGAGATGCACATATCATAACACCGCCGTCTGCATTGCATCTTTTGACAAGATATGACACGGCAGAAGATGGAATAACTCCAAGTTTCTTTACATCTGCACCTGCAGAACATATGCCGGCTGTCAATGCATCTTCAAAAATATCAGATGATATTCTTGTATCTTTTCCGATAAATATTGTAAGCTTACGGTTTATCTTTTTTGATAAAGCCAGTACGAATGCTCTTCCGGCCTGCATTATCATCTCGCATGTAACTTCTGTTACAGCAACACCAACAATACTGTCCGACCCAAACAATTTATTCATCTGGAATTCATCCTTCCTTAAAATATGTTAGAATGATAGTTGTCCTCTGTCATCAGTTCCACTACTCTTTTTTATTCCGAGATGAGCATATGCAAGATCTGTAGCACACCTTCCTCTCGTAGTTCTTGCAAGAAATCCGAGCTGCATAAGAAACGGCTCACATACATCCTCAAGTGTAACTGACTCTTCACCTATAGCGGAGGCAAGAGTCTCAAGTCCTACCGGCCCGCCGTTGTAGCCTGTTATGATCATTTTAAGCATTCTTTTATCAAGGCTGTCAAGCCCGAGTGCATCAATTTCAAGCCGACCAAGAGCTACATCCGCTATTTCCTTTGTAATGATACCATCGCCTATTACATCAGCAAAATCACGGACTCTTTTTAAAAGTCTGTTGGCTATTCTTGGAGTTCCTCTTGCTCTCTTTGCTATTTCAAAGGCTCCGTCAGGATCACAAGGTATTCCTAAGATCATACTGCTGCGTCGTATAATATCACAAAGCTGTTCGTTATTATAAAGTTCAAGTCGCACAACCACACCAAATCTGTCACGCAGCGGCGGAGTAAGTTGTCCTGCTCTTGTAGTTGCACCTACAAGAGTGAATTTAGGAAGATCTATTCGTATTGATCGTGCTGAAGGACCTTTTCCGATAATTATATCCAATACATTGTCCTCAAGTGCCGGATAAAGTATTTCTTCGATAGCTCTTGAAAGACGATGTATTTCATCAATAAACAAAACATCATTTTCAGCAAGATTTGTAAGAAGTGCTGCAAGATCCCCGGGCTTTTCTATTGCGGGGCCTGATGTTATACGAAGATTTGAGCCCATTTCATGAGCAATGATATTTGAAAGCGTGGTTTTACCCAATCCAGGAGGGCCATAGAGCAATACGTGATCAAGAGGCTCCTGACGTCGCTTTGCTGCTTCAATATATATTGAAAGATTTTCCTTTACCTTATCCTGACCTATATATTCAGATAACGTTTTCGGACGCAATGACATTTCTATGTCATTATCTTCACGTGTCAGACCGGGATCAACAACTCTGTTTTCAAACTCCATATCACTTGTTTCAATCAAAATATACGCCTCCCGAAAAATTAGTCACTTTCTCCTACATACTGATATTTTTACCAAGCATCTTTAATGCCTGTCTGATAAGCTCAGATGAAGGAAGCTGCGGATCAAGCCCGGCCATAACAGGCGCTATCTCCGACTGTGTATATCCAAGAACAAGCATAGCTGAAAATGCCTCACCTACAGAAGAATTTTCATTTGAAAATACCTGACTCTGATCATATGATGAGCTGTTTATGTTTTCCTTTACGATCTTGTCCTTGAGTTCCAGAACTATGCGCTGTGCAGTCTTGGCACCTATTCCTTTTGTTTTTGTAAGTGTCTTGCTATCCTCAGAAGCTACCAGAAGTGCGAACTTCTCAGGAGTAACATCTGATAGAATAGACAATGCTGCTTTAGGACCGACACCTGAAACTGAAATCAGCATTTTAAAGCAGTTAAGTTCCTGCTGTGATGCAAATCCGAACAGTTCTACATTATCTTCTCTTACGTGCATATAGGTGTAGAGCATGACTTCTGTACCTGTTTCCTTTAACTGTGACAGTGTCGAAAATGTAGTACGGCATGCATATCCTACTCCACCGCATTCTACAACTGCAAGTTCACTTTCCTTTACCGTAAGTATTCCTTTAAGACTATATATCATAACTTTTCCTCATTTCCATGCTCTGTGTACAGTGTCCGTGACATATCGCAATAGCAAGTGCATCAGCTGTATCATCAGGCTTCGGAACATCTGCAAGCTTTAAAATCCGTTTGGTCATATCCATTACCTGATGCTTTGTTGCCTTTCCATATCCTACAACTGACTGTTTTACCTGAAGAGGAGTGTATTCAAATATAGGAATGCTCTTCCTCGATGCAGCAAGATTTATTACACCTCTTGCCTGAGCAACATCAATTGCGGTTTTCTGATTTGTGGTAAAATACAATCGTTCTATTGCCATACAGTCAGGCTTATATTTTTCGAGGATACATTCCATATCAGTAAATATACTGTTTAATCTCTGATTGAAATCAGTGTGTGCCTCTGTAAAAATAGCTCCGTATTCAACAGGTGTGAATATTTGTCCTCTGTAATCCAACACACCGAATCCCACAATTGCATATCCAGGATCTATACCAAGTATTCTCAATTCAATACCTCTGTTTTTATTATTCTTTGATCTGTCAATAATCCAAATAACAACTTGTCTGTTTTTAACATGCAAATATGGAATCCTCCGTCTTAAAGACGGGAGACATTTTGCTTAAGTTATAGACAATATATTATAGCATATATTTTAATTTTTTTCAATAAAAAAATCAGATTTGCTTAATCTGACCGGACGGTAAATAACGCAAATCTGATTTATAATTATGTATCAGTTTTTAGACTGCTTTGGCATATATGTTATTGCAATTATAGAAATATTATCACGGCATCCCTTTTTTAATGAATTTTTAACAAGTTCATTAAGCCTTTTTACCATACACATAGGCATAGAAAGTATTTCTTCTATTTCTGTATTTACAACATAATCTGAAAGGCCATCACTGCACAGAAGATAAACATCACCGTATACAGGCTGGTCTTCAATTATATTTATGTCTACAGAAGGTTTTGATGATGTGTTGCCAAGAACAGGCATAATAATATTTCTATGAACATGTTTTCTCTTTTCTTCGTATGTTATTTTACCCTGCTCATACAGCATCTGTACCAGTGACTGGTCCTTTGATATCTGCTTTAATACTGAGCCTCTGAATCTATAAAGTCTTGAATCTCCAACATTTATGCAGTGCATGTGATTATTCTCATCAACTGCAAAGCCACAAAGAGTTGTCTGCATGTTTGAGGAGTTTTTATGGAACATGCCATAATATTTAAGCTGCTTATGTATTTTCATTATAAGCTGCTGTAAATTAAGCTGACTACTGAACTGCACCTTTGCAAGTTCAGCCAGACACATTTTAGAAGCTATATCCCCTGATTTTTCACCTGAAACTCCATCACATACTGCTGACATAAACGACTGGTCCAGCTTTAATTCCATTACTCCTTCAGTCAGGACAGTATTATTTATTAGTATTGCATCTTCATTTCTTTCCTTTACACCTTTTTCTGTTACTCCACAGCAATAAAACATAAACTGCTTTCCTTTCATTAATCCCCCTGCCTCCTGAATATATTTACAGCAGTTCGGAATAGTTACCTAAAAACTTAAAATCACTTAGTTCGTTATTTAACTCAATAAGCAGTGCATTTACCCTGTTATCATCTATTGAGCCTTCAAAATCAAGATAAAATGTAACATCAAAATTTCCTTTGTGAAGAGGCCGGCTTTCAATTTTTACAAGATTAAGACCTGCTACACGGAATTTTGCAAGCATACGGTACAAGCTTCCTTCTTCATTTGACAGTGACATGAGTACAGAAATCCTGTCAGCTTCTTTTTCAATCAGGCTTTTCTTTGAAAAACATATAAACCTCGTATAATTTGAAGTTTCGTCAGAAATATTTCTTTTAAGAATTTTCATTTTATAAATCTTTGCACAACGCTCTGAACAGATTGCTGCCAGTTTTTTATCACTTTTTGATACAAATTTTGCTGAAGCAGCTGTACTTGCATAATGTACAGTCTTCAGATTATTATTTCTTATAAATTCCGAACACTGCTGCAGTGCCTGCGGATGTGAATATACAGCTTCTATCTGACTTATATCATTTACATTTACTGCTGCCATACAATGTTTTATGCTTACCCTGACCATTTTATTTATATATACATTATATTTTTTCATAAGGTCATATGTCTGTGCAATAGAACCAGTACTTGAATTCTGAACAGGTACAACACCGAAATCTATTTCACCTGAGTCAATTGCGGTAAACACATCATCAAATTCATGATAAAACTTAATATCCGTACAGTTTTCAAAAATTTTTCGTGTAGCTTCCTCTGAATTTGAACCTCTCACACCATAACAGCCTACTTTTGCATCACTTGTATATGTGAGTCTTTCATAAGAAATATATTTTTTATTTTTATTTATCTCACACTGCTGAAAGCTTTTGCTTATATCCATAATATTTGAAAATAATACAGCTGCACTTTCCTCAAATTCAGATTCTGCTTTTTCTCTTATCCTATCAAGAACTTCATTTTCACGTCCGCCCTGAAAAACGTTGATTTTATTTTGTCGTTTGAATTCCGCTACCTGCTTGCAAAGATTCATTCTCTGCTGAAATTTCTGTAGAATTTCTTCATCAAGAATGTCAATTTCATTTCTTAGATCTTTAAGCTCCATTAATTATTTCAATCCCTTTCAATTTTTCAGACAAACATTCCAGAAGATCAGAAGAAATCTGAAATTGCTGCTTATAATAAATAAAAAGCGAACATGCATCCACTATAATTATATAAAATTATTATACAAATTACAATAGGATAATAAAAAAATGCTGTGCAGATATCTTACTATCATACACAGCATTTTTACATATAATTTAATCAAGTTTTTTCTTTTCTGACTCAATAAGCTTTATAAGGTCATCTATTGAATCAGCCTTGAGTGTGTTTTTGGATACTGTTTTTGCTGGTTTTTGTCTTACCGGCTGCTGTACTGTATTGTTATGTTTAACAACAGGTTCTGTATACCCTGGTCTTGGTGTATCAGATATTTTTTCTGTGTATATTGATTGTTCAGGATAAACAGGGTTTTGTTCATAACGTGGTTTCTCCTGATATGCAGGAGTTTGTGTGTATGCAGTCTTTTCAGTATAGCGAGATTTTTCCTGATATGCAGGTTTTTGAATATTGCGTGAATTCTGTTTCATTTCATCAGATACCTGATTTATTATATCATTTGCTGTAAGGGATTCTTCATTGAATATTGAATCTGAAGTATCAATACCTGCTTCTTTTGCTTTCTGATTATGGATAGCGTTTTTGATTTGTGCTGCTTTTTTGCCTATCTCAGGGTCAGCTTTCATATAATCATATGAGTCATCTGATATATTACCTGTCGGGTATTTCTCATTACTATGATATTCAGTATCTTCATAATCATTATCCTGATAATTACTTTCCTGTTCATTGACATTTTCATAAGCTTTGGAACCTGTTGCATCCCCGACTTTTTTAATTTTCCTGAGTTCTTCAGCAAGAATTTCAGATTCAAGGAGATCATCTTCATATTTTGCCTTATTCATTTTAATTCCTGCTATTGACATTAGTATAAGTAAAAATGCCGGTATAGCCATAAGTGTTACAATTCCTGAAATTTTTCTGGAAAATACAATTATTTTTCCTGCCATATCGTTTTTGTTTATGACTGTACCAATAATTTTTGACTGCGGTATCTGGTAGTTTATTGTAGAACCTGTTCTGTCACCCTTTACTTCATAGGAATCAGTAACATTATCATTCTGAGTAATGTCAGACAGACATAAAACTGTCTTGTATCCATTTCCGACTGTACATAGTACATATGTATTTTTTTGCGGTGCAGATTTATGATTTACAATAACAAGTGAATCCTGTTCAATGTTTTCAAGGTTTGCGCTGTTATTTACAAAAAACGTATAGTTCATGTTAAACAAATCTATGTCTACAGCTGAATTGTCAGCATAAAATATTATGTTTGAAGCTACAGAAGCAACCAGAACAAGTGACAATATCAGCGTTATTATACCTCTTATAAATACTAATAAAAATGAACCAAAGCTTATCTTGTTTTTTTTCATAAAAAAATCCTCTCTCCTTAATTTTTTATAAATCTTTGAAAGCGTTGAAGTCTGCAGTTTACACTTATCAGCAAACGTTAAATTACTTAATAAAAATCGTATTATACCGGGGTGATATCAACTGCAATTTGGGATTAATAATGTCAGACATAAATGAATAGTGTTGTTTCTCTTTCTAATTAAAAACGTATATTTATCATTATAACACATT
>CALMUA010000012.1 GCA_937872775.1 uncultured Ruminococcus sp.
CTTTTATTGCCTGTGCGGTGATGGTTACGATATAAATAATTAAAACTCCCTTATAATCTCCGTAAACTGTTCATAATATTTATCTGCCTTTACATCCCCTACACCTGATACATTAAGAAATTCTTCCTTTGTCTTAGGCATTTTACGGCACATATCACGCAGTGCTGCATCTGCAAAAATAATATATGCAGGAACATGTGCTTCTGAGGCAAGTTTATTTCTCAGAGTCTTAAGTTTCGTAAATAAATCACTATTTACATCATATTTAGCATCAGCTTCTTTTGCTGATGCTGAAGCTGTAACCGGTCTTACGTTCTTAGGCAGCTTCATGGTTATCTTTTTTTTATCACGGATTATCTCTGATGACAATGCCGAAAGCTTTACTACTGAATACTCGTCATTTGAAAGAATAAGATAATTTTTCTCTATAAGATAATCTATCATGGAACATATTCTGTGTGTGGGAACATCCGACATAATACCATATGTTGAAATTGTATCAAAGCCCTGAGATATAATTTTACTGTTCTTACTTCCATGCAGAATGTCAGCAATCATTATTCTTCCGAAACTTCTTTTTCTCTGTGCTATTCTGTAGACACATGAAACGATTTTCTGCGCCTCTGTTGTAATATCAGCTGTCTCAAAATTTGTACTGCAGTTTGAGCAGTTTCCGCAGAACGAAGGTGATTTTTCACCAAAATATCTCAGAATATATTCCCTCAGACATTCATTTGTAGTGCAGTAAAATGTCATCAGTTTTAAACGTTCCCTATCCTTTTCTCTTACAGACTGTCTCATATCATCAGTCAGATCTTCATTTATTTCATCACCGTTTTCAATAAGAAACTGATTGAGTCTGACGTCCTGACCGCTGTATAGAATCGTACAATCTGCAGTCTCCCCGTCACGTCCTGATCTCCCCGCTTCCTGATAATAGCTTTCAAGATTTTTTGGCATGTTATAGTGAATAACATATGACACATTTGATTTGTCTATTCCCATTCCAAATGCATTTGTAGCCACCATTACTGTTTTCCTGTCGTAGATAAAATCCTCCTGATTCTGATAACGTTCTTCATCACTAAGACCAGCATGATATCTTGTTGCATTAAAACTATGTTCCTGAAGCGTACCGCATACCTGTTCAACATATTTTCGTGTTGAACAGTAAATAATTCCGCATTTGTCCCTGTTTTTCTTTATCAGTTCAAGCAGTGCGCCGTCCTTGTTTTTCGGGCGTTCAACCGCAAATCTTAAATTTTTTCTATCAAAGCCTGTTGTAATAACAAACGGATCATTCTGTCCTAAAATAAGACTTATATCGTCACGTACCTCCTGAGTTGCCGTTGCAGTAAATGCACTCAGAACCGGTCTGTATGAAAGCTTCTGAATAAATTCTGATATTTTAAGATAGCTTGGTCTGAAATCCTGTCCCCATTGAGAAACACAATGTGCCTCATCAACAGTTATCATGGAAATATGTACCGTTTCAGACAATCTTACAAAATCATCAGCTGAAAGTCTCTCAGGTGCAACATATATTATCTTGTATTCGGAATTTTTGGCTTTGTCAATTGTTCTGAAATACTGTGCAGAAGTCAGTGAGCTGTTTATATATGCTGCATTTATGCCTGACTCAACAAGTGATACAACCTGATCATGCATAAGTGAGATAAGCGGTGAAATAACAAGAGTAATACCTTCCATCATCAATGCAGGAACCTGATAACAGACTGATTTTCCTGCACCTGTGGGCATTATTCCCAGCACATCCCTGCCCGTAAGAATATTATCAATAAGTTCCTCCTGCCCCTCACGAAATGCTGAATGTCCGAAATGCTTTTTTAGTATCTGATATTTATCCAATTTATATTCTCCATTCAAATAAAGAGATTGCTCTTTTTTAATACAGCAGACTGTCCGCTTAGAAATACAATTTAATTTGTAATCAGACTCTGATCCTTAAAAAAATTTCAAATCTGGTGTATCAGAGGCAGAGGACATTCTGATAAGCTATTTTATTTTCCGCCTGATGATTTTTTTATAAGTTTAATAATACCCCTTATCACACTTATAAAACCTATAAGGGTAAGAAGACCTATAACCCCTGCACCGACAAATGCAAGAATATCCTTTACCTTTTGTATAATGCCTTTTTCATTGCCGTCTCCGGTTGATTTATCTGATTTATTATCTGATTTTTGAGCTGTCTGAGTTTTTTCAGTTTTATCATCCTGTTTTTTAGTGACCTTTACCTCATCATCCTCGGATTCTTCATCAGCTGATACTTTTCTTTTTGAATCAATTGTCATATATCCTGCCATCCATGCAAGAGGCGCATTCCAGTTAATAGTGCATTCATTTGTTGACCATGATTCTATATGATCGACATAACAAAGCTGTGGTGCTTTTTCTCCTGCAATCCAGCCAAGTCCCTTTACCCATGGATCTTCAAGCCCTGAATTAGGACCGCCGCAAAGCACACCGTCCGGTGCTGAAGGAAAAATGCTGTCTACCTGATTTGCCCACCAGCGATGATGAGGATTTTTTACAAAATGGGTTCCATATCCCGTAACATAACAGTAATCCATCGGATTTCGTCCCATTATATAGTCCATTGCACTTACAGCACCGTTAAAATGCTTCTGGTCACCTGTCAGATCATATGCATATGACATTATAATGGCTGAATTTACAACAAATGAATTTGAGCCCCACGGATATCCCTGAATTATTCCGGATTCTGAATCAATGGTTGATGTTTTCAGAGGTATTCCATAGCCCTGAGAATCTTCAAGATCTATATAAAAGTCAGAAGCGTCTGTAAAACTTTCTGTAAGAGTCTTTATCTCATTATCTGAAAATCCATCCTGTACAAGAGCAATTGACATGTTTCCGAGTGCTGAAACATTACCCCAGTTTAAACTTCCTACAGAATCAATATCCTCTCCTCCTGAAAGTAATGTGTTGATTTTAAGATAATAATCGGTTTTTTTCAAATCATCATAGTAATCTGAATTTTCCGTTGCAAGATAAAGTTCTGATGCCGCCCAGTAAAATTCATCAGAAACGTTATTGTCCCCATATGCTCCTCCCCCTTCTGATTCAGTAAGAGGTGCATACATATCAGGATTTTTTTTAGCTGACTTATATGCCTTTTCGGCATTTTCAAGACATTTATCAGCAAAATCAGGGTCGAATTCCTTCCAGATGCGATATCCCTGAGCTGCACACGCTGCCATATTGAGCGTAGCTGAAGTAGTTGGCGGCTTTATTATACGTTCCATTGTATCATCAGCCGGAGCTAATGCAAGGCCTGTCCATTTTATATCATGAACCTTGTGGTGTACCATACCTGCATATTTATAATTGTCGGGAACCATCATGGACATCATCCATTCAAGTTCAACTCTTGATTCATCCAGAAGATCAGGTATATCATTTCCGCTTTCAGGAATATTCAATGCACCGTCACCGTACAGATCAGCATTTGCATCCTTGATATGTGTTACTCTTTCGTATTGGTTCTGCATTGTCCAAAGTGAAATACCACCATTTACAACATATTTTCCGTGATCTCCGGCATCATACCAGCCACCTGTAACATCAAGAGAATAACTGTCGCTGTATCCCCATACCAGATCAGTTTTTGCATTATCAGGATTATGACCTGCTCCTCTTGCAAGCTTATCTGCGTCACCTGATGATATGTACTCACTCAGAATATCTTCACCGCTTCTGTTCTGATAAAAATAATTAAGTGAATCGTAAAGCATATCTGAGTATACTTGTTTATTTATTGAGAACGGGTGACTCTGGGATTCTCCGGACTTCAGATAATAACCGTCACCTTCCTCATCAAATTCAGAAAAATCAATAATATGAACATCATTATCTGAATCATTATCATGTCCCATAGCAATAGTTTCCCCTGAATACACAATTTCTCCGTCACCATTGTATAAATCAAAATCAACAGGATCTGACGAATCCGATATAAGTGTAGCTTTTTTCGCATATGATGGGAAATATCCAAGCTGATTCGCGTTTATTCCTGCAGTATCTCCGCTGTCTTCTGCCTTATAATCGTTTTCATTACTTGTTTTGTCTACAAGAGACATGTTGTCAAATGTTATAGCTGTTCCGGCCGGAAAGCATCCTCCGTTTGTGTATTGACCGTCACCACCAAGGTGAAATGCCCATTCTGCAACATCAAGGCTCTGAGAAGTTGTAAATGTCATTTTAACCTTCTTGGTTTCATTTGCACCTATCTGAATAAGTCCCCAGTTTGAACCGAAATCACTTTCGTTTGTATTACTGTGCCATATCTCAACATCTCCGTCAAGGTTGCCTATTTTTGTATAGTACTGTCCTGCCTTGCTTGCTGTTATCTCATATGAAATTTCATATGTATGTCCTGCAACGATCTTCAGTCCTCTGTGCCTGAACTGGCAGTCCCACCTGTCTTCTCCTTTGTTGGAACGTCCACCCGGATTTACTATTGTTATTTTGTATTTTCCGCCTGAAATTTCATACTCCATTTTTCCGGTTTCTGATTCACAGGTATGCCATGGAAGACCTACTCCGTCATCAAAATTTGTCTGTCCCAACATTTCACCGGCATAAATAATATTTTGATTAACACTAGTAACACCATATGATGCACATAATAAAAATGCGAATAAACCGGCTGAAATCCTTGATGTAATTTTCTTTATGTCTGATTTTAATTGATCTGAATATCTGGTCATCAATTATTTTCCTCTCATATTTAGCTTATAATATTATTATAAGCTTTAATTATATGAGATGTAAAGCAAAAAAATTAAGTTTATGCAACACTGTGACGATATTACATAAACTTAAATTATATTTGTATATTATAATGGTTTTTCAAATTGCCTGCCTGAATAAAACGCATACAGATTTTTATAATTAATTTGCAGATATCTCTTATTTCTGAGTATGACAGTTCTTATCTCTGCCTCCGAATATAAAGGCAATAGTCAGAATAAGACTTAACCCAAGAAGTATGGAATTTACCATGATGAACTGATCAGTAAATTTATTGAAAAGTCCTGTCATTGCTGAAAAAATAGGTGGTGATTTTATCGCAAAGCTGTTAAAATAATCTGTTGCTTTAAGATATACACATGCACCAAGATAAAGAATTGATGATGAGCCTATAGAAATGCTCAGCCAGTACATACAGTTTTTAATATTTTTTCTGTTTGCGGCTATAAGGATTAAAAGCAAAAAAACTGCTGCGCCGGCTGATGCAATAAGTGCAACATCAATATATTTTACAGCTTTTTTCATTTTTGAAAGGTATCCGGCTTTTTCTATTTTTGAAAACTGATACACATCTGCTGTATCAAGAATATATGTTTCTGCATCTGAACACACAGAACTCACCTTTGCATTATATGCATCATCCTTTGGGTGATTGATTGAATCTGCATAATCACTCAGAAATTTTGTAACTGAACTTTTGAGATTATCAAGTTCATTTGATGAATATTCAAGATTATCTGATTTTCCATTGATGTAGCTGAATGCATTCTGAACACGGTCCAATATTATATTTCGGGCATTTTCCTTTGTAAATGCATCTGTATACACATTTTCAGGTATTCCTGTAGCATTTACCTCTGATTTATAATTAGATTCTATCTGTGAATATACCTTATCCGTAACATTATTTTTTTCAATAACATCTGTATACGTATCAATTTTAAGTACGGAAATCTTTGTAAACGCAACAGCCTGTCCAGCCATTAATACAAAAAACAATAATATGGTTGTAATTATACAAAGAACGTAATTTCTTAACTTATGCATTTTTTTATCTCCTCAATAATCAATTGTAAAAAGCTTTGTCAACCGGTTCGCACACTACACCGATTCTTTGGTCAGAAGAACCTAAAACCTGCTTAACACATGTGTAAAGTGTAAGCTTGTCTGTATCTGAAGGTAAAACATATGTTTTATCTGTTTTAGCAAATGTGATTTGCTTCGTAACCTTGTACTTAAACTCACCGTATGATGTGTTGAGCACTACCAAATCCCCCTCTTTAAGCTTATCGAGATCAGCAAAAAAAGTATTTACATGTGCATCTATTACGACATTTCCGGTCTTGCCTATTACAACTGAACTTGAATGCTGACATGCTCCATTTTCAAGAAGCTTGTCATCACTTCCCCAGTAAACAGGAACATAAAGTTTTATTGTATCGCATGATAAAGTAGCATATTGTTCACCGAATTTAGGATATACCACTTCACCCTCTTTACTCACATTTTCAGAGCGGTCTTTATCAAAATTAATTATCGGAGAATCAGCTGAAATATTATCAGCTGCTACAGATGTTGATTTGAGCTTGTCACTGAAAGCAATTTTAAGATATGTTGTCATTTTATTATATGGTACTATTCCTATTACGGCTGTAAGTGCTGTACATATGAGAAATATCAGAACCGGTGTAATAATAAGAACCGGTTTCGGAGTCGGTCTGCAATTTTGTCCTTCTTCACTATTGTTTTTACTCATTATTCTTAATTGTCCCTTCTGTTATCTGACTGTGTACCGAATGCTTTTCTCTGCATAACCGCAAATGCAGCTATACCCGCAGAGGACATAACGATAACAGTCGCCGCAATAAGTATAAATACCGTATAATCTATTCCTGTATCACCAACAATAACTCCGACTGAAGAAATATCAACTATCTGACCGTCATTATCACGTACGCTGTACGTCAGTGTATTATCTGTAATACCATCAACTGCAATATTCATTCCGAATTCAGAACCGACATCAATAAAACTGTTTATAATCTCAAGCTGCTTATCTTTATCAATACTTTTTATTATCTCATTCTTCTCTGCTGCTGTCATTCCTGCAATATAATCTTTTTTCTCTTCAGGAGTCATGGATGAGTATTTGTCCGCAATTCCGGATATCACTGAAGACTGATTTCCGGCTGCTCCAGGCTGTGTCTGCTGAGCAGCTCCAGTTTCTCCGGTTGTTACAGCAGGCTGTGTCTGTGAAGGTATAACTGCTCCACTGGCATTATCCAGAGCATCCTTGATACCTTCATCTTTCTTGACAGCCAATTCATTGATCTTATCAATCATCTTATCATACTGCTCCGGGGTATATGAAGAAGATTCTAGAAAATTTATACCATTCTGAATATCTGTCTCAGGTATTCCCGCAGACTTTGCTGCAGCAATAACATCCTCTTTTGTTGCCGCTTTTACGCTTGTTGTGTTAATAAAATTTAACGATAATGATGAAACGGCTATAAAAGTCAATAAAAGATTTCTTATTTTTTTCATACTTAACTCCATTCTATTCAACCGACATATCCGATTAATCAGGTATATCCGGCTGAAATTTTATTTAAATAAGGAACTTACATCATTTTTAACATGGAAATGTGCCTCGCATATGAACATTTCCATTCAATATGGAACACAGCTCCTACTGAATGTGGATATACACCAATCAGCCTCAGATGCAGGAGACATATTGCCTAAGTTATATAAAGTATAAACAATACTCCTGATTATTATATCATACAAAAAAATTTTTTTCAACTGGATTTCTTCTGCCCATTTCTCTGTGCCTTAGTTTTTGTTTTACTGCTTTTATTTTTTTCGTGGTGCCATAAGTGTATTATTCATAATCCTTTTTATTCCTTTCATTTGATTATATCACACTTTTATACAAAAATAAAGTGCATAAGTTTTTTATTGAAATTTATTGATAACTTACACATTTTATTATACACTCTCGTTATTATAGATAACAAGCCTAAGGACTACCCTTAGGCTTGAAAATTTTATTCAGTGAATTTTTAATCTGGGTCTTTTGCTCTTTATTCTGAATACCTGAGACATTACAGAGCATCTGATTCATATTTGATCCTACATGTTTTTCTCATGTTCGCTAGGATGCAAACCGGTTTTTTTACCGTTTATAATACCGACATCAGAATTTTCTTTTGGCTTCATTT
>CALMUA010000013.1 GCA_937872775.1 uncultured Ruminococcus sp.
TGTATAATTGACACTATTGTTATCAAACTGGCTATTTCTTAACTAAATGACATTGGTCCTGAACAGTTACAATTTATTAAATAAAAAAATAAAAGATGTAACAATGCAGATAATTAAGCTTTGTTACATCTTTTTTTAAAACTCTGACAATAGGTCAGAAATTATTGAATTTGATACTAAAAATCCCTGAGGTGTAAGACTGATCACACGATCATTTATTTTTAATAAAGAAGCTTTTCTGAATTTTTCAGCATGTTTTATTACCTTCGCCACATATTCAGGATATGGTTTTAAATCAAGTCCTTCAGTAAGTCTGAGTGCCAGCATAGCTTTTTCAAAGAAATCCCCGGGATGCTCTTCATTTATTATTTCATTCTGATATTCGGATAAAGTAAATTTATTTACATCTTTAGGGACTTCATATCTTTTATTATTGAAAAAAGAATGTGCCGAAGGACCAATACCTATATATTCCCGGCAATACCAATATTTGAGATTGTGTTTGCTCTGGAATCCATGCTTTGAAAAATTTGATATTTCATACTGCTTAAATCCCTTATCAGATAATCTTCTTACTGCTTCAATGTACATTTCTGCAGTTTTGTCATCATCAGGCAGATAATCTGATATGTTGTTTTTATAGTACACTGTTCCTTTTTCTATTTTAAGAATATATGCCGATATATGTTTTACAGGAAGTGCTGTCACCATATCAATTGAATTTTTAAGTGTTTGAATTGTCTGATTTTTTATTGATATCATCAGATCAGCTGATATGTTATCAAATCCAGCTTCATGTGCTGATAATATAATTTCAGATGCTTCTGCGAAATTATGAATACGGCCAAGATCAGCAAGCTCTGTATCGTTTGCTGACTGAATACCAACTGAAAGTCTGTTAATGCCAACGTTTCTGAGAGAAACAATTTTATCCTTATCAGCAGTCTTCGGATTAAGTTCAATTGTTATCTCTGAACTTTCAATGCTGCATGACTGACTTATTGTTTTTAAAATGGCTTCATAAAATGAAACCGGCATAATTGACGGGGTACCTCCACCGAAATACACTGTGTCAAATAACAGATTTTTATTCTCTGAAAGATATTTTTTTATATTTCGTACTACTGCATCTGTATACTTATCAAATAAATCTGAATTATGATCTGTTATTGAGTAAAAATCACAGTACGGACATTTTTTTACGCAAAACGGAACATGAATATACAAACCCACTGCACTCATTTTATATCCTTTCGATTGTTCTGTTCAAGTTCAAAAAACAATCCGTTTATTATCATACAGAACAGATATACACCTATAAATAAAAGTATGCAGATAAGTGGATCAACAAATTCACGTAAACTATTAGCAATGATAAATATCAGAACAATACTGAGAAGTATTGTTCTGGAAATTGTGGACTTAAAGCCGTGAACAGCGTGTTTTCCGCACTCAGGACATGCTTTTCCTTTTGATGCCATTCCACCTGTAGTGGCTTTTCTTAAAAATGAAAATGTCTGTTTTTCACAATATGGACATCTGTATTTCATACAATAACTAACTCCTTTCAAGATATCTTTACTCGTCAAGCTTGAGAACACTCATAAATGCTTCCTGAGGAACTTCTACGCTTCCAAGCTGACGCATCCTTTTCTTTCCTTCCTTCTGTTTTTCCAGGAGTTTCTTCTTTCTGGTAATATCACCTCCATAGCATTTTGCAAGTACATCCTTACGCATTGCCTTTATGGTCTCACGTGCAATGATTTTTCCGCCTATTGCAGCCTGAACAGGAACCTCAAACATCTGTCGAGGAATATTATCTTTAAGTTTTTCAACCATTTTTCTCGCTCTTGCATATGAATTGTCTGCATGTATAATAAACGACAATGCGTCAACTATCTCTCCGTTAAGCATAATGTCAAGCTTTACAAGCTTTGAAGTTGCATATCCTATAAGCTCATAGTCAAATGACGCATAACCTCTTGTTCTTGACTTAAGAGCATCAAAAAAGTCATATACAATTTCATTAAGAGGAAGCTCATAATGGATATTAACTCGTGTATCATCAAGGTAATCCATTGTTTTAAATATACCTCTTCTGTTCTGACACAACTCCATGATATTTCCCACAAATTCCGTCGGTGCAAGAATTTCAGCCTTTACCATCGGCTCCTCTGCTGACTGGATAAGCGATACATCTGGATAATTTGTAGGATTATCTATATAAACTATTTCACCATTTGTAAGTGTTATTTTAAATATTACTGACGGTGCTGTTGTTACAAGATCAAGATTGTACTCACGTTCAAGTCTTTCCTGTATTATCTCCATATGCAGAAGTCCCAGAAAGCCGCATCTGAATCCGAATCCGAGTGCTATTGAAGTTTCAGGATCAAATGAAAGTGAAGCATCATTAAGCTGCAACTTTTCAAGTGCATCTCTTAAATCAACATATTTTGCACCGTCTGCAGGATAAATTCCGCAGAATACCATAGGATTTACTTTTCTGTATCCTGATAATGCCTGGTCACATGGATTTTCACTGTTTGTAATAGTATCTCCGACCTGTGTATCGCCTATATATTTGATTGAAGCTGAAATATATCCTACTTCACCTGCACGGAGTATACCCATATTTATATGATTTGTCGCATCCATGTATCCTGCTTCCACTACAGTAAACTGTGCACCGGTTGCCATAAGCTTTATTTTATCACCTGTTCTGACAGTTCCCTCTTTTATTCTTACATATATAATAACACCCTTGTAAGAATCATAATAGCTGTCAAATATAAGTGCCTTTAAAGGGGCATCCTCGTCTCCCTGCGGAGGCGGAACTTCCTTAACTACCTTTTCAAGGACAGCCTCGATATTTATGCCCATTTTAGCAGAAATACGGGGTGCATCCATCGCAGGAATACCAATAATATTTTCTACCTCATTGCATACACGTTCAGGATCTGCTGAAGGCAGATCAATTTTATTTATGACAGGTAATACCTCAAGATCATGTTCTATTGCAAGATAAGTATTTGCAAGAGTCTGAGCCTCAATTCCCTGTGATGCATCAACAACCAGTACTGCACCCTCACATGCCGCAAGTGACCTTGATACCTCATAATTAAAGTCAACATGTCCAGGAGTATCTATAAGATTAAATGTATATTCTTCTCCGTCATCAGCTTTGTAAACAAGTCTTACCGCTCTTGCTTTTATCGTAATACCTCTCTCTCGTTCAATATCCATATTGTCGAGAAGCTGTTCTTCCATATCCCTTACTGCAACAGTCTGGGTCTTTTCAAGAATTCTGTCTGCAAGTGTGGATTTGCCGTGATCTATATGTGCTATAATACAAAAATTTCTTATTTTATCATTAGCCAAAGTATTCCCTCCGTTAAACTGTTTAATGTGTGCTAAAATAAATTATATCATAGCAATGGTTTAAAGTAAAGAATTTTAAAACATTTTTATCCGGAATAAAATAAAAGTACATTACTATTGAGTGAATATATATAACTTTATAGGTTTTACACGGGTTCCAACTCTGCGGAGTCGAGCAGTACTTTCCGATTTTCCTGCACCTTCAGGCACATATCCGCTTTTTTTCAAGGTCGAATAGTAACAACTATAATATATATCTTTAAAACCCAAAAATGCTGCCATAAAGGCAGCATTTGTTGGTTGTTAGTATATAATTATTGAAGATTACTTATTAATTCCCTATAGCGCTCCGTATAACCTCAGCACGTTTTATCATAAAGTCAACAATTGACACTTTATCTCCTCCGAATGAGAATAGTCCACCGCCGCCGAAGCCTCCGAAACCACCGCCACCAAAATCTCCTCCAGGGAAACCGCCTCCGCCGAATCCACCACCGAAGCCGCCCCACATACCGCCTCCTGTATTACCGTCTCCGGTAACAACAAGACCTTCTGCACTTTTTGATATGTTCTTTTCAAACTGGTCAGCAGTAAAAAAAGCTCGTGGATCTGCCTTGACATATGGACGTATTACAGAAGCTATATCTGTAACAGTATTTTCCGGATTCTGATAAAGATTTAATATCTGTTTTACGTAATCCATGTACATATCATAATACTCAGGAACATTAAGCAGATTAACGATTAACGGACGCTTACCTGAATCAATGTTATAAAGTCCAGTTTTAATATCAGACATAACAGAATTACCCTGATCCATAAAATTACCGAGAGCAAGATTGTAATCCCATCCTACATAATGCATTTGTCCGTTTTCATACAGAAGATAAAAGTTATGTGCCATTGAGCCGTTATAACTGTCATAGTTGCACATTAGAGCATTGACTGCAAATCCCTTAAGGAAGCTCGGTACATCTATAATCTGTTCAATCTGTTTATAATTGTTTGGTGTAATACTGTTTACAGCTGATACCATTTCATTAATATGTGTAAACTCTGTATCATTTCCGAACTTCAGCTCAAATTCAGAAGTTTGCTGGCCGCTTTCAAATGTGCAGTTGTATGAGGCAGGTGCATACAGATTAGCATCATCACTTGTAGAATAACGTTCTGCAAGTGTTGCGCCCGGCTGTTCAATTAAAAAATAAAAGCTGTATAAGGAATTATTTATATATAAATTTGTATAGCTTGAAACAGGTGCATGACCACCAATCTCTGTAAGTGCATTATAGCATAATGTATCACGCATACATGACGGATCCGAATACATATTGTTAAGGCTTATTTCGTTAAGCCCTTTATAATTCTGATATTTGTTGTACTTATCCATTTTTATACGAAGACTGTACTTATCCTTGCCTGCGCTTGACACAAATAAAAGAGAACTGTTTCCCTTTGTCCTTATTCCTATATCATCATAGCGCTCTCCATCTATTGTAATAGAAGCCTTATGGTATTCCTCACTCTGTGCATTTGTAATAAGTGAGTTCCATTCGTTTTCAGGAATATCAATACTTATATCGTGAACCTTGTCATCTGAAAAAAGCTCACTATAAAGCAGATCATCACTTTGTGTATTATTTACTTCATCATATGTAAGTGGCTTGCCTGCACGGAATAGTTCTCCGTTGCTGTGGTTCATTCTTATTCCGCCTGTGTAAAGGTCATAATCCTTATCAGCTTCAAGCTCTGCCCCGGATACAAGTGCATATCTGAATTTTTTTAACGTATTAATATCAAATACAGTCATTCCATCAGAACCAAGTAGTGTAACAGGATTATTTTTCTGCCATTCCTTTACATATTGGAGGATCATAGTGTTATTTTCAACATTTTTAAGATTACTGAATGTTTCCTCTGTTGAAGTCGCAAGTATCTTTCCGCCTGTAATATTTATGCTTTCAACACCTGTCAGTCCCCTGTCTCCACATGCAGTGACCACACCGTCTGAAATATTTATGTCTGTTTCTGCCTGTATTGCATCATTTCCGGATTTTATAACAACATTACCGCCTGTAATGTTTACCTCACCCTTTGTAGATTTTATTCCGTCACCCTTTGAATCAACTGAAACATATCCGCTCTTTACAGTAACTGATTTCTTGCCTCTTATTGCATCCTCTGCTTCTGTTTCTACACTAAGCTCCGAACTGTTTATTTTCAGATCATTATTGCAGTGAATTCCGTTCTGTACCTCTGCATGTATTTCAAGAGCACCGTCACCCTTTATAGTCAGATCATCTTTTGCATATATTACAGCACTTGTTTCGGTATATTGCGGACCGTCATACAAATAGTTCAATGTGCCGCTTTCAAGATTTATTGATGTATTTTCCGCATTTACAATCCAAACAGGAGCTTCACTTAAACCTGTGATATTTACACCGTTAAAAAATAACTTAACCGTACCTGGATCTGCTTCAATATCAGGAACATTTACGCATATCTGTCCATCTGACAGAGTTCCGTCAAAATAAAAGCTTCCTGATGAATTAATCGTAACAATATTTTTCTTGTCATTGATTATGGCATTTGATCCTTCAACTGAAATTGTATTTCCGTTAAGATGAATCTTTGTTTCAACATCTGCCGGAGGATTTTCAATGAGGTCACTTTTGATAAGAATATAATCCAGAATATCAGATTTTCCGTCCTGATTAAAGTCAGCCGCATCAATATCAAATTTTGCATCATTCGACTGCTTATTGATAAGATACTTCTGGAATTCTATCACATCTGAAACATTAAAGCTACCATCTCCATTAACATCATTTGCGACGGCTGCCTGAACAAAACACTGTGACGTCAGACCGCAAAAAACAATACCTGCTGCTATACATTGCACAATTTTTTTTTGTTTTATCATACATACCACCCTTTTTATTTATTAATATCTGAGAATTTATTCGTTCTATTCAATTTTAATTATATAGATTGGAAAACTATTTGTCAATAGCTATAAATTTTTTTAACAAAAAAGACATCTTTTGAACAACAACGAAAAATATATAAATATGTCCCCCGCCGATTCAGAGGCAGGAGACATATTTTCTGAGTTATATTAAAACAAGCATATTTTTTATCAGACAAAAATCAATAATATTGATTTTTCCGTCGTTATTTATATCTGCACATTTTTCCTGAGTTTCTGACAGATTGAGTATCCCGAACATATATGAACTGAGTGTCGTTATATCCTCAGCGCTCAGAAACATATCTCCGTTTACATCTCCCTGAAGTGATATATTTTCATCACCGTAAATCTTTATCTCAGCTATATTGCAGCAGTACACATCGTCCTTGTTTACTGAATTCTGGGGTTTACCTGATGGAACACAATACCTGATATATTGTATTTTTCGCTCTGGCACAGATGTTATGTAATGAAAGCCTGACGATGGTTTATCAGGAACAGTGTATACTTTTTCCCAGTTCTGACCGTCTGATGAAACCATAAACATCGAATCCATGCTGCGGTATTCATAGCCTGACCGTGGTGCATATGCTATTGCGTCAAGAAAATATCCTTTTTTCAGATTTATCTCAATCCAACCGTCTCCCACTCCGTCAAAAAATGTTGACAGATCCCCATCAACTGCTTTAGTACAGACATTCTCAGAATTTTTCCATGGGGATGAACCTGTAACCATATCGGGAGAAATACTGATTTCATTGGCTGAAATATCTTTGTATTCTACATCATCTATAATATATGTAGTTACTGAATTTGCAAGCAGCGACGAGTTAAAGCCATCTTTATCTGTTTTAATCGGAGAAATCTCTTTCCAGTTTTCACCGTCAAGCATATTCCCGCTTGTACGTACAACACTGACAGCATCACCTATCTGACTGAATTGTGACAGGTCTACATTAATATCCTTGCTGTTTCCTGACGTATTTACGGCCACAATTACAAGCCTGTCATTCTTCTCGTCCAATGCTGTCATTGTGTTATCAGAAGATGCAAGAATTTTTGAACCCGGTCGGATATATCTTGAGAATTGTCCGAATGCATAATATTTTTTTGTAAGTATTATTTTATTGTTATCATGGTCAGCAACAGCAAGTCCCCAGTATCCTTTTTCCGTGTCAGGCATACCTGAATCGATTTTGCCGTTATACCCTGATGAACATATATGATTATCAATTGCCTGCCATAATACCCAGGCTGAACATCCTAACCCTCTGCAGTCTGTTATCATTCTTTCTGAAAGCCATAATGCGGCACTCATCTGTCCTGCATCAGTACCTGCTGTTCCGGAACCGTCTACCTCACTCATCCAAAGATTTTTTGAATCACTTAACGCAAGCTGTTGAAGTTCTGTTCTTTTTGAGCCACCATAAGTATGTGTATCTATTCGTGAAATAGCATTTTTAGCAGCAGAAGAAAGTGCCTTATATGCTGAAATCTGAACATCAATTCCTGTTTCATCTGTTCCGCTCAGTATTGAATCCTCAAGTCCGTGTCTCTTCATAGCTGACTGCATTTCTATAATCATATCTGATTCTGATTTTCCTGTATCAAAATGACATCCTTCCTGCTTTTTGCTGTATGCTGACCAATAATTTGTATACGGTTCATTCATTGGATCAATACTCTGAACATTTATCCCCCATGTTTTTTCAAAATGCTCACATACACAGGCTATATACTCAGCAAAATCATCATAACAGTCATCCTTGAGATTATTTACTGAACTATCTGTTCCTCCGGAAGTACATCCGCTCTTTGTAATATAATATGGAGGAGAATTTGAAAACATTTCTACAATAAGATCCGTTTTACAGGCATCAATTGCTTTAAAAAGAACATTTCTCTGACGTGAATCTGCCGACCAGTCATATGTAATATTTCCGTTCTGATATACAGTATAGCCAGGCATATCAGAATCTGTTCGTGTAATATGATTATGTGACGGGTCATCTCCGCCTCCGATATTATATCGTGCAATATTCATACGGAGTCCGCTTTCACCAAAGAAAAGCTCAGCAGCCTGCTCCGACAATGAATCAGAGTATCCGATCCTGTTTGCCCACCAGCATAGTGATGTTCCCCACCCTTCAAAAATACCATCATTGATCTGAGTTGATGCATACGGAGATACCGTTATAATTGTCGCCGCTGAGGTATTTCCAGGATAAATCATTGCAGATGTTATCGCCATAACCGATGTGAGCATAACTGCTATTATGTTTTTTGTATTCATTTCCCATATACTCCTTTTATTTATTATTATATCATTAAGATAAAATAAAGTCAATATTTGATTTGTATATAATATGAACAATAGTTTTTTATTGTAAAGGTATTTGTGAATTTTGCGCTTAATTGTATTAATGTTAAAATAGTAATCAATTAAGTTCGTGTTAAGTTTTGTTAAGATTCTTTTATTGTAATTGATAATAATCCGTTTTTATGATACTATTATAATATATATCATATAAGATATATCTAAAGTTACTTTTATAATTCATGGAGGAAACGAGTTTGAACATAAT
>CALMUA010000014.1 GCA_937872775.1 uncultured Ruminococcus sp.
AAATATTAATACATATTATTAATAAAAAAATTAGACTTTTTTGGTGATATTAATTCATCTTAAATAGTAGGTGAAAATAATGACTAAGGTTTCAATAACAAAAAAACAGATAAATTTTTTCTGGCATTTTACTTATTTATGATAGTTATATTAATGATCATAATTATTTTGCCGTGTATGATAACAAAAAACAATACTGCTTCTGATATATTCGGGAATATCGAATATATTTCCGGAGGATGGAGATATGCAGACGGCAGTAATGTAAATATTTCCAAATTAAAAACAAATAAAGACAGTACTTATAGTATTTTTCATGATATTCCGCCTGATCTTCCATCAGGCACGTCGTTTTGTTTCAGCAGCAGAAATATATCTACACAGGTGTATATTGGTGGAAATCTCGTTGATTCTACTCCTGAAATCGATAATAATTTTTACAATAAATCGCCAGGAACTGTATGGTATTACATAGACATACCTTATAATGCATATAATGGATATATGGAAATCAGGATAAAAAACATTTATGAGAAAAATTGTTCATCAATTGATAATATCAGCTTTGCGCAACCTGCAAATGTTATTATTTCGTCTATCAATCAAAAATATATTTCCGTAATAATAGGTGTTATCATGGTGTTTATCGGATGTTGTTTTATGATTATAGACTTGTATGCACATATAAAAATAAAGAAGCATCTGGATGTATTTTTTCTTGGTTTATTTTCAATTCTGATTTCTGTATGGTGTACACTTGAAACAGGAATAATGCAGGTTTTATTATATAATTCACGATCAATTCAGTTGCTTGAGATGTATTTGCTGATGCTTTTACCTATTCCATTAATGTATTATACAAGATCATATTTAAAGTTAAAAAGCAATCTGATAATGAATTTAATATGTTCTATATCAGTAATTACTTTTATATTATGTACGATTTTTAACATACTAGATATAGCTGATCTTCAGGAAACATTAATACTTGTTCATCTTAATCTTTTGTTCAGCGGTTTAACTCTTATAGTTAAAATACTGGAACGTTTTATAAAGAATTTTAAAGAAGACAGTATACTACTTTATATAGGCTTTTTTGCTATAATGAGTACGAGTATTATTGATGTGATACGATATTATATTGGAAATAAGGCTGACGATGCAGCGTTGTTTATACGTATGGGACTTGTCGTATTTATTTTATCATACGGAATTGTAGGTATGCAAAGTATCATGAATAAGGCTAAGCTTGGAATAAAAAATGAATTTGTTCACAGGCTTGCATATCAGGATGGACTTACCGGAATCGGAAACCGTACTGCGTATAAGGAGCATATAAAAGAATACGTTGAAAAGAAAACTTTAACATCGGCCATTGTAATATTTGATGTTAATAATCTTAAATCAGTAAATGACAGTTATGGTCATGGAACTGGTGATAGTATTATTATGAGAAGTGCAAAAATCATTAAACAAGCTTTCGATGTATACGGAACATGTTATCGTATCGGAGGAGATGAATTTGCTGTACTGATAGACGGTGATAATGTCAAGAGAAAATATAAGAATGCAATAGAATTATTCTGTTCGTTACTTGATGAAGAAAATCTTAAATCCAAATATAAACTGAGTATCGCATATGGTATGGCCATATATAATGAAAACGAAGGAAAAAGTTTTGAAGAAATATCAAAGATTGCTGATGAATTAATGTACAATTGTAAAACAGAAATGAAAAAGAGAAAGATGGAAATAACTGCCTGATTTTATGATTATAACTTGTAAACATGCCCACAATATCTCATACAGTGGGTTTCTTTACTTATATTTATCAGTAGTAATGTCTCCTTATTGTTTTATCTGAAGAGTTTCAGATAAAACAATAAGGATTGTACAGCGAATAGTGTTTTCGTTGTACAATCCTGTATTGATGCCTTGCGGCAAGTTTATCATTACAGCTTTATAACCTTTTAAAGAGATATAGCTGTAGTAGTGGCATATTTGTGATTATTCAAGATCAGGTTCAAGTACGGCATAATTACCGTCGCCTCTTCTGTATACAACATTTGTAGTTCCTGATGAGACATTGCTGAACATAAAGAAGTTATGACCAAGAAGGTTCATCTGAAGTATTGCTTCATCCAGATCCATAGGACGCATAGTAAATTTTTTATGTTTTACTACTTCAAAGTCTAATTGTTCCTCAACAATATCACTGTATGTATCAATGAAAGCAGTATCTTTAAGACGTTTTTCTACCCTTGTTTTATTTTTGCGGATTTGTCTAACAATCTTATCTATTGCAGCGTCAAGTGCATCATTTTTGTTGATTGCATTTTTTTCTGATCTGTAGATTGTATTATTATATCTGACAGTTAATTCAATAACTATCTGACTTTTAATTTCTGAAATAGTAAGTCTTGCTTCTGCATCATCTCCGAAAAATTTTGAAAGTCTTGATTCAATTCTCTGTGTTGCATAATCGTCAAAAGCCTGTGGAATGTTCATTTTTTTAGCAGATATAATTATTTTCATACTTAACTCCTCCTTGTTCACATAGCATATTTATATTTTTTATATATGCTAAGTTGATATTTGTATTATAGCACATGATAGATTATTTTTCAAGTGTTTTTTGATATTTTTTTGATTTTATACACAAAATACTTATTTGTATTTAAAATATATTGGTATAAATACTACATAATCGTTAAGCGTGGTGTAAACTTAATTTAATAAACAGGAGAAGTGTCTGTAGCATTTTATCGAATAAAAAAGTATTAATATCAGTAAATATTATTAAAGGAGTGAAATAATGGATTATATAATTAGCTTGACTAACAGGTGTAATCTCAGATGTACATATTGTTATGAAAGAAAGCTTAACACTGAACTTGGCAGTATGAGTGATGAAATTACAGACTATACTATTAATTTTATAAAACAAAAGAATAACGCTGATATTGTATATCTTTTTGGCGGTGAACCTTTACTTTACAAAGATAAGATAAAGACGTTTGCATGTTCAATAAAGTCAAATTATTGTGTTATAACAACGAATGGAATGCTTTTAGATGAAGAATTTATAAAATGGTGTATGGATAATAATGTAATGATAAATTTATCTCATGATGGCATGGATTGCTCTGCAAGGGGAATAAAAACAGAAGAACTTAATGAGAAGCTGAAAATTCTTCTTGAATATCAGCCAAATACATTGGTACAGATGGTTTATGAAGAAAAAAATCTTGACAGACTCGCCGAAAATATTATGTATTTTAAGAATATGGGGGTCAAAAAAATTTCAGCCTCAATGGATGCTTTTCTTGTTCCGGAAGATATGGATAAATTTGCTGACAGAATGAAAGAAGAATGGAAAAAGGTTGCTGATATTGATGGAATGTTTATAACCCAGATCGATGATAAATATAAGGTAGTAAAAGGACATAAAAATAATAAGTGTGAGGTCTGCAAGCGACAGATGTTTATTAACTGGGATGGGAAAATATATCCTTGTATTCAATTCCAGAACAACCCTGAATTTTACTGTGGTAATGTAAAGGATGGTTTAAGTACAGCTCCAGTTATAAAAAAGCACCCCAATTATTCACTTCAGTCAGTACGTTGTAATGACTGTGAAATTGCAGAATACTGTCATAATTCATGTGCATGCAGAAAAATGTCATCAACGGGTGGACTTGATGACATTTCGGAAGCAAAATGCATTGAAGAACAGGTACATATTCTTACCGTTCTTGATAAAATGGTTGAAAAAAAAATTCAATAATAATGTAGCATTACAGGAGTATAAAAAGTATTTATTATATGGTATATGGAAATATAAATTTTACTAAATCAAGAATAAGGAGGAATAACTAATGAGAAAGTTTACAAAACAGATATCATCACTTCTTGCGGTGGTAGCAGCAGGAACAGTAACAGGCGGTGTCGTAAACGCTCTTAATTCAGCAGATGATTTTCAGCTAACCCCTTTGACGGGAGATGTCGCGGTACAGACATGTGAGGGTGCTCCGGAAGCAGGTGCTGCTGTTCCGCAAGTAGGTTTTGCCGCTGAATACAGGGAAACACAAATTACTCCAACAGCCGGAGTGATAGCGATGCCCCGAAATGAGGAGTACACTACACCAATGCCTGGGACAGTATATCCGATAGGAACAGAAACATCAAGCAGACAAACTGAACCAATTATAACTGAACCAATTATAACTGAACCATATGCTGAAACTGAATTAACACCACTTGCCGGAGTTCCAGTGATGACCTGGCCTGAGGAGTACACTACAACAACGTGTGAGGAAGTATATCCGATCGGAACAGAAACATCAAGCAGAAAAACTGAAGGAACTGTGGCGTGCACTACAACAACAACTGGATCAGAGCCAGAGATACAAAGGGGAAGCGGAGATATAGACATGAACGGCAAAACAGAAGTGACTGATCTTACAAATCTTTCTCTTTATATGTTAAAGGATAAGGAACTGAACGAAAAACAGTTAGAAGCTGCAGATTTAACAAAGGATGGTGATGTGAACTTAGCTGACCTGGCACATCTAAAAATGACAATAATGCATGACGACGATGTATTCTAGAACGTGGGAAATGCATGAATTTCTGGCACATCTTAAAATGACAATAATGCATGATGACGGCAAAGAAAAAAAATAAAAAGAAATATATCGGTTGCAGATATATATAAACATAAACATAAATATAAATATTTTCATATAATAAAAAAGCAGATCTTGCTGTGGTAAAATAAATTTTGCATACAGATGAGATCTGCTTTTATATTATACTAACGTGCAGCGTTATCCTGAAGCAATTATATACTGTTATTATTAAGCCTACATGGTTTTATATAGGTATCAGAAGGCGCAGAGCAACGGGAAAACCATGTAAAAGAATTCAGGGATTATTATAAACCTTATTCTAAAGGCTCAATATAACCATGTATTTTATGTAGTCAAAACTTACAAAATACTGTGCTTGACAACTGAAAATGCAGATGATATAATTAAGACTAATAAAAATAATTAAAAAATTTGAATTTAGAGATGGGATGACTTAATCATGAACAGAGAAGAAATTTTGAGTAAAGTGGATCACACACATCTTAAAGCATATGCGAGCTTTTCAGATATAAAAAAAAAATGTGAGGAAGCAATTACAAATAAAATGGCATCAGTATGTATACCTCCTTCATATGTAAAAAGAGTAAAAAATATATATGGTGATGACCTGAATATATGTACAGTAATAGGATTTCCACTTGGATACAATACTACAGAAGTAAAAGTCTTTGAAACTGAACGCGCAGTTGCTGAAGGAGCAGACGAGATAGATGTTGTAATTAATATCGGAGACGTTAAAAACAGTGAATTCCAAAAAATCGAGAATGAGCTGAAGCTTATCAAGGCAGCTTCAAAAAAAAGGGTAATGAAAGTCATAGTTGAAACCTGTTATCTTACAAAAGAAGAAAAAATAAAATTATGCCGTATAGTTACAGATGTAAATGCTGATTATATAAAAACATCTACAGGTTTTGGAACAGAAGGTGCAACATTATCAGATGTAGAACTTTTCCGGGATCATATAGGTTTTGATGTAAAAATCAAAGCAGCAGGCGGAATAAAAACAAAGGAACAATTTATAGAATTTGATGAGGCAGGCTGCGACAGGATCGGTGCAAGTTCAGCACTTTCGGCATTTGGAAAAGAGTGATACATAATGGAAAAAATAAAAAGGGTTTTTCTTATAGTCCTTGATAGTGCAGGAGTCGGTCAGCTGCCTGATGCTGAAAAATTCGGAGATACAGGTGCTGATACATTGGGCTCATGTTTCAGGTCAGGAAAGCTTGATATTCCGGTCATGCAGTCAATGGGAATTTATAACATTGAAAATATAAGCTTTGGAAATTCTGTTGATTTACCAATTGCAGCATATGGAAAACTGGAAGAAATGTCAGCAGGAAAGGATACAACAATAGGGCACTGGGAAATCTCAGGAATTGTTTCTGAGAAGCCGCTTCCTGTTTACCCTGATGGTTTTCCTGATGATATTATTCAAAAGTTTGAAAAAGCAACAGGACGAAAAATATTATGCAATAAACCGTATTCAGGTACTAAGGTAATACTTGATTATGGCAGGGAACATATAAATACAGGCGCGCTTATTGTCTATACGTCTGCCGACAGTGTATGTCAGATTGCAGCACATGAGGATATTGTACCTGTAGAACTGTTATACAAATACTGTGATCAGGCACGAAAGATTCTTACAGGAGAAAACGGAGTAGGAAGGGTAATTGCAAGACCATTTACCGGAACATATCCTGATTTTGTCAGAACATCTAACAGACATGATTTTTCATTGAAGCCTGCTGGAAAGACAATAATGGATGCTTTTATGGAAAATAATTTAGATACAGTGGCTATAGGAAAAATATATGATATATTTGCCGGATGTGGTATTACAAAGATGATGCGTAATAATGGAAATAAAGATGGCATGAACAAAGCGTCAGAATGTTCAAAGGAAGATTTTACAGGATTATGCTTTGTTAATCTTGTTGATTTTGATATGCTGTACGGACACAGAAGAGATATTGCAGGATATACACAGGCATTGAATGAATTCGACGCATGGCTTGGAAAGTTCATTAAGGAAATTAACGAAGATGATGTTGTCATGGTTACGGCTGATCACGGATGTGATCCGGCATTTACAGGAACAGATCATACACGTGAATATATTCCTCTTCTTATTTACGGAGACCAGATATTACCGGCAAATCTGAAAACCAGAAAGTCATTTGCTGATATAGCAGCTACTATTGCTGATATTTTTGATATAAATTATGAAACTCACGGCGTATCTTTTTTAAATCTCATACAAAAATAGCCTGGCGTATTTTGTCAGATAAGGAGTATAAAGCATATAATGAATAGTGCAGAGACTTTGTTGGCTTCTGCACTATTTTTATTTTATAATGAGGTGAATTTATGCCAATAGTATTTTTAAGTCCGTCAACTCAGGAATTTAATCAATATGCCATTGAAGGAAATGAAGAACAGTACATGAATCTGCTTGCAGACAAAATGGAACCATATCTTCGCGCAAGTGGAATACAGTATGTAAGAAATGATCCTGAAAGACAGGCAATAGGGGCGATAAATGATTCAAACGCAGGAAATTATGATGTTCATCTTGCACTTCATACAAACGCAGGTCCTGAAAATCTTAAGGGCAAATTAAGAGGAATAGATATTTACTATGCACCAATAAGTCAGGCAGGCCAAAGACTTGCGACAATAATTGCAAATAATCTCAAAAGTATATATCCTTTGCCAGACAAATCACGTGTTCTTCCTACAGATTTCCTGGGAGAGGTATTACGTACAAAGGCAGTTGCTGTTCTTGCTGAAATAGGATATCATGATAACATTGAGGATGTTACATGGTTAAGAGATAATCTCGATAAAATAGCTGCAAATCTTGTTCGGTCATTATGTGATTATCTTGGTATTCCGTTTGTTGAACCAAATCCTGTAATGAGAGGAATAGTAGTGACTGATTATAATTCCGGTCTTAATATAAGGAGATCTACGTCTGTATCATCTGAGATTGTAGGATTTATTCCTAATGGGTCTGAAATAGAGATCTATGGCAAAGAGGGGGACTGGTATGCAGTCGGATATGACGGTGTGAACGGATATGCATATTCGCAGTTTATTGATCTCAGTTAATATAACTCAGGCAATATGTCCCACGCCTCTGAGGCAACGGGTTCCATATTTGCATTCAGCAGGAGTTGGGTCTCCTGCTGAATGCAAATATGCAGCTATGATGCAAATTGCCACATTAAAAAACGGGTAAACCTTTATTTGAAAAAATGCTGTCAGGATTTGTATGCAAATCCTGACAGCATAATAATTATTTTTCAACTGTAACAATAAATCCATCAATGTTATTTCCTGAAACAGTATATGAATTTGTTCGTGGTACATAGACATCATTAATGTCTGATTTTGCTTTTATATAGTATATTTCGTACTGCTTTGAATAACATGGAAAACTCAGCGATTTCCCGCCGAATGTGTATTTTTTCAGCATTTCAAGATATTCTTCAAGAGTAAGATTGTTTTCCTTCATATAATATGCATGAGGAATACCTACATATCTGAAATGATATTCGTGACCGTTTACTCCTGTAGCATCATTTTTATCATCAGGATATCTTTGAATAAATCCATATTTTGAACAGTTTTCAGCAAACCATGAATATTTTTCATCAGGTGTAAGATAAGTCAGCTTTCCTGAGTCTGAAATCGAACCTATATCTGCAGCAAGTCCTGTCTGATGTTCAGAAAATCCGCCTTTGCTGACTGAAAGAGAATTCTCGAGAGCCTGATTGTACATGATGTCCTGCTGATCTTTTGAGACGAATGCACTAATAAGAATAATACTTTTGTCTGATTTGTCAAGGTAGAAACCGCTGAGCATACTGTTGAAGGATTTGGCAGCTGTTTCATCCATTGTGATATTGGAGTTTTTTAATTTATAATAGTCATTTTTCATTTTGTCAACACTTATAAACCCGGATGACCCATTTTCCTGGGAAATATATTCGTGGTTGTCATTTACAAGTATAAGACTGCCTTTATGAATATCATCATTGTTTAAAAAAATCTTTTCAAATTCAATGCGTCCGTTTGAAGTAAGCAGCGTACTTGACAAACTGTTCTGTGTTTCAGCAGCATTCAGGTCGTCTTCTTTTTTATTTTTTGTTCCAAATGCAGTATTAAATATTATGTATAAGATAATGATTAGAATTATAAGAAAAACAGCTGCTATTATGATTCGATCATATCTTAATTTACGTCGTTTGTTGGCAGCATTTGTATCGCAGCCGGTCTGATCAAAGATCTCTTGAAAACACGTCGGGCTGGTCACGTTG
>CALMUA010000015.1 GCA_937872775.1 uncultured Ruminococcus sp.
TATAACAATCAATTGATTTTTATATATTGGGTATTATTTATAGTTCATATTAAATTTTTGTACTAAAAAACTGACCTCCGGACACACCGGAAGTCAGCCTTATTTTTAATGATTTTTAATTTTATCTTGTCTTTTCAGCAACTTCCTTAAGAAGCTTCTGAACAAGCTCATCAACAGTCATTGTTCCGAGATCTCCGTCCTTACGTGAACGTACTGCAACCTTGTTATCAGCAATCTCATTGTCACCGAGAACGAGCATATAAGGAACCTTTTCAAGCTGTGCCTGTCTTATCTTGTATCCTACCTTTTCAGCTCTATCATCAACAGAACAACGTATTCCATATGAACGGAGCTTTTCATAAACAGCATTTGTATAGTCAAGATGTCTGTCTGCAATAGGAATAAGAGTAACCTGTTCAGGTGCAAGCCAGAGTGGGAATGCTCCTGCATATTTTTCAATAAGGAGTGCAAGTGTTCTTTCGTAACATCCGAGTGAAGTTCTGTGGATAATATATGGTCTTCTCTTTGAACCATCAATATCAACATATTCCATTCCGAATTTTTCAGCAAGCATCTGATCTATCTGAATTGTTACAAGTGTATCTTCCTTGCCGTGTACGTTCTTTATCTGAATATCAAGCTTCGGACCATAGAATGCCGCTTCATCTATACCGATTGTATATTTTACTCCAAGATGATCAAGTATCTTTGCCATAACTCCCTGTGCTTCAGCCCACTGTTCTGTTGTGCCTATATATTTTTCTTTGTTATTCGGATCCCACTGTGAGAAACGATATGTTACGTCATCTTTAAGTCCGAGTACACCCAGAACATAGTTTGCAAGCTCAAGACAACCCTTGAATTCTTCTTCAAGATGTTCCGGTCTTAAAATAAGATGTCCTTCTGAAATTGTGAACTGTCTTACTCTGATAAGTCCGTGCATTTCACCGCTGTCTTCATTTCTGAAAAGTGTAGATGTTTCACCCAGACGCATAGGAAGATCTCTGTATGAACGCTTTCTGTTAAGGAAAACCTGATACTGGAATGGACATGTCATAGGTCTTAATGCAAATACCTCTTTATCCTTTGATTCATCACCGAGAACAAACATTCCATCCTGATAATGATCCCAGTGTCCTGAAAGCTTATAAAGATCATTCTTTGCCATAAGCGGAGTTTTTGTAAGCAGATAACCTCTTTTTTCTTCCTCGTCCTCTATAAATCTCTGAAGGAGCTGAATTATTCTTGCACCCTTAGGAAGCATGATAGGCAAGCCTTGTCCTATTATATCAACTGTTGTAAACAGCTCAAGTTCACGTCCGAGCTTATTATGATCTCTCATTTTTGCTTCCTCAAGCTTTTGGAGATATTCCTCAAGCTCTGCAGCCTTAGGATATGCAACAGCATAAATTCTTGAAAGCATTTTGTTCTTTTCGCTGCCTCTCCAGTAAGCACCTGTGCATGAAAGAAGCTTGAATGCCTTTACACCTGATGTTGAAAGCAAATGAGGACCTGCACAAAGATCTGTAAAATCACCCTGTTTATAGAATGAGATGGATTCACCCTTGTCTGCATGTTCCTCACATAACTCTACCTTGTAAGGCTCTCCCTGTTCCTTAAGATACGCAATGGCATCCTCAGGTGACATTTCAAACTGCTCAAGTTTAATTCCTTCTTTTACAATTTTTTTCATTTCTGCTTCAATGTTTAAGAGTTCCTCTGCTGTAAATGGCTTAGGAACATCAAAATCATAATAAAATCCATTATCTATAGCAGGACCTATAGCAAGCTTTACTTCTGGATACAGACGCTTTACAGCCTGTGCTAAAATATGTGATCCTGTGTGCCAGAATGTTTTCTTACCCTCAATGCTGTCAAATGTCATGACTTCAAATTCACAGTCATCGTTTATAATTGTTCTTAAATCTGCAACATTACCGTTAATTTTTACACAGCAAGCAGCCTTTAAGAGTCCTGAGCCTATGCTTTTTACTATGTCAGCAGCAGACTGACCTTTTTGGGCTTCTCTTATGCTTCCATCTTTTAATGTAAGTTTAATCATTAAAATTCAATTCCTTTCAAAAATATAAATAAAATTAAAAAAGCCCTCGGATATTAAAAACATCCAAGGGGCAATAAAATTGCGGTTCCACCCTGATTCCTGCAGATAAACACAGCTAAGCTGACATTAAAAAATCCACAGATCTCCATATTCCTGTAACGGAGAACACCCGTCGTCTATTAGACGCACTCTAAGGACGGTATCCTTTCAGTACAACCATAATTTCACTCTCAGCCAATGGTGAAATTTCTCTTATAAAGCTCTCGTACATCGGGCTTTCCTTATCATTGTTTTAGTATAATATAAATAATCAATCGACTAATTATTTATATTATACTTTATTAAAATATAAAAGTCAAGACATGAAAAATAAAAAAAATCTGAGCATTACTATATGTCAGTATTCGTTAATATTCAGCCTCATATATACCTCCGCAAACATTTCCTAATTCCTCTGATACAACAAGGAAAATACCTGAACTCAAATATTTTGC
>CALMUA010000016.1 GCA_937872775.1 uncultured Ruminococcus sp.
TACCACAAATTCTTTTTTACTTCACTGACATCTATTATAACACACAGGGATATATAATATTTTATATCCAATAAAATATTATATATTAATAAATTTAAGAAAAAAGAAAGGAGTTTTTTATGGACAATTCATTAATTGACAGAGTGAAGCAAATATTTGAAGGAGGTATGTCAGCAGGACAGATAATCTTCTCTATAGTCCTCGTGATTGCAATTATTTATGCACAGGTTCTTATTTTCAGAAAAGCCGGGGAACCCGGAATAGCAGCTATTATACCTGTTTACAGCACATATATATTAACAAAGATAGTATTTGGAAACGGCTGGTTGTTTTTACTCTGTCTTGTGCCTTTTGTAGGCTGGATATTCCCTTTGGTAATAAACTACAAGCTAGGAAAATCATTTGGAAAAGAATTTGGTTTCTGTCTGGGATTAATATTTTTCTCACCAATATTTATGATGATTTTAGGATTTTCAGATGCACAATATATAGGTCCTAACAAATAACTGAATTTAAAAAAGTGTTGTCGCTTAAAAGCGGTTCTTTCTAAAATTTATGCATTTTGATTAAAGCAGGTGCTATTTGGCACCTGCTTTTTGTATGCCTGTGTACTTCTATATTTGCATCAATTTTACTGAATCAAAACCAGACAGACGGCAGCCAGGAAAATTCCTATGCTACCGTCTGTCCGGTTTGTATATATTTATTAAGAAAGTGATTGGAAAATGCATCAGTTACTGAGCTGCAGCCTCTTCGAGCACTACATCAATTTTGCAGTATTTATTATCTCTTATTATTGTAAGGCTCAGAGTATCTCCGGCATTAAATTTATTTTTTATCTGATTGAGTTCCTCTACAGTTTCAACTGCTTTTCCGTCAGCGCCTACTATAACATCATTTGCCTGAACTCCTGCCTTTTCAGCAGAACCTCCTGCAGTTACCTCATTTACAAGAACACCGTTTATAGGTGAGCTGCCTTTTTCCTGCGGCTGCTGAGATGAAGCTGATGAAACATTTCGACATGTTATACCAAGCTGCGGCCTTCCTGTTACATGACCATTTGTCATAAGGTCATCGACAATTTTCTTTGCTTCATTTATTGGTATCGCAAAACCAAGTCCTTCTATCGATGCTGATGAAGATGAATATGTGGTTGAAAGTTTCATTGAGTTTATACCTATTATCTGACCACAGTCGTTGATAAGCGGACCGCCTGAGTTTCCTGAATTTATAGCAGCATCTGTCTGAATAAGATTCATTATTGTATCATCAGCTGCAATTTCTCTGTCTATTCCTGAAATATAACCGACCGTAAGTGTTCCGAACAAATCAAATCCGAGAGGATTTCCTATAGCTATTGCGGCATCTCCAACCTGAACACTGCTGCTGTCCCCTATTTCTGCTGCAGTAAGTCCTGCTGCATCAACCTTAAGAACTGCTATATCTGTCTGGACATCATATCCTACAATTGCTGCCGGATATTCTTTTTCATCTGACATAAGAACTGATACTTCCTTTGCACATCCGTACTGATCATCACATATAACATGTGCATTTGTCATTAAATATCCATCTTCTGAAATTATAATGCCTGTACCGGTTCCTGTTGCATTCTGTATGTTGCCGCCACCCTGACTACCGTCACCCTGGCTACCGTCACCCTGACTACCGTCATCCCCGTAGAAATATCCGAATAATCCTCCATACTGCTGTGACGGTGTGTCATATTGAAATGTTGAGGAAACACCTACAACAGAAGGAATAACTTTTTTATAAATTTCCTGGGTTGAAAGCGCATTTTCACTTTTTGAAAGCTGAAGAAGACTATTTGCCTGATAATCAACGCCTTCAGCTCTATCAGAAGTTGTTGATTTTTCATTTTCAGAATCTTTCTGATCTTCAGAAGATGATTTGTCAGTAAGTGAATTTGATTTGTGATCCTTTCCTTCGCCATTTGAAAAATATCTGTAGCCTATTATAGAACCTGTAGATATTGCTGCGATACAGCATAATGCACCTACAGTCTTTAAAACCTTTTTAAATGAACCTTTTTTCTTTTTATTATTTTCCTGTACAGTATTATCACCTACAGGTACATATTCAGTTTCTTTTGTATTTGTCTCTGAGTTATAATTATTTTCAAACATATTAATTACTTCCTTTCATAAATAGTTATTGAATGTTGACGGTTTTGTTGTAATTATTTTTTTCTGATTAAGTCTATATCTATATTTTACTCTTTTATGTGATAATTACATGTGAAATGAACGAAATCATTGTTAGGTATAAGTATACTCATCGTGAATAATTGCTCATAATGTACTCACATTTTACTTAATTTCCACAATATCATCAGATAATCTGAGAAAATATATAGACGTAGTCTGAAATCCCGCTCCCGTTTCCGTAAATAATTCAAAATATGATTTTTTCGTTCATGACGTTTTTAATATTATCTCCGGATTTGCATATAAATATAATTCTTCATCCTGATAATACAGATATAAGTATAGAAGCACCTGATTTTGCCATAATGAAAAAATGCTGCATTTAAAATTTGTATCCGTTATGCAGATAATCAATAAAGAACTTTTCATATTATTGCAAAGAAAATTTTTTCAATAAACGGAGAATATTACATATACACTGACTCTAAGTAGCATATGCCGTATCCGAACTGAATATTATTTTTTGTATTGCTTTTTTTCATTAATCATGATATTATTAAAGCTATAATATCATGATTAATGCATAAATTGATTTTAAGTATTATTTTTAAAATGCCCTGTTTTTATAAAATTCATGTAAGTTAATGTTAAGCAGAATATTTAACTTTAATGATTTTTTATGAGATTCTGACTTCATGGAGTCAATAAGGGTTTTCCGATTTCCCTGCGCTTTGGAATATATATGCATTTTATTTTTTTTACAGCTAACAATAGTACTGGAAAAAATAAAAAATAAAATTTCTATTTTCCCTTGACAAATTAAATATAAATGTGTTATTATGAAAATAGGGTTAGCATATGGTAACCCTCAGTTAGCATATGCTAACTGAATTTACTTTGAAGTAATTCAGAGTGTAGACAAAATGAGTATTAAAACACAAAACCTGATACTACAAACAAGGAGGACATATTTATGTTTCTGGAAATCAAAGACATCAAAAAACATTTCGGTGAAGGTGACAGTCTGGTTGAGGTTCTTAAGGGTATTGATATCAGCATTGAAAAAGGAGAAATCTGTGTACTTTTAGGTCCATCCGGAAGTGGAAAATCAACACTTCTTAATATTATCGGAGGTATTGATAACGCTGACAGCGGATATATCTCAATAAACGGAGAAAAAACCGCAGAAATGAATGAAAAAAAGCTGACAATTTACAGACGCAAGCATCTGGGATATATTTTCCAGATGTATAATCTTATCCCGAATCTGAATATTAAAGAAAACATTGAGGTCGGAGCATATTTAAGTGAAAAATCTCTTGATGTGGATGATATATTAAAAACACTTGGGTTGTACGAACACCGTCACAAGCTGCCGAATCAACTTTCAGGAGGCCAGCAGCAAAGAACTGCAATAGGCAGAGCAATTGTTAAAAATCCCGACATTCTTCTTTGTGACGAGCCAACCGGAGCACTTGATTACAGTACATCAAAAGAAATACTTAAGCTTATTGAGGACGTAAATAAAAAATACGGCAACACAATTGTAATGGTAACACACAATGACTCAATAAAAAATATGGCTGACAGAGTAATAAAACTCCGTGACGGAATGATAAGAGAAAATTATGTCAATAAAACAAAAACAGCTGCAGAAAAGCTTGAATGGTAGAGGTGATACATATGAAAAATCCGCTTAATCACCGCCTTATAAGAGAACTCAGATCTGAAGCAGGCAAATATATAGCCTGAATTATTCATCGTGGCATAAGAGAACTCTCAAAGGCCACATATTTACGTGT
>CALMUA010000017.1 GCA_937872775.1 uncultured Ruminococcus sp.
ATCCGGGACTATAAATATTATAATATAATTGTTTATGAAATTTTTAGTCAATAAAAATTTCTGCAATAAATAAACAAAAACACAGGAGGATTCATAAATATGTCATTGACAAAAAACCCTAATGTCTTAAAGTGGGTAGACGAAATGGTTGCCCTTACACAGCCTGATCAAGTGGTATGGATTGATGGTAGTGATGAACAGATTTCTTCTTTAAAGAAAGAAACAATCTCTACAGGAGAAATGATTGAACTTAATCAGGAAAAGCTCCCTGGATGTTTATATCACAGAACACTTGCTAACGACGTTGCCAGAGTAGAGGACAGAACATTCATCTGCACATCAAAAAAAGAAGATGCAGGTCCGACAAATAACTGGTGCGCTCCTGAAGAAATGTATGCAAAGCTCAGACCTATGTACAACGGAGTTATGAAGGGCAGAACTATGTATGTCATTCCTTATTCTATGGGTCCTATCGGCTCACCTCTTGCAAAAGTTGGTGTGGAAGTTACTGATTCAATATATGTTGTACTCAATATGGGCATTATGACCAGGATGGGAAAATCAGCATTCGAAAATCTTGGAGATACATCAAACGACTTTGTTCGCGGTCTTCATTCAAAGGCCGATGTTGATCCTGAAAAGAGATATATATGTCATTTCCCTGAAGACAATACAATATGGTCAATAAATTCAGCTTACGGCGGAAATGTACTTCTCGGAAAGAAATGCTTTGCTCTTAGAATTGCATCATATCAGGGTAAAAATGAAAGCTGGATGGCTGAGCATATGCTTATCCTCGGAATCAAAAAACCTGATGGAGAAGTTAAGTATATTACAGCAGCATTCCCTTCTGCATGTGGTAAAACAAACCTTGCAATGCTTATCCCGCCTGAGGGATACCGTAAGGATGGTTATGAAGTATTTACTGTTGGTGATGATATTGCCTGGATGAAGCAGGGTGCTGACGGAAGACTTTATGCTATAAATCCTGAAAACGGATTCTTTGGTGTTGCTCCGGGAACAAATGAAAATTCAAACTATAATGCACTTGAATCAACAAAGAAAAATACTATTTTTACAAACGTTGCTATTAATAATGATGATAACACAGTATGGTGGGAAAAACTTGATAAGAACCCTCCGGTAAATGCAACAGAGTGGAAGGGTGCAAAGGTAAACGGCCCTGAATATACGGCAGAAGGAAACAATCTTGCACATCCAAACTCAAGATTTACAGCTCCTGCTGTAAACTGCCCATGTATCTCACCTGAATTCAACAATCCTAACGGCGTTCCGATTTCAGCAATTATTTTTGGCGGCAGACGTGCAAAGACAACTCCGCTTGTATATCAGTCATTTGACTGGGCACACGGAACATTTATCGGTTCAGCTGTTTCATCTGAAACAACAGCAGCTGCTACAGGTGCTGTTGGCGTTCTCAGACATGATCCTATGGCTATGAAACCATTCTGCGGATATCATATGGCTGATTACTGGGCTCATTGGCTTGAAATGGGTGAAAAGCTCGGTGACAAAGCTCCTAAGATATTTAATGTAAACTGGTTCAAGACAGACGATGAAGGCAACTTTATCTGGCCTGGCTATGGCGATAATATGAGAGTTCTCGACTGGATTATCAAACGTTGTGAAGACAAGGTTGATGCTGAAGAGACTGCTATAGGATATCTGCCTAAGGCTTCAGACCTTAACATTAAAGGTATTGAAGGTGAAATCACACCAGAAGTTCTTGATGAACTTTTGGCTGTTGATAATAATCTTTGGAAGAATGAAGTAGAAGACTTGAGAGGATTTTACAAACAGTTCGGTGACAGACTTCCTAAGGAGATTGCAGAAGAACTTGATGGTCTTGAAAGCAGACTTAATAAATAATAAATTTTGATAAAAATAAAACTGGCAGACTGTATGATAATCAGTCTGCCAGTTTTTGATATATAAAAACTATTGAAACAGTTTAAGATTTAAAGTTGTTATTTAGCCTTAACATATAATCTTATAAATTATGTAAGCAAGGATGAATCACTGTGGAAAAGCTATCAAAGAACCCGAACATTTTAATAAATTTGAACTTTAATGCTGAGTAGAGAAGGTGAATAGTTATTCTTCATTTATTTGGTCAATTTCAGGTTGTACGATTTTGATTTGTATTTTTATAATTTTTTGTACGCTTTTTTCCAGTATTTTTATTTCAAGACAACTGAACTGAATAATTTCATTAAGTTCCGGAATATGGCCTATTATCTCCATTATCCATCCGCTTACGGTATTAGCATTTGATATTATAAAATTATCAGGCATATTAAGTGTATTAAGCATTTCATCAATTGTAAGTTCTCCGGATGCCTCATATAGATTTTCATTTATTTTATTTATAGGAGATATTATCTCATCATCTTCATCGTATATTTCGCCTACAAGCTCTTCTATGATATCTTCCATTGTAATAATACCCTTGGTTCCTCCATACTGATCCAGAATAACTGACATATGTGTTTTGGATCGCTGCATTTCATGGAGAGCATCATTAATAAGCTTGAATTCTGATATAAAAACAACATTTTGTACTATTGACCTGATATCATTACCATTTTCCGAAATCAGTTTAAAGAAATCCTTCTGCGTTATTATACCCATAATGTTATCGAGATTTTTCTCATAGACAGGAAGCCGTGAAAACATCTCATTAAGAAATACTTTTTTTATTTCATCAACAGACATATTTATTTCTATTCCGACTACCTTTACTCTTGGAATGAGTATCTCGCTGACATTTGTTTCATCAAAGTCAAGAGCACTTCTTACCAGATTGCTTTCAGATTCTTCAAGGACTCCCTCTTCTTCGATTTCATCAATTATGTACTTTAATTCATCTTCTGTTACAGTAGGTGCTTTTTCCGAACCATTATACAGAAGAGGTGTCAGTTTTTTAATGGATGTAAATATAAAAACAAGAGGGGTAAGAATAGTAATTGCTAATGACAGTGGTTCAACAAATAAAAAAGCAAATTTCTCAGAATGCTCTTTTGCTAAGCTTTTAGGCATTATTTCTCCGAATATCAGTACTACTACAGTCATTACTACTGTGGCTATTCCTACACCTTTAGATCCTAACAGATCAGTAAACAGTACAGTGCTGATAGATGTTGATGCAATATTCACCATATTATTGCCTATGAGAATTGCGGTGAGAGCATTATCAAATGAATCGGTTATTACTAGTACTTTTTTTGCTTTTATATTTCCCTGAGAAGCATAATTTTTTAGTCGTACTTTGTTTATAGTTGAAAATGCTGTTTCACAGCTTGAAAACATTGCAGAAAGAGTAATAAGAATAACGATAAGGATAACGTTTAACATATATACCTCGCTTTAATAAAATTTTGTATGGAATAAATATATACTATATATTATCATATAAAAAAAATATATTCAAGGTTTAGATCAAAATATAATGAATTCTTATAAAAACATGATATAATATATAATTTTTTTCTGAAATTTAAACATGATTTTGTGATAAATCACAATCTTAAAAATATGTGTTGAAAAAAACAAAAAATATGTTATCATTTAATTGTATAGTTATATAGATTATATCAGTAAAATGCATATACAAATTATCATCCGTGTGAATATACTATTCAGCCTTACATGTTTTTAAAGGTAAGCTGATAAAATATGTTCCCGTATGTGCAGGGTACCACAATGGCATGTCAGAAACTAAGGTTTATCTATTGAGACCAGTGTACAGATATTCAATATCCAGTATTTCCGTTCATGTCAGTTGTATGCTATAAAAGTGTACTTTTAAAACAGCATTTTGAAAATGAGAAAAAAAGTGTAATAAAAATACGTAAATAAGTATTTATTAATATTCGGGAAATATATTGACTTTTTGTCATTAATGAAATATAATTAATACGTATGGTGGGCGTTTTAACAGCAGTAGTAATTAAAAATTTTTTTATATAAT
>CALMUA010000018.1 GCA_937872775.1 uncultured Ruminococcus sp.
AGTGCAGATAACAAAGAAAACAAAATCCACATTATGATTACCCCAATTCAAATAAAATCAATAAAGCTGCAAAGACATTTTTCAATATCTTTGCAGCTTTATTATACTCTTAATTAGTTATCTTGTAAACTATTAATTGTCTGATATTTTATTTCCGCACCGATGACAAAAATTATCATTCTGTTTAATTACTGCACTGCATTTAGGACAAGTATTGCTTGATTTTATTCCGCAATTAGTGCAGAATATATTTCCTTTAGTCTGAACCTGTCGCCCTCAAACAACTTCATAACGCCTTTTTCAAGCTTATCTGTGATTTCATTTATTCTGTCCTGTGAGGAAATTTTTCTATATCGGGCATTCTATTTTTCCTTTCCAGTTGGTTTTTGTTGAAAATACGCTTAAAGTGTGATATTATAAAGAGTATCTTAAAAATTAAAAAAAGTGAAAATTTTATTTACGGGATAGTTGTACCTATTTTCAAATCCTTAATGTGATATTTGCTCAGCGTTTAAAATTTTTTTGCTTTTTAAATTGATTTTGGAGATTTATTACATTTCAATATTGCTCTGTGAATAGTTCAGGTTGAGTAAAAATAATGTAACAGATTTTAATAAGCATCAGGAAAGAAAAGTACCCAGTATGAATGGCGGAACAGGAAAAATATAAATGTAAGACATAAAAAAATAAATCTGCAAAGGAAAATATATATGGAAAATCAATTTCAGAGAACAGAGCTTTTACTTGGTGAGGAAACGATAACACGTCTTCAGAATACACACGTTGCTATTTTCGGAGTAGGCGGTGTGGGTGGATATGCTGCTGAAGCACTCGCCAGGAGTGGTGTAGGAAAATTTACGCTTGTGGATAATGACACTGTAAGCATTACAAACCTTAACAGACAGATAATTGCACTGCATTCTACAATAGGAATGGAAAAAACGGATGTTATGAAAAAACGTATTCTTGATATTAACCCGCTTGCATCCGTAAATGTACGCCAATGTTTTTTTATGCCGGAAAACGCAGGGGAATTTGACTTTTCAGAATATGATTTTGTTATAGATGCAGTTGATACGGTAACGGCAAAGATTGAAATCATAATGCGGGCACAGGAAAATGGTGTGCCTGTAATAAGCAGTATGGGGGCAGGTAATAAGCTTGATCCTTCAAAGTTTGAAATAGCTGACATTTATAAGACGTCAGTCTGTCCTCTTGCCAGAGTTATGCGTTATGAGTTAAAACGCAGAGGAGTAAAAAAACTTACTGTGGTATATTCAACGGAAACACCGGTGACACCTAAGGGAGAATGTAAGGAAAAAGCATCTCATGGTAAAGCAATTCCTGGAAGTACAGCGTTTTCTCCCTCAGTTGCAGGACTTATGATAGCGGCTGAAACTGTAAGAATCATTGCAAATACATGTACTAAAGACTAAGATTAAGCACCTTGTCCTTAATCTTAGTATATTTATACACAAATTTTGTTGAGTCTTATGGTTGAAATAACGTCTCTAAAGTGTTATAATTTCAAATGTCGTGTAAAAATTCAATAAAACAGAAGAGAGATGTTGTTTTTCAATGCTGAGAAAATATGTAACAGATTTGAAACAAGAGTTTAAGGGTTACAGTTCTAAAAGATTATCTTTAGATCTTATGTCAGGACTTACAGTTGCAGCAGTAGCATTGCCGCTTGCCCTTGCATTTGGTGTAAGCTCGGGTGCCGATGCAGCTTCAGGACTGATAACTGCTATCATAGCAGGACTTTTTATAGGACTCCTTGGTGGTGCGTCATACCAGATATCAGGTCCTACGGGAGCAATGACCGCAATTCTTCTTACACTTTCGGTAAAGTACGGAGTAGAGGGCGTATTCATTGCGGGCTTTATATCAGGTGCAATACTTATAATTGCAGCATTGCTTAAGGTGGGGAATCTTGTTTCATATATTCCTGCACCTGTTATTACAGGTTTTACGTCCGGAATAGCTGTCATTATAGCATTAGGACAGATAGATAATTTCTTTGGTACTTCATCAGAGGGTGAAAACGCAGTACAGAAAATTATTTCATACGGAAAGCTTGGATTTTCACCAAATATTCAGGCAATTCTATTCGGTGCAGTTGTAATCATAATAATGGTGGTTTACCCTAAAAAGCTTAATGCAAAATTTCCTGCATCACTCGCTTCAATAATTATAGCACTTATTCTCCAGCTTATCTTAAAACTTGATGTTGCAGAGGTCGGTTCAATTCCTAAAACATTATTTCTTGAAGACAGAATGCATTTAAGCAGCATTTCTGTTAATAATCTTAAAAACTTTATATCTCCTGCAATAAGCATTGCGGCACTTGGTATGATTGAAAGCCTGTTATGCGGCGCATCAGCCGGAAAAATGAAAAACGAAAAGATAGATGCACAGAGAGAACTTATGGCACAGGGACTTGGAAATATGCTTATTCCTTTGTTCGGAGGAGTTCCTGCTACTGCAGCCATTGCGCGTACGAGTGTTGCAATAAAATCAGGCGGACAGACAAGACTCGTAAGTGTTTTTCATTCTGTTACACTTATAGCTTCAATGTTCCTGCTCGGTCCTGTTATGTCAAAGATACCTCTTGCTGCTCTTGCGGGAGTTCTTATGGTAACAGCATGGAGAATGAATGAATGGAGCGGAATAAAAAACATTTTCAGCAAAAAGCTTAAGAATTCTGCCGCTCAGTTCATTATTACTATGCTTGCTACTGTTGTTTTTGATCTTACAATAGCAATACTTATCGGTGTTATTCTCTCAATGTTTATATTTATACTTAAAAGCTGCAAGCTTAACGTTGAGGTAAGTGACGTAGATAAAAAGAGACTGCAGAAAGCAGGTCATGAATTCAGCCCTTCAATGAGGGACACAAAGCTTGTATATCTGGCCGGTCCTTTGTTTTTCGGTACACAGGACAAGCTCACAGCAGTTCTTCACGAATTTGAAGATGCGTCAACAATAGTATTTTCAATGAGGGGTGTTCCGATGATAGATGACTCGGCTATTGCAGAACTGGAAACATTGTACAGTGAATATTCTGAGAAAGGCGTAAAAATTCTATTCAGCGGTGTTCAGCCAAGAGTAAAAGGAACAATGGAAAGAGCGGGATTTGTTGAAAAAGTCAGCGAAGAAAGCTTTTTCTGGGATGCGGTAAGTGCCCTTGAATGCATAGATACACAGCAGTCAGCATAAATATTGAAAATCTCCGTGAAATAAATAATTTTGCGGAGAATTTTTTCAAACCCTATTGCAAAATTCTTACAAATATATTATAATATGTAATATACTGAATAAAAACAAGATAAAAAGGGGAAATAAAATGATAAGACAGGTTGTTATAAACGGAAAGCAGCTGAGCTACAAACTGACATACAAAAATGTCAGAAATATAAATGTAAGGATAAATTCAGACAGACAAATATGTGTTTCTGCGAACAGATTTATTTCTACTGAATACATAGATACATTTCTCAGACAAAAGGCTGATTACATATTAAGAGCTGTTGAAAAGCCCAAAAATCTTATAACTGAAAATGAAAAGCACAGAACATACAGTGACGGCGAACCGGTGTATTTTCTGGGAGACAAATACATAATAAAAGTTATTGATTCGGATAAATGCTGTGCTGTAAAAGAGAATGCTGAGCTGCTGGTTTATACAGATTCCAGAGATAAAGAGAAAATAAGATCTGTGATAAAAAAATGGTATGATGATGAATGCATCTGTTATTTTGGTATTATAGCAAGCAAGGTGTATCAGGTATTCAAACAGTATGTTTCTGAGTCACCTCAGTATTCATACAAATATATGGTGTCAAGATGGGGGAGCTGTAATCCTTCCAAAGGAAAAATAAATATAAATAAAAATCTTATAAAATACGATACAGATCTTATTGAGCTTGTATTTTATCATGAATTCACGCATTTAATATACCCTGATCATTCAAGGAAATTTTATAATTTCATGTCAATGGTGCTGCCTGATCATATGGAAAGAAGAAAAAGGCTTAATTCGGTTTCGTGTGGAAGATAAATTTTTTTTGTAATTTACATGAGTTTTTACTATGGGGATTCGGACAGGGCATTCCGATCGCATTACACCTTTGGACACATTTCTATATTTTTCAGTATAACTGAGTAGTAACCTTTGTTTTGTATGGCTTTTTTGTTATTAATGCAGCGCCCGCCTTGACTTTTTGGAGTATTTATGCTAAAATAAAATTATTAATTTTTACAATTTGTACTATAAAGCGGGGAATTTTATGAGTAAAAAAGTTATTGCAGCTATATTGCTCTTTGCAGCGTTAATTTTACTTAATGGCTGTAAAGATAATGAAAATAAAGATAAAAAAAATGAGGTATCTGTGACGCAAACTGTGTCAGATACAAAAGAAACAGATTCGAGCAGCATAAAAAAGAAAATGTCAGAAACTTCTGCAGTATCAGATAATAAAGTTAAATCTTCAGCCTCAGAGGAGACCTTAAAAAATAGTTATAGCAGTGAAGTTATGTCAGATTTAAAATCAGATGGGGGTATTATTTCTGATAATAATCTCAATGATAAGAATGAAGATAAGAACAATAATAAATCCGATAATATTATTACCGACAATAAAATCAATCCTGTCCAGACACAACAGGAATCAGAGAATAATACAGAAAGTCAGACTGCCAGAAATAAGGAAGATGTTATCGAACTTCCAATCATTCCTATAGAATGAGGTAGATTTAATGTTTACTTTAAGAATTGCAGATCATAGCTTCTGTATTGATAACAGGTATGGTTACATAGAAAAAATGTGTACAGATTATATAATTCCTGATTGCAATGCTCAGATAATCTCTGTGACAGATGATGAGATAAAGCGTGAGGAAAATACTGATATAAAATATTCTGATGATTATCTTGAAAGCCTTGCAGTGTATCGTAAAATATGTGAAGTTCTGACAGATGATAATATAATACTGTTTCATTGTTCCGCAATTATGATAGATGACATGGCAGTGCTTTTTACAGCTCCAAGCGGAACCGGGAAGTCTACCCATGCAAGGCTGTGGAAGAAACATTTCGGAAACAAGGTTAAGGTAATAAACGATGACAAGCCGCTTATCAGATTTGACAAAGACGGTGCATTTGTATACGGAACGCCATGGTGTGGTAAACATGGCCTTCAGACAAATACATCAGCCAGAATAGATGCTGTTTTTATACTTGAACAGTCAACACAAAACGAAATAATAAAACCGGATTTTTTTGATGCATATACAACTATGCTTAGTCAGACATACAGACCGGATGATACCGGAAAAATGAGAAAAATAATGCCGCTTGTAAACAGGTTTATAAGCGGAGTAAAATATTTCAGACTAAAATGCAATATGTCTGAAGACGCAGCGGTAACTGCATATAATGCAATGAAAGGATTAAAATCATGAAACTTAAAGATGGAATGATAGCAGACAGAGCAGGTGATGATTATGTAGCTGTAGCTACAGGTGAAGCAAGCAAAAGCTTTAACGGACTTATAAAAAACAATAAAACAGCTGATTTTATCTTCAGACAGCTTATGACTGATAAAACAGAAGATCAGCTTGTTGAGGCACTTCTTGATAAATACGATGTTTCAGAGGAAAATGCCAGAAAAGATGTACGCAAGATCATTGAAAAGCTGATGGCGGCAGGAATACTTGATGAATAGCAGTCTCAGGAAGGAACTTGAACGTTCCGGGCAAATTATTCAGACAACTGTCGGAGACAGTATGCAGCCTATGCTTTATAACAGAAAAAGTGCTGTAGTAATAAAAAAGACTGACGGAATTCTTAAAAAATATGATCTGCCTTTATACCAGAGACCTGATGGAAAATATGTACTTCACAGAATATTGAAGGTCAGAAAAAATGACTACATAATATGCGGTGATAACAGATGGAAAAGAGAAACAGTACCCCATGACTGGGTAATTGGCTGTACAACAGGATATTATAAAGATAAAAAATTAATTTCTGTAGATGATAAAAAATATCAGACATACGTACATTTATGGTGCAGATTTTTTATTATAAGGGCTGCGATTTTATGGATAAAGGATTTACCATCAAGAATACTTTATAAAATAGTAAAAATATAAACATATTTGTGTAATGTGTTTTTGCGGATATTAAATAAACAGATATGGGGAAAGTATGAATAGCGTAAATATTAACACGCCTGAAGAATATTTGATACATCTTGTAGGCTGCGCAATAAAAAAAATAAAACCTCAGGAAAACATAAACAGATTTGATTGGACGCAATTACTGAGTATGGCTAAATTTCATAGTGTTGCAAATATAGTATGCTATAGTATTGAAAAGCTGGAAGAGAAGCCACCTGAGGACCTGATGGGAAAATGGCGAGATATAAAAAACGGGGAGATTGTAAAGGACATCAAGCAACGTGCAGAAATAAAAAATATCAGCGAATTGTTTGAAAAGAACAAAATACGTGCAATGATTCTTAAAGGTGCGATTACAAAGTATTTTTATCCTCAGACTGATATGCGTGTGATGTCTGATATTGATATTCTGATAGATAAAGAAAATTCGGATAAAGTAAGAAATCTTATGTCTGAACTGGGCTATGTCTGTGATTTCAATGAAAACTTTCATCATAATGCCTATAATAAGCCCCCTATAAGTATAGAAATACATCGGGGTATAGTGCCTGACAATCAGAAAGTATTTACAGAATATTATCAGGATGTTTTTGAAAAAGCAGTTAAATATGAAGAGTATAAATATATTTACAAAATGAATATGGAGGAATACTACATATTTTTTATAGCACATTTTTACAAACATTATTATTCAGGTGGCAGCGGAATAAGGTACATAGCAGATGAATATTTTATTAACCAGCATGATATTGACAGAGAATACGTAAAAAAAGCAATGAGACAGTTAGGCATATATGAGTTTGAAAGAGATATTTACAGACTTTCAAACATATGGTTTGAAGGACTTAAGAGCAATGCCTGTTTTGATCAGATGACCAGATATATTATGTCCAGTGGTACATACGGAACGATAATAAATAAAATAAATAATGACATAGAACGTGATGGAAAATTTAAATTGATTATTCACAGTGTATTTGTTCCGTATACCGGCATGTGTGTAAAATATCCGGTATTGAAAAAACTGCCGTTTCTGCTTCCTGTACTGTGGATATACAGAGTTTTTAATTTTGTATTTACAGGAAACCTTGGGATAAAATATATGATAAAGGCTCTGTTTAAGGGAAAAGGCCAGAGTATGTGAAATAAGATCTCATTTGAATTATGTATTTGAGGATACCAGTCACAAAACCTGAAAAAACTTAAGTATTTCGATAATCTCCATATTGAGACTGAATATTAATGTACGGAGGGATAAATTTTATGAAGCGTAGTTTTGTTTTTTTGATAGTTACTGCTATCATAGTATTGTTTACAGGCTGTCAGATGCCCGAGAAAGATAAGAAAAGCAGCAAAGAAATAGCAAGCTATGATTACAAATATAAAATTGATGTTCCAGTTGACTGGGAGATTCCGAAGAAAAAAGGTGAGTTATGTGAAGCTGCCAGCATTGAGGCATTTTGCAGCAGCAGAAATGCCAGTGTAGTTGTTATAGTTGAAGAATGCGGTGATAATTATATTCAGTTTGATAATTACTGTACACTTGCAGCAAGAAATCTTAACTCAGATTATTATACTGATATTTCACTAGATGATTTCAAAGACACTGAAATATGCGGAAACCAGGCAAAGTACGTTGAAATCAAGGACGCTTCAAGCCCGTTAGGTGAAAATCACGTAGAACATGCACATATGTGGTACTATCTTGTAAATATAAGTGGATACTATACTCAGTTCTGTGCATGGACGCCGGAGAGTGAGGCGGAAAAAAACAGTGGTGAGATTAGTATGATAATAAACAGCTTTACAATATTTAAAACAAAAAACATTAAATAAAAAACAATGGTGTATCTGAAAATGAATTCTGATACGCCATTGTTTTTGATTTATATTCAGAGAATTTTAATAAAAAAAGAGTGGCATTAAAACCACTCTGAAAAATTTATTAAGCACCTGCGTTTAATTTCTTAGCAAGCTGTGATTTTTTTCTTGCAGCCTTGTTCTTATGGATAAGATTCTTGGCAGCAGCCTGATCAACCTTCTTGATAGCAAGTCTGATAACAGCTTCCTTGTCAGCAGAATTCTCAGCTATAGCCTGATCAGCCTTCTTTAAAACAGTCTTAAGGTTTGAATTTCTTGACTTATTGCTTGCAGTCTTAACCTTATTTACCTTAACTCTTTTCATTGCGGATTTAATATTTGGCATAATTTATACCTCCTGATTTAATAAGATGATGTTTGAAATTATTTTCTGCAATGCAGAATTAATAAAATCAATAAAAAAACATAAAATAAAAGCAGCAGACACGAACTGCTTTGAGTTTAATGTAAAGATGTATGGTACGACCATACAATCAGTCTAATATTTATTCTACCATTTTATCAGATAAATTGCAATAGTTAATTTAAAATATAATACAAAAATAATTAAGCTCATTTTATGTACATTCACAACAAATATTAATAATAAATTTAAATTCTACTGAAAGGAGAAAAAAGATGGCATTCAGAACAGATCTGGCGCTGGAGCTTGCAGACAGAGAGAAAATACAGGAGGGAATAACAAGGACAATCAGGGGGAAAGCATTTAAAATAACTGAAATAGTAATTGAAGATGACAAGTACGGTAAGAATATCGGTAAAGGAAAGGGACGATATATAACACTTGAGGGTGAATCGTTAAGTGCATTGAGTGACAACTACAGGGAGATGACAGAGGAATTTGCCCAAGAGGTAAAAAAAATTCTGGGTGACAGTGAAGGACAGGTTCTGATAGTTGGACTCGGAAATGACGATATAACGCCTGATGCGTTAGGACCATTATCTGCTTCAGGCGTTATGGCTACAAGACATCTCAAAACAGAGCTTGCAGAAGACGAGTTTCTGTCAAGTTTACGTGGGGTAAGTGTTCTGTTGTCCGGAGTACTTGGAACAACAGGAATAGAGTCGGCAGAAATAGTTAAGGCTATTACTGAAAAAATAAAGCCGGATATTATTATTGTAATTGATGCACTTGCGTGTTCAGAGCTTTCAAGACTGGGAAAGACAATTCAGATAAGCGATGCAGGAATTTCACCCGGAAGCGGAGTAGAGAACAAAAGAAAAGAATTATCACAAAGGACACTTGGAGTTCCTGTAATAGCAATAGGTGTTCCCACTATAATTGACATGCACACCATAGTAGAGGAGCTTACAGGAAAAAGAGCAAATAATAATATGCCTAATATGATGGTAACACCAAAGGATATAGATCAGCTTGTATCACATGCATCAAGACTTATATCAACAGGGTTGAATCTTGCTTTGCAGCCAGCTCTTGATTTCGATGATGCGGCTGAGCTTGCTGTATAGTAATATTAGTGATTCCGACTCTGAGGAGTCGGGCAGGGCTTTCCGGTCGCCCTGCACCTTCGGGAATATCCGTTTATTTTTCTCCTACTGAATGTGAATATGGAACCCGCCTTAGAGGCGGATTCCATATTGTTTAAGTTATATCAGATAACGAATTGATAATTAAAAAATATATGAGTGTTTTCACTTGCTTTTATAGAGTCGGAATCAGAAAAACCACACATAAAAGAATAATTCCCAAAATGATAGGGACTAATCGCCTTGACATAATATCATCCTTCCAGAAGGCTGTTTAAAATTCCATTTTCTTTTCAAGATAAGCAACAAGATCGTTTATATTTATACGTTCCTGTTCCATCGTGTCACGGTCACGTACTGTTACGCAGTTATCTTTTTCAAGAGTATCAAAGTCGTATGTGATACAGAAAGGTGTTCCTATTTCATCCTGTCTGCGGTAACGTTTGCCTATAGTTCCTGTTTCGTCAAAGTCAACCATGAATTTCTTTGAAAGCATCTGATAAACTTCTTCAGCCTTTGGTGTAAGTTTCTTTACAAGAGGAAGTACTGCAGCCTTGAAAGGAGCGAGAACAGGATGAAAATGCATTACTGTTCTTATTTCTTTTTTCTCATTACCATTTTTATCGACAGATGTAAGCTCTTCTTCGTCATAAGCTTCTGTTACTATTGAAAGGAAGAGTCTTTCAACACCGAGAGACGGCTCTATTACATATGGAATATATTTTTCATTTGTTTCAGGATCAAAGTATTCAAGTGATTTTCCGCTTGTATTTATATGCTGTGTAAGATCATAGTCGGTTCTGTCAGCAACACCCCAGAGTTCGCCCCAACCAAACGGGAAGAGATATTCGAAGTCTGTTGTTGCCTTTGAATAGAAGCAAAGTTCTTCAGCATCATGGTCACGGAGCCTTAAGTTCTCTTCTTTTATGCTGAGACTTAAGAGCCAGTCTTTACAGAAACCTCTCCAGAATGAGAACCATTCGAGGTCAGTGCCTGGTTTGCAGAAAAATTCAAGTTCCATCTGTTCAAATTCTCTTACACGGAATATGAAGTTGCCAGGTGTAATCTCATTTCTGAATGATTTACCTATCTGTGCAACACCAAAAGGTACTTTTTTTCTGCTTGTACGCTGAATATTGGTAAAGTTTACAAAAATGCCTTGTGCTGTTTCAGGACGAAGGTATATTTCTGATTTTGAATCATCTGTTACACCCTGAAATGTCTTGAACATGAGGTTAAACTGACGTATGTCAGTAAAGTTTGATTTTCCGCAGTCAGGGCATGTAATTCCTTTTTCTCTGATATATGCAAGCATCTGTTCATTTGACCAGCCGCTTGGGTTTGTGCCGTCAAAATTTTCTATAAGATTGTCTGCTCTGTGACGTGTGTGACATTCCTTACAGTCCATTAATGGGTCGGAAAATCCGCCGATATGACCGGAAGCTACCCATGTCTGCGGATTCATAAGTATAGCACTGTCAAGACCAACATTATATTTGTTTTCCTGTACAAATTTCTTGAGCCATGCTCTTTTTATGTTGTTTTTAAGTTCAACACCAAGAGGACCGTAATCCCATGTGTTTGCAAGACCACCGTAAATCTCGGAACCCGGATATACAAAGCCTTTTGATTTACAGAGATCAACGATTTTATCCATAACCTTATCATTGTTTAACATAATAAAATACCGTCCTTATAAAAATAGTTATCAAGTTATATTTTATGATAAATACGGTATAATGTCAAGTGGTTTTTGATTTTAACTATATTATGGTGTGGTCTGCTATTGGGACGCATAGGATAAGTTTATGGTAACACTTATATATTTTTTTGAAGTTATTTACATTAATTTTCTAGCTTTATCCACATAATTCTGGGGGTTTAGGGTGAGTAAGACATTATAAGATACTTTCTCAAACTATTATTAAATTTTTTAGAAAAAACGGTGGTACTATATATTTTTTTGTGATATAATTAAATTTCGTTTTATGGTTAATAATTTATTTTTTATCTTAAGGAGAATAAAATGGAAAATAAACATAATATTGGTTTAAAGGGTGTTTTTAAATATGTATGCTTTATTTTTTTAATACTTCAGATACTGACAATCATATGTTTGAACTTAACCAGATCAGAGCAATTTTTTGATTATGACTCTTCACTCGTATTGCGTCATGCTGTGGAAATGTGGTCGCATAAAACTATTGCTCTGCCCGATTACAATATGACATCTTCGCTGGAGATTGATTGTGCAGCATTCTGGGCTGCACCTCTATATATCCTGACTAAAAATATATCTCTCTCGTATACAATAGTTCATATGATATTGATACTTATTGTGCTGTACACAGTAAATGCTGTTCTTTCTCAGAATGATGTGAAACCTGCAGTCCGGTTTATTACAATGTCATTTATTATTACTCCATATACATTTGGTCAGCTTGAGTATATGAATATGCTTTTTATTTCAGCAGGACAATATGAATTCCGTCTGATTATTGTTTTACTTTTGCTTTATTTTACAGGACTTGATATAAAGAAAACCCCTAAAAAGAAATGGACACCTCTAATGGTACTATTCTTGTTCTTTTTAATCGTGACTACAGTATCATGTGGTACGTATGTACCTGTTCTGATTGTCGGTCCATTTTTAGGTGGATTAATTCTGTCATGGATAATAAAAAAGAAAATCTGCGTTTCTGATTTTACTGCAATTTTTTTATTGGGAAGCGGTGCAGTATCAGTAATATCTTTAATGATACGCAGTATGATAAATATTGGTGTTGCATCATCAAACGGATATTTTCTTTGCACATCCCAGAATTTTACTGATAATCTGTTGTCATGTCTTGCAGGAATTCTGATTATACTTGGCGGAGTGCCTCAGATATCTGATGTTAATGCTGCTACAATATTTGGACTTGTAACCATACTTAAATTTGTAGGATGTATTTCAATATTCTTTTTTGTGTACTGGTGCTGTACAAAAAACACAAAAATAAAAAAGGATAACTATTTTCTGTATTGTATATGTTTTGCAGTGTGCAATCTGCTTGTACTTATTCTTTCAGATACAAGGTACGGATCACCGGTTTTTGAAAGTCGTTATCATATTCTTTGGATTATAGCTATATTCATGCTGTCAGGTGTATGTCTGGACAAGTATCTGAAATTAAAAAACGAAATACTTAACAGAAATCTTATAGTTACTATAATTATATGCTGGCTTGTTGCAGTAAACGGTGAGAGTTATATGAGACTGTTTACGTGGAAGGGTTCATGTACAGATCTGGAGAACAAAGCCATTGAAGCTATGGAGGAAAACAATGTTGATACAGTGTTGTTCTATGACGTAACTTATGGTACTGAGGTATCACATATATTGCGTGCAAAAATGCCTGAAATTAAAAGTTATAGTATTGAATATAGTTTTACATCAGCTGAGACACTTGATTTTTATAAGAATGCAGGTGATTCAGAGGAACTTGGTAAAAAAAATATTCTGTTTATCACACAGGATAATTTTATAAAGCTTCCTGAGTATATTCAGAACAGATATACTTTTATAGATCAGTTTAATGATATGGTATATTACTATACTGATAACAGTTCGTGTGATTTTTCAGCAGGATTTCCGGGACAGCATTCAGAAGTTTCCACAGATTATCCTTATACTATCGGATACTCCAGTGAAAATGGGATGATTTCGCCTGATGACGGTTCAGTAACTTCAGACGGAACTGAAGGTCAGGTAATGCAGGGAGTATTTAAATTGCCTGATGATTTTAAAGAACGTGATTATTCAATTGAATTACAATATAATATTATTGATTCAGCTAAGAATAATCCAGCCACATTATTTCTATGGGCTGATAAGACTATAATTGCATCAGAAGATCTTGAGTCTGACAGTACAAAGATTATTCTGGATAATATTGATTTTATATCTGCCGATTATCTCACACTCTCTGTTTTACAAGGGTATGGAACCGTGCTTAAGATAGATAAGATAATATTCAGAGCAGATTAAATTTATAACAAAAGATTTGTATAAATAATCAATGCATGTAATATTCAGATTATAATCCGCAAAGCATGTCACATAAGCTAATTCCTTGCAAAAAACGTTGACATTGCAAATTAAATAGATTATAATTATATAGTTAATGTGTTGATGAAGCTTAATAAGACTGACGGAGACAGGCCCTGTAGATACACCATTAAAACGTTTCTGATTATCAGTGACTGACTCAGTTAAAAAAAGCGTATCATTATATTTTAAAAATGTTATATTTTTTCGAAACGGAGGTTCGTGATGGACGATACCATTTATATTAAAAATGTCCTGAAAGATATTTGGACTGATGCTGTTGCAGAGGAAAATAAATGTGAAATAATCAAGTTTGATGATTTTTTAATTACACAAAGCCATACTTCCTGTTCTAAATTCAATAAAACAGCATTTGCAAGTGATCTTGCGGTAATTAAAAATAATTCTCATCTCGAATATTATACTAAGTTAGGTTCATATAAAAACAAATTCAATTCAGTAGTAGCGCTTATAAAAAGAGTTATAAGAAAATCTGCGAAGTTTATTATATATCCTATGGTAGTTCAGCAAAATTCCATAAATCTTCATACAGCACGTTGCTTTCAACACATAAATTCATATCTTAATACACAGGAGGATACATCGCAGAAGCTCTCAATGCTTGAACGCAGTACCTTACAAAATGCTCAGAACGCTGAGATAAACAGCAAGCAGCTATATACAATAATGCTTGAACTTGATTTGCTTAAAGAAGAAAATCGTAAGTTGAGGAATGAAATAAACAGAATAGGCGGTGAAAAGCAAAATGAAGATAATCCAGATAGTACCAACTCTTAACTATGGTGATGCAATAGGCAATCATGTTATTGCTATAAAGCGCATTCTAGAAAGAATGGGGTATAAAACAGCAATTTACTGCTACTCATTCCATAAAAAAATTACAGAACCTGATGTTTATCTTATCCCTACGTTAAAGGAGCTTAAACCATCGGATGTTGTTATTTATCATATGTCAATAGGCAGTGAACTGAACAGACAGGTTGCAGATTTTAAATGCCGTAAAATAATGATTTATCACAATATTACTCCACCTCATTTCTTTGAGATAGATTCCTATGACAAGGTAGAAATGTGCAAGAACGGACTTGCAGATGTAAAGGCACTTGCAGGAAAATTCGATTACTGTATAGCAGACTCAAGTTTTAACAGACAGGATCTTATCAATATGGGTTATGATGGTGATAAGATTGATGTAATTTCTATAATGGTTGCAATGGATGACTATAAGAGTACTCCTGATCAGTCGGTAATAGACCATTATAATGACGGATACACAAATATCCTGTTTGTCGGACGAGTTGCACCTAATAAAAAACATGAGGATATGATCCGTACATTTGCATATTACAAGAAAAATATAAATCCTAAGTCAAGACTCATACTTGCAGGCAGTCATGATGACCAGAGCAATTATTACAATTATCTGACCGCATATATAGAAAAGCTCGGTGTAAGTGATATAGAATTTACAAGTCATATATCATTTGCAGGAATACTGGCGCTTTATAAAACAGCAGATGTTTTTCTCTGTCTTAGTGAACATGAGGGATTCTGTGTACCACTTATAGAGGCAATGATATTTGATGTTCCGATAATAGCTTATAGCAGCTGTGCCGTACCTGAAACAATGGGAGGAAGCGGTATTGTCGTTGAAAACAAAAGTCCCGTATTTCTTTCTAAAGTTATTGATGCTGTAATAAATGATGAAAATCTCAGAAAACGCATGATAGAGTCAGAAAGAAAGAGACTTGAAGATTTCAAATATGCACCACTCAGCAAGCAGTTTGAAGAAGCATTGGAGAAATTTATCGCAAACGTAAAAAAAAAGTCCTGAATACAGATAACCATTATTCTGTTTTGTATGATATAGTGAATAGTAAAATGAAAAGTAATAATGCAGAGCTGTCATTTTCAAAAGATATATTTGTAAACTGCTCAGACTCAGAACCGTTAATGCTGAGTCCTTCGGAACTTATTAATGCCGATATGGATAACAAATCTTTTTTTGAGGCTGCGTTTTATTCACTGAAGTACAGGATGCCGGAGAAAAACGAATATGATTTATGGAACAATGAAATAAATAATAGTTCTTCTTATGATTTCCAAAAAAAATTATTAGGCCATTTCGGAATTACCACTAATTCGGGACAGCCTGAAATCATGTAATATTCTTAATTTGTCTGGTATCATATGCTGTTTACAGGGTCCTGATTGTAAAACCTTGTTGTGTTTTGTTTAATCTACAATCCTTATGACAGTTTTATTAACATGACATCATTTAAAGGTCATGTTAACTCTGGAAAATAATGCAGTTGCTGCGTAAACTGGGAGTATGATAATGATGAAAAGAATGTTTTATATTGATATTACCGGAATACTTAAATCTCCGGTATTAATCGGAGCGGATAAGATAGCGGCAGGTATTACAATTGGTATGATTAATAATAATATTGAACCGTGTCTGATTGCATTTTCAAAAAAACACAAATCATATGTAGCAATTGACAAATATAAATATTATAGCTATATTACAGGTAACTCATTTGATGATGAAAGTTGTTATACCGATACGATTGTCAGAATAGAAAATATGGAAAGAGAGTCTGTCTTTTTAGATTCAGGCAATTCGTGGCTTAATGTTCCTCAACGAGGATGGCTCTTTCCAAGGATTAGAAATAAAAACGTTCAGATTATATCTATGATACAAAGCTTTTTCCCTGTTACACATCCTGATCAGGTATCAGATACTATAAGAATAAAATTTATGCACTATATTATGGCTTGCTTGAGTTATGCTGACAAAATTATTGTTCCATGTGAAGAAACAGCGGAAAATATCCGCAGATTATTCAAGGAATTAAAAATCAGTTCCAAGCCTGTAATTATAGTGCATTTTTGTGCTAATTCTGAAGTTATCATGGATAATAAAAATAACTTGGCCCATATAATCCCTCAGCAGATATTTGAAGCAGATGAATTGTCATATTTTATAAAATTCTATAAACGTTTTAAAAATATTCTTACTAAAAAGGGTCATACGTATCATCCTAAGAAAAAACTCAGATACAGATCACCTACATTCGGGGAAGCAGTAAGTCAGATAATTAAAATTGCTGATGAGGAAGACTTTGATATATTTGAACACAGGCCTGTAAAGCAGATAGTTTACTTGTCGGCACGTCCTGAAGCTCTTATTGATACACTGCCGTTTATTGAAAAATTTATGACATTTATTGAGGAAATGGTGATATGCTGCCCTGAAAAAGCAGGAGAATATCTCAAAGCCAATTATAAAGGAAAACTCAGAGTTACAATAATAACTGATGATGAACTTCTCGGAGGTTGTCAGCTGCCCGAAGATCATTCAACACGTAATTTTTTTCTCAGATGTCTTATGATGAAACGTGATGAGCTCGATGAAGAATTTATTATGAGTGATGATGACTACAGACCACTTACTGATATTACAGAGGAAGTTTTTTTTAGCCAGGGAATGTATAATGCCTATTACTTTATGGATATAGCAGACTGGAAGCATACTGTAGGGGAGCTTTTTTCATATGACTACTCACATTTCAAAACTCTGGAATTTCTCAAAAAGAATGGTTATCCGAGTCTTCAGTATTCTGCTCATCAGCCTCAGATAATCAACAGAGACTGGTATAGACAGCTTATATCAGAGCATAAGGAAATTATACTTAAAGGATACGATGAATGGAGTACGTATTTTAATTTTTGTGCATTAAGGCATAAAAAATATTTCAGACAGCTTCCTTATGTTACTCTTGGATGGCCTAATGTGGGAACATGCTGGCAACATGGAGTAAATAACGATTCTTTTCTTTTTGAAAATTTTTATGATGATAATTATAAAGAAAACGGTGTTTTTTCAGACCTTTCCGCCCAGCTGAACGAAAATACTATTAATGATAATAAAATAAAAATAAGCAAGGCATTCAAAGTTCAGGAAGAGTGCCGGGAAAGCTTTAAGATATATGACGAATATGCACAGCAATATATTTTAAAATATGGCCATGCACCTGCTATCAATATATTCTGTTCAGATATGTCAGAAAATGATATTGATATTTATGTACCTCACTTTTACAGAATGGAAAATAATGTAATAAATAATCTCAGATTTTATATATCCAGAAGCAGATATACGGTATGTAATAAGAATAATATTAATATTACAGCTTCGATACAGGACAGTGACGGGAATATCATTTCATCAGTCAGTATTGCAGCAGCTCCTGTACAGACTGAAACAGGTTGTCATCTCAGACCATCCGGAACTGCCATGACATCTTATATACTTTATATAAGATGTAAAGTAGAAGATACAGATATATGTACAGAAGCCAGAATGCCTCTGGAGGTCATTTAGAATAAGTCAGATAATATGGAGTCCGGATTTTAATTATATTTACAATATTTTAAATTAAATTCCACATAGTTTTCAACACTGTGTTGAAAACTATGTGGAATACTGGTTAAAACTAATGCGCTATATCCTTTAGATATCGGATAAATGCGATTTATCAGCACTGTAAAGTGTTGAATAATAATCTTAAGGTGTTGAAAGTTATGAAATATCGCTGACAATATCTGAAACAATTGTTTCTGCACCTTGTATTGCAGTATCAACGGCTTCACCTATACCCTGGCCCAGACCCTTTTTGTCAGTTTCACTCTTTTTCGTATCAGAATTGTTATTATTATTTTTATTTGTTGTTATAGTTGATGTCGCTGTTGATGTGCCATAATTACCGTTTTCATCGGCCTTTTCACTGTTGGATAAGTTTCCGCATGAGGTAAGAAGAAGGCATAATGAAAAAATTGTGCATGAAATAGTTATAACTTTTTTCATAATATATTTCCTTTCATGTGATAACAATAATATTGCAGATATTGCAATATTACATAGTATTTCACACATAGACTGATATATTCAGAAATGAAAAAATCGCTGTTTGTTTTACAGACAGCGATTTTAAATATTTAAATTTAATTATGATTTTGAAATTATAAAATTAATACTGTAATATTCTGAAATGATTTCGTCACTTATAAGATATGTTTCTATTTCTGTTTCAACATCCGAATACACGTCATCAAACAGTCCGTATAAAATTGCCTTTTCCTCCATTAACTCATTTTGTGACTCATATATCTGAGTATAGTCTTCAGGAGTTATAGGATTGAACCAGTTATCCCTTTTCTCTGATATCTGGATAGAATCAGAGAATGTCTCATGTGATTTTATAGACGCCTCAGGGAGGATTACTGAAATTGTTCTGGCATCATTATCAACTGATACTGAGATCTGTGAGGCATCAATACCGGCTGTTATAAGGCCGTCATATGATATTTTGAATGATTTTTTTGTAAGTGGTATATCAAGACCTTTGATTGAGTCTCTGTTTTTAAAATCACATGTATTTGTGTATGGATATTCGGTATCTGTAATTACAAGATTTTCAGAAAGCTTTGTGTCAAGAAGAACACCGTTTACATTTATTTTTGTTGTAGTTACAGTAGTAACTCCGGATGTTTCAGGAACTGTTGTAACACATGGCGCTGTGGTATTGGCCGCACTCTGACTGCCAGCATCGGCAACAGCATTTACTGGCTGACTAATGGAATTTTTATAAATCATGTTGTCATCACGATTAAGAAAAAAACCTGCAAGGAAGCATATGCAGTTTGTTGCAATAAATGCAAGCATGACGATAAGTGATTTAAACCATTTGAACTGTTTTGTTTTTATGTACGTATTAAGCCTTGATGAAAATTCTTTTATTTTTTTTATCATTTTCATTCGTCCTTTCTTTACTTTAAAAAGCATATTATTCTACATTTCGATAATAGCATAAAAGGCGAATGAAGTCAATTTATATTTTATTAAAATTCAATTACAGTTTAAATAGATATTACTGTTAAATGGTTATATAATAAAGGAGATATGTGAGGCCATACAAGGCTAAAACACTTGTATGGCCTGCATTACGTTTTTGGTTTTAAGCATGAGAGTAGACATCTGTAATAATCCATTTGTCATTTTTCTTTTCAGGATATATTCTGTTAATACCAAAGATGCTGCATAAAACTGCACATTTTTATAAATTAATCAGTTGGAGCTGTTTTATCCCATACTAAATCATTAAGCTCTGCACTGGCCATAAATTCTTCGACAAGCTCTGAGTATTCAGGTGGTATAACGTAATTACAAAATCCTGAATTTCCCTCAAATCGAATAACATAACAGTGCTTATCAGTGTAATAATGACTCTGGGCTACCTGTGAAAGCTTTGCCAGTAAATCGGAATCATATTTGTAGGTATAATATTGTGACGGAGTTCCGCATGATTCTGTAATAATATTTGTTGAGGTCTTATTGTTTTTAATTATATGATTACTGTCGGCAATCAGTACTGTAGCATTTGAGTCATTTTCAATATCACTTTTGCCGGAGAAATCAATTTTGTATTTTTCAAGAAATTTCAAAGTGTTTGTGAAGCTCGTTCCGATATAATTACCGTTAATTGTGCAATACAGGTCAAAATTTTTAATATCATCTTCTGTCTGAGCATAAATATCTTTTTTGTATGCCTCTTTTAAATCATTTATATAGTCAGAATCAACATTTTGAATGTCATCAAAACCCATTTTATCTTTTGAGTATGAAACACAAATTTGGTTTTTATAATTGTGAGGATCCAGGTGTTTGTCTGTGATTTTATCAACAAGATAATCCTTGTATTCCTGACTTAAAGAAAGCGGTATCATATTTTCTATCCAGATATTATATGGGACGAGGTGTGATCTATATACTGTGTTTCCGTTTTTCATCACATATGCAATCTCAAAATAATAATTATCTACATAATCTTTGGTAATATCTGTGGCGGATGAATAATTCAACGCATTATCACGTACAGATTTATGATTAAATATATCTGAATTATCTTTATAGCATTGTAGACTTTCGGACTGTATTTTTAATATTCGTTTTATATCTTCTTTGTCTGTAAATTCAACACTATTTGTATACTGACTGTAAAATCCGGAATACACTAATGATACAACCTTTACATCCGAAGCATCAGGAGTTTTGTATATTTGTCCGAAGCCATCAGTATAAATGCTTATTTTTACAAATGAAAATGAAAATACAATGGTAACTACATAATAAATACACGTTTTAACCACATGCTTTAATCCTCTGTTTCTGATAATCTCAAGAATGGCAAAGATAACTGCACTGATGACTATAGCATTAATGTATTGTCTGTTCAAGAATAACATACCAGATATGCATATTGTTAATGCAAATGCAAATATGTAATAAATAAAGCTGAATACAAATGGTTTTGAAACATCCTCAGCTTTTCTTTTGTTATAAAGCAGAAATGCAATAAAGAATAATATAATGGTAAGTATTGAGTACTTAAAAAACCAGCTAATATCTGCAAACTCAAGTAAGTTTGATGAATACATTGTAAACGACTCTCCTGCATATTCTGCAAGCTTTAATAATCCTCCGAACGGACTTGTCATCATTACGGGGCTAAGTGTCTCAATAAATGGTGTTACTCCTTCGTTGGAACTTTTCGGAAAAGTAATATAGCCAGTTATAATAAAAAATACCGGTATTATGGCGTTTATGAGAATAGTATAGGTAAAAGATTCAAACATATTTCCACAGCATACAGTCACAAGTGTTGTCAGTGTATAAAGCATAATCATTATCAGGAGTCCGCATATCAGACATTGAATAAGTGATATGCCTGTGAAAATATAATTATAGAACTCAGGATAAATGGAATTTCCTATGCCAAGTGATATCAGTGACAGTATGACTGAAATAACATAAGGTATTATGTATACTGCAAGTCCTGAAAAGAAATCACTTAAAAATCTTTGGGATGATGTGAGCGGAAGAGACAGGTTCATATCGACTTCTGTTTTTTTGTAAAGATAGCTGAAGTTCTTTAACGCAATAATTATTCCCGATAAAACAGCAAAGGCAACTGAAATTACTGATATCAGTATGTAAATATCGGGGTGATCGTGCATATATGCATCCGGTATGGTCATTTCTCTGTGATAAAACACCAGAGATGTTACGAACATTAATGGCAAACCAATAATCTGCAGTATGAGTATTATAATAAATGCTTTTATATTTTCACGCAGCTTTTGCTTTGTACGCAGCATAAAAGGTGATTGTTGTTTGTTCTGCATTCAGATGCCTCCGTTTCATAATGTAATAAGAATATTACGATTTACTGATTATCATTGTAGGGTATCTCAACCTTTTCAAGCTTTGATTGTGACATAAACTCTTCTGCAAGCTTTGAGTATTCAGGAGGTATGATATAATTCTGATTTCCGAGCTTTATAACATAGCAGTGTTCTGATGTAAAATAATGAGGTTCAGCTACATTAAAAAGCTTTAATAATGAATTATAATCATATTCATTTACAATGTACTGACACGGCGTTCCGCAGTCATTGGTGATAATATCTGTTTCAGTATAATTGTTTTCAATTATATAGTTACTGTCTGCAATGAAAAAAGTACCATTGTTCAGGTAATCAAGTCTTTTTGTATAATCGTTTAATGTGGAGACTGTAAGACCGTTCTTTTTAAGAACGTCTACTGTATTTGTAAAGCACGTTCCGATATTATACCCATATATTTGGCAGAAAGAACTAAAGTTCATAATGTTTTGATTTGTCATCTCCATTATATCCTTTTCATAGGCTTTACAAAGATCTTTGAGAATTGTTTCGTCTGGTATATCCATACCCTCTGAAATATCATATCTTGGGTCTGAGATATTAAGACTGGTGCTATATTTGGTTGTGCCATTTCTGAATAATCCATACATAATATCATTGCTGAATTGTTTGATTTTTTGTTCTTTATAACTGCGATTTTCAGCCAATTTTATCATATATTCTGACCAGATTGAATACGGAACAGTATATGTTCTGTATAACATATTTTCGTTATTCATAAGGTACACGATTTCTAATGACTTTGTCAGAGGTTTACTTGTGTGACAATCATATTTATTATAAAATGACTCATCATCATAAGATGATTCATAATTATAATAATCTACGCAGTTATGGGCCTTATAGTCATTGATAATATCAGACTGAAGGTCAATAATCAGCTGGATATCATCTTTATCTGTAAATTTGTCATATCGGGGGTATGAATAACTAAAGAAAAAATCTTCTGACATAATAAATGATACTGATTTTATATCAGAGGTATCGGGAATTTTATATATCTGTCCAAAGCCATCAGTAGCGTCACTTAATTTCACAACTGAAAATGATACAACTACTGAAAAAACATAAAAAATGCATGGCTTGAGCATTTTATTAACTCCTCTGTTTTTGATAACGCTCATAACAACAAATATAAATGCACTTATTAAAATTCCTGCAATGAATGCATGGATTCTTGCCATACCTCCGACTATAGCTATTGTCATCATAATAATAAAAACGTAGTATATGAAGCTGAATACGAACGGCTTGGATACATCCTCAGCCTTTCTTTTTTTATAGAGATAAAATGCACCTGAAAACAGTATTACTATTACAGTGATAAACGATAAGATCCATACTATGTTCCATGATAAATCATCTGAGCCAAAAGGAATATCATACATATTTCCAACAAAATAGGACATAGTATTGGAATAATAGAGAATTTTAATTATTCCTCCGATCGGACTTGTTGCTATAATAGATTCCATGGCTTCATTTGAATAATAGATTCCGAATGCACCTTTAAATATGATATAGCTTAATACAATAAGAAATAACGGAACAGCTATATTTATAATAAGTGTGTAAATAAGACATTCAAAGCTGTTCCCACAGCATACAGTAATAAATGATGTAAGTGTATAAAGCATTATCATTATAAGTAATCCGTCAGTCATACAGCTTAATACGGAAGTATGCCTGGATATGCTTTCCAGGAACGAATGGTAATATGATTTGCCTATAAAAAGTGATATTCCTGACAGTATACAAGCACCTATGTATGGAATGACATACATCATAAGTCCCGAAAAGAAGTCACCTATAAATCTTTGTGATGCTTTCATAGGAAGAGCAAGGTTCATATCAGTTTCAGTTTTTTTATAAAGATATCTGAAACATCTGAATGAAATAAGTATTCCAAGACCGACTGCAAATGTAAATGCAAGTACAGACATGAGCGCATAGATCCTTAAGTTATCTTCATAGTTCAAATCTGCCCTGTTGCGATAGAATGATATCTGAGTAACAACAGACAGAACCGGAAGACCGAGAAGCTGGAGGAGTGTAATAATAAAGAATAATTTTTTCATAATGCTT
>CALMUA010000019.1 GCA_937872775.1 uncultured Ruminococcus sp.
CTTGAATTTGATTTCTGAAATTCGATTTTTTGAAAATTAGAAATTATTTACACAGTTATGGCGCTTGGTGAATAATTCAGGATATATACTTATTGAACTCATCATAATAAAATTTGTTTAATTTTGTGTGAAAATTAGCTTAAAAAATAAATTGTGGATTGTTATTTTAATTCCTTTATGATATAATAACTATAAAGAGTAAAAATATATATGGAAAATTAAGAGCGGAATTTTTTTACATAAAAACATAAAAATTAAACAGTTATATATGTCAGGGGAGTTATGTTTATGAATGAAAAAATAGCGGTCAGGCAAAAAAATTATGCAAAATTTCAGGTAGACATTGATGATAATTTTAAAATAGTAGCAATAGATAAAAACTTTACTGATATAACCGGATTTAAGCAGAGTGATATAGACACAGGTTTGTATATGAGCAGAATGATCCCTACAGAAACATATACTGATTATATAATGTCAGTAAGGGGAAATATAACAAAGAACGGCGAATTTTGCTGCAAGCACCCTATAATAATAAAAGACAGAACGCTGATAACCGTTTCGTGTTTCGGAGAAGTTGAAATTTATGATTCTGTAAATACCAGAAAAGTAAAAATGGTAATCACATATAATGACAGAAAAAAAGATGTTGAAAGCGGAGTAGAACATTTTGAAACAGAAAAAGACAAGCTTACAGGGCTTTTTTCAAGAGAGAGTGGAGAAAAGCTTATAAAACAATACCTTAAAATTAAACCTAAAGAAGAAATATGTGCACTGTGCATTATTGATGTGGATGATTTTTATGAAATAAATAACCTTTACGGCAGGGAATTCGGAAATTCCGTTCTTGAAGAGGTAGCTGAAAAACTCAGCATTATAATACGACCTACAGATATCATAATAAGGCTTGGCGGGGACGAGTTTATGATATTTACCAAGAACACAAACAAATCATATCTGAAAACATTCGGAACGTCAATGAGCCGAAGAATAAACAGCATTTATGCCGGACAGGAAAAAGATATTAGTATATCATGCACCATCGGAATTGTAACTACATTTTATTCAGAAAAATATGATGAACTTTTTGATTATGCATATAAAACACTTATGTTTGCAAAAAAAACAAAAAAGGGTTCAAGTCTGCTTTATTCAGAAGTATCTCATCTTGTAGATTCAAAGGTTCTGGATGCCACTATTATAGATAAGGGTGTAAATGATATTATAGATATAAATCCTCAGAATGACGGAAATATTATTTCATTTGCATTCTCTCTCATGGAGAAGTCAAAAGACCTTAAAAGTGCTATAAATCTTCTTCTCCCGAAAATAGCAAAAAATTTTAATTTCAGCAGGATCATAATATTTGAAATGAATGACGATAATATGTTTTACAAATTCACATATCACTGGTGTGAAAAAGGTAAACCAATTGATTTCAACCATATTTATGATTTTAGCAGAAAAGACTATAATGCACTTCAGGAGAATTTTGAACACGACGGAATCTTTCAGATCACATCCAGAATTTTGCCTAAGTTTTCAAAATCCTTAAGAAAAATACTTGAAAAAAATGATAGAAATCAATATATTTTTTCAGCAATATATAACGAGGGAGTATTCAAGGGCTGTCTGATTTTTGAAACTCATGATAAAAACAGAAAGCTTCAGTTTGACGAGATTATAACCTTAAAAGAGCTTTCACGTATTATTTCTACACATATAAACATGGTAAACGCTGATCTTGCAAGCAAGGCAAAGTCAGAATTCCTTTCACGTATGTCGCATGAGATACGAACTCCTATAAACGCTATAAAGGGAATGACGGACAGGGCGATGTGTGTTATTGAAAAGGATGATGAATTTGATAACATCGAGATATGTGACTGTCTTGAAAAGATAAATATTTCTACAAAGTATCTTATCTCACTTGTAAATGATATTCTTGACATGTCCAAAATTGAAAGTGGAAAAATGCATATTGTCCAGGAGAATTTTGATATAAACAATCTTTTTGAGGAATTTGAACTGATGATAAGACCTCAGGCTGACCAGAGATGTATTAATTTCAACATAATAAAAGATTATAAAAACCATCTTTTTATCGGTGATCAGCTCAGAATAAATCAGGTGCTTATAAATCTTGCCGGCAATGCATTGAAATTTACGCCTTTCAGCGGAAAAATAAACGTATATATTGAAGAAACAGAAAGTAGTGCTGACAGCTCAAAAATAAAATTTACAGTTAAAGATAACGGAATAGGAATAAGAGAAAAGAATCTTAAGCGAATATTTGAATCTTTTGAACAGGCTGAAAACAATATAACAAAGGCTTTCGGAGGAACAGGGCTTGGTCTTGCAATAAGCAAAAACATAGTAGAGCTCATGGGAGGAAAGCTGGAAGTTGAAAGTGAGGAGAATAAAGGCGCAACATTCTACTTTACAATAGAACTGAAAAAATGTATAAGTATAAAGGATGTATTAAGCGAGGTTGTTTGTCTGAAATCAGAATCATTTGATTTTTCGGGAAAGAAAATAATGATTGCAGAGGATAATGATTTTAATGCTGAGTTTACAAAATCACTTCTTGAAAATGTAGGATTTACAGTAGAAGTAGCATATAACGGCAAACAGGCGGTTTACTCATTTATATCAAATCCGCCTCATACATACGATGCAGTTCTTATGGATGTAAGAATGCCTCTTATGGATGGATATGAGGCTGCAAGATGTATACGTAATTCAGATAAACCTGATGCATATTCAATACCAATAATAGCACTTACTGCAAATGCTTCTGGTGATGATCAGAAAAGAGCCATTCAGAGCGGAATGAACGGATATCTTTCAAAGCCTTTTGAAAAAGATATGCTTTACATGCAGCTGAGCCAGTTCATTTCTAATACTCCTAAAGTAGAAAGCAGCAAATATGTATTAAGTCCTAGCAGCTTAATTTCTTAAAATGAAATACGGGATGCAGCTAAAAAACGCAGCCCGTATTTTTTCATAAAAAATATATTTTTAAGAATTACAGGCATGTTTAATCATTTCATAATAAGGAGGTATTTTCACAAGCAGTCTCATTAGAAATCAACAGTAATATTATGTACCATAAAAATCAAAAACGGATAGATCTTTGTGATAAAAATATCTTGACATTGTTTGTATATTGTAGTATGATATTAGTATATGTAATACTACATAACTATTGTACTATTTCTATTAGTACACAAAGAGAAAAAAGAACAGGAGGAATCAGATGAAAAAAAATAATAAGACAATATGGGGAAAAATGAGAGGAACATTGAAGCGAAGTGAACGTATTACAGAACTTACGTTTATTTCACCAAGTATTATAGGTGTTCTTATTTTTTTTATACTGCCTTTTTTTGTAGTTATTTATTATTCTTTAATAGATAATCCAATTAATGCAGAATTTGTGTTTTTAGATAATTTTTCAAAGATATTTCAAAATGAAGCGTTTCAGCTGGCGTCAAAAAACACTGCAGTTTTTTCGGTTATAGCTGTACCCCTGGTAGTGGTTTTATCACTTCTTCTGGCTTTGCTGCTTGATACTAAAATTCCGTTTAAAACACAGCTCAGGGCATCATTTCTTTGTCCGCTCATGGTTCCGACGGCGTCGGTTGTACTTATATGGCAGGTTATGTTTCATAAAAGCGGTACAATAAATCAGCTCACAGAGATAATAGGCGCACATCCGGTGGACTGGCTCAAGTCAGGCAGTGGTATGGTTGTCGTTATTGTTATGTTTTTATGGAAAAATCTTGGATACAATATGATTCTGTTCCTTGCAGCACTTTCAAATATTCCTGGAGATGTAATGGAAGTTGCTACACTTGAAGGAGCAGGACCAATCTATAAATTCTTTCATCTTAAGCTTAGATATCTGTCTCCTACAATATTGTTTGTTACAATACTTTCTTTGATAAACTCATTCAAGATATTCAGAGAGGTATATCTGCTTACCGGTGATTATCCGTTTGATTCACTCTACATGCTTCAGCATTTTATGAATAATACATTCAACATGCTGGAATATCAGAAACTTTCCTCAGCAGCAATTATTATGGCTTTATTTATGGTTGTTATCATAGGCATACTGTTTATTGTTGAGTACTGGTTCGGAAAGGATGTGGAATAATGAAATCCGGATCTATAAGAAAACAAAAAATCAAGCAGAAGTCAGGTATTATTGTTCTTACTGTATGTGCAGTATTTTGTGCAGTCATTTTTCTTTTTCCTACAGTAATGACAATTGCCAACTCATTTATGACTCAGAAAGAAATAAATGCAAATTATGGTGCAATGATAAGTAATTTTGACAGTGATGAGGGAAAGAAAACATACATTTCAGATAAACTCAATCTAAAACTTATTCCGGATAAGGTTTCACTTGAACAGTATAAAACAGTACTTTTCAAGAGCTCTGATTATCTTATGAAATTCTGGAACTCAGTAATACTTGTAGTACCGATAGTATTTTTTCAGATAGTTGTAGCCTCTCTTGCAGCATACAGTTTTGCAAGATACCGGGGAAAATTAAAGGAAATGTTGTTTTTTCTATATGTAATACTTATGCTTATGCCGTATCAGGTAACACTTGTTCCGAACTACCTTGTAGCGGACAAGTTAGGAATTCTTGATACACGTCTTGCTATAATACTTCCGGGTATTTTTGCTCCGTTCAGCGTTTTTTTACTTGCAAAGGTTATGAGAAGAATACCTACATCATATATAGAAGCTGCTAAACTTGATGGTGCAGGTGAAATACAGATATTTACACAGATATGTCTGCCTTTATCAAGAAGTGCGATATTTTCAGTAATGCTACTTCTTTTTATAGATTACTGGAATATGGTAGAACAGCCGCTTATAATGCTTTCAGACAGTGATTATCATCCTCTTTCAGTTTTTCTTTCAAAAATAAATTCAGGAGATGTGGGACTTGCGTTTGCTGTAGCTGTAATATACATGATTCCTACATTACTGATGTTTTTGTACGGTGAAGACTATCTGGTTGAAGGCATTACATATTCAGGTGGAATAAAAGGATAAATTTTTTCGAAAGGATATAAAAAATGGATAAAGAACAGTTAATAAAAGGTGAAGTAAAAAAAGCAAAACCTAGAAACAGAAAAGAATGGATAAAAAATACAATCATTGTTTTTCTTCTTGTTATGCTTTTGCTCACATTCTTTTCAAATACAATTATGAACCATTCACTCCCGGAGGTTTCAGTTTCCAGACTTTCCAGAGAATCAGTTTCAAAGAATTATAATCTTGATATTGTTGTTGAAGCAAATAAAACATATGACATTACATCAGATGAACCAAGGGATATAAAAAGAGTAGCGGTAAAAAAAGGTCAGGAAGTAAAAGAAGGACAGGCACTCTTTTATCTTGAAGAAATAAAGGACAGTGCACAGGTAAAGGAACTCACAGCACAGATAGATGCAGAAAAATTAATTTATGAAAAAGCAATGATGACAGCGGGAGCTGATTATTATGAACTTAATCTTGGGGTTGAGAAGGCAAGAGATGCTCTTAACAAAGCGATAAGTGACAAAAAAAATGCAGCATCAGGCGGAAATGTTACTGTTGATAATACTGCACGTATTGCAGAACTTACTCAGAAAAAAGCAACACTTCAGAATGACATTGCTCTCCTTTCTTCTCAGTCTTATGAGTCATTAAGCTCATCTACACGTCAGAAAATGGAGGCAGAGCTTAACAGTTACAATTCACTTAAGGCTGAATACGACTCTCTTAATGCATCACTGCAGACTTTACAGACCAGTTTCAAGGGTGATGATGCAATAAGAGAAGTGGAAAAAAACATCGGTACGCTTGAACTTGACCTTGAGTTGCTTAATAAAGGCAAAGCATCAGAGGCAGATATTGCCCGTAAGCAGCTGGAAATAAAATATGCAAAGGAAGATCTTGAAAGACTCAAGGCACAGAAAACATCTATAGAAGATTTACAGAAAAAGCTTAATGAAAAAACTCCTCAGTATCAGAACGCAGCAGATGCACTTGCTACAAAAGCACTTAATGTCAAAGCTTCAATAGAATCTGATTCGCAGGTTATAGATGTTGAACTTTCTTCCCTGCAAAGCAGTCAGATTCCTTCAGGTGGTGAATTATCCGGACCTGGTATCGACTATGATGCTGCTATATCAGAGGCAAAATATAATTTAAGCGCAGCAACACATGCTCTGGAAAAACAGATAAAGGATGATAAGATTACAAATGCTCAGACAAAGATCGAACTTGATGCTCAGAAAAAGAAAATAGAAGGTATGGAAGCAGATCTTGCAGAAATTTTATCAAAAGAATCAAAAAAGGAGATAACATCACCTGTTGACGGTGTTGTTGAGGAAATTCTTTTTGCAGCAGGGCAGAGTTGCGTAGAAACTGATAAACTGATGGTACTTAACATTTCTGAAGATGGGTTTACAGCCACTGCTGAAGTAAGTGCAGAACAGAATAAAACTCTTTCAAAGGGTAAGGAAGCAAAGGTTGTAAGTCAGGGCTTTGAAAACGCAAAAGTAACAGTAAAATCAATAGTAAAGAGTAAGGGTGATTCATCAAAGTTCACTATTACATTTACAGTATCAGGCGATGATGTGGTAGCAGGTCAGAACTTAAGGATAGAACTTGGCGAATCTGCCTCAACATTTGATTCAGTTGTACCAAAGGGTGCTGTTAAGAAGGATTCAGGCGGAAGTTTTGTATATGCAGTAAAGTCAAAGAGCACTCCGCTTGGAAACAGATATATTGTTGAAAAGGTAAACGTTACAATAATAGCCGAGGACGATACACAATGTGCTGTTTCAGGAGAATTTGGTGAATCAGCAGATTATATAATTACAGCGTCATCCAAGCCATTCTCACCTGGTGATCAGGTAAGACTTGCTGAGGAGTAATCTGAATGAGAAATATAATAAGAAAAATCAACAAAAAAAGAGCTATAGTATTTTGTTCAGCGGTGATTATTCTTTTTATACTGCTTATGATTTTTTCAGCAATGAAAAAAAGTCAGAGTTCGCAGACAATGGCAGACAGATGGTCATCAGACGGTACTAAATATGCACAGATATCAATATTTTATCCGGATGACAAAAATTTGTATTCAACATCTGAAGTAGAAAACATTGAAACTGCAATAAATGAGAAAATGGATTCTGAGTCATATAAGCCTGTCAGAGAAGGTGCAGAAGTATGGATAGATGCATATTCAACAGTGCCTTTCAAGACAACAGCTTCCGGCAGGTCAGCATCAGATCAGAGCATGGAAAAAGCACCTATGCCTGAAATGTCAGGTGAAGGTGATAATGAAAAAAAAGAATTTTCAGAGACACATGATGTGAATTTAGTTGGCATAGGAGGAGATTATTTTGAGTTCCATCCTCTTGAACTTTTATCAGGAAATTATATATATGAAGGAGAATTCAGAGATAACAGGGCAGTGCTTGATGAGGAGTCCGCATGGGCATTATTCAGTTCAGCTGATGTTGTCGGAATGAAATTCTATGCTGCAGATATAGAATTTGAGGTTGCAGGAGTTGTAAGACATGAGGCTCAGAAAGTCACATCTCTGGCTTATCCGGAGACCCCTATTATCTATGTTCATAGTAATATTCTTAAAGTATCAGAAATAAATGATTCTATTTTATGCTATGAAGCAGTAATTCCTGATCCTGTTGAAAATTATGCTAAAAATATCATCCTCGAGTATTATGGCGTAAATATGATGTCATCAACAGATGATGCTGTAAAGAAAGGAGAGGAAAACCTTCCATGTATAATTATTGATAATACAAATAGGTATTCATCTCCGAAATTGTGGCAAAATATCAAAGACTTCGGTAAAAATCTTGTCATTTCAAAACAGATTGTTTTTCCATACTGGGAAAATGCTGCAAGAATAATGACTGCAAGGTTATCTCTTGTTTTTCTTACAATTGTGATTGTTGGCGCTGCTGTTATTATTATGGTGCTTATATTTATCGGAAAGCTTTATCTTAACAGGACATGGCATCTGAAAGACTACATAGAAAAGCTGACGGATAAGTATACATATAAAAAGAAAATGTCCGATTATATTAATGTAAATGAAGATGATGAAGGAAAGGAAAAAAAGTATGAGTAAATTAAGCATAACCAAAAGAGTACTATGTTCGTTCATCGCAGCATCTATGCTGTTATCTGTTTCAGGCTGTACAAACAAAAATAGCAGTGATGGCAAATCAGAAAAAACAAATATCGCCAGAAAGATCGTAAACTATTATTCACCCAAAACTATAAATCTGCCGGAGGGCATGGATTATCCTGATAATATAAAATATGCAAATGATAAAATTTGTGTTTTAGGCTATATGTCAGGTTCTTCATCTCAGAATCTGTCAAAAACTCTGAATATTCAGACAAAAGAAGTTAAAGATATTGATCTTAGCATGATAGAAGCTGAGAATATAAGTACAGTATATATGACAGAGAGTAAGATATATGTATCATATACTGACAAGGAATATAAATCATTATTATGCAGTGTTGATCGTTCATCAAATCAGGTAATATCAGAAATTGAACTTGGCAGTGACTGCTATATCTCGTCAATGTATGAAATTGATAGTAAGCTATATGTAATGTCAATAAACTATTCAGACATGAATGCAACTACAAGTTTTGATATATACGATCAGAATCTTAAACATCAGGAATCAATCAATATAAATGAAAAAATTTCTCTTGATAAGGATTCGAATGTTGCAATGGTAATCCCGGATAGAAAAGGTTCTTATTATGCTCTTTCTGCAAAATTTTCAGGAGAGGAACAAGACATTACTCTTCATAAATTATCTTCCACATATGACGTTGAATATACATCTGATGATTTTTCAGATATGTCAGGATATTTTTCAAGTGCATTTATAGGCAAAAACGGAAATCTATTTGCTGTAAGCGAAGACATGGATAAAACGCAACTTTCAGCAGGTAAAACTCTTTTTATAAACGAAGTTGATTCTGCTACCGGTGCAGTAGTAAACAGATATGAATTAAAAGGCGACGATTCAACATATATATTAGGAGACAGTGCTGTAGGTGACTACGACTTTATTTTTACAAAAAATGATGGCATATATGGATACACGCTTGCAGACAGCAAAGAAACATTGGTTATTAAGTATGGAGATGAGCTTGAAGATGATTTTAAGAATTGCTACAGTGCAAGCTCATGTGGAAATGAACTCTTTATGAATACTCAGGTTTATGGAAGCAGCAATCAGCAGATATGTATTATGAACGAATCAGGAGAGGTTACAGGGCAAATCGAATTTCCTGGAAGTGATGGATTCATCGAGAGTTCCTATATAGCTCCGGACGGCAGTATTTATTATATTGAATCTATTGACAATGGTCAAGAGGACGAAGAAGGAAACTGGGTAAATGAGTCAAAGCGTTCTCTTCACCAATTGGATGAAAACGGAAAAGAAGTGAACTCATTTTCATTTGATGACATTGATCTTGGTGAAGGTGAAATGTATATTCAGGATTTCTGTGTAAAGAATGATGGAACACTGTATATTAAAATGAATTTTTATAACAAAGATTCGTCTGAGAACACTATGAGCCTTGCTGTAATAAACAGTGACGGAACCTTAAAATCGCTTATAAAAAATGAAAATATTGAGTATATTGAAAATGTAATATTAACTGATAAGGATGATTATCTCGTTTATCAAAGCAAGGGCAAACAAAAATTTGTAAAGATTGATTACGAAAAAAATGACATCGGAGAAGAAATCAAGTTCAAGGATATCAATATGGGTAGTAATTATTCCGTTTATCCGGGAAGTGATGAATATGATTTTTATTATTCAAATTCAGATGCAGTATATGGATGTAACATTGCAGATGACAAGCAGACTGAAATTATAAACTGGCTTGACTCTGATATAAATATTTCTGTAAATAATATATGTCCTGTAAACAATGATAAAATACTTTGTACTGCACGGGACCAGGAAACCGGAAAGGAAAATATCTATATACTTGACAGGGTTGATGAAGAAACACTTAAAAAAATTCAGAGCCGTCAGATAATAACTGTTGCAGGTGTTGACGTTATGTACTCAGGACTTGCTGATGAAATAACAGAATTCAACAAAAAGAGTGACAAGTACAGACTTCAGATAAATGATTATGGAAAGTACTCTCAATATACAGATTCAAACTATGTGTCAGGAGCCAAAAAGCTCAATACAGATATTGCTCAGGGAGATATTCCAGATATTATTATAGGTAATTATGAGGTTGATATGGAGTCATATACCTCAAAAGGAATGTTTACTGATATATTGGCACTGATGGATAAGGACGGCGATATTTCAAAGGATGATTATCTTGAAAATGTATTTGATATGTACACAGTAGACGGAAAGATGTTTCAGGTTGTTACAAGCTTTAATATAAACACCATGATAGGAAAAACAGCTGATGTCGGTGAAAAATCCGGATGGTCATTTGATGATTTCTTCAAATTTACAGAAAGCCATAATGATACAGATATTTTCTATAAATGCTCGAAAGAAGAATTACTCGAATCACTTGTGACATATAATATAGCCGAGTTTGTAAACTTTAAAGAAGGAAAATGTGACTTTGATAATGATACATTTGTAAAGCTTCTTGAGTTTATTAATAAAAACGGAATAGAGGCTGAAGAAGGAATAAATCCTCGTGATATGAAATATGGACAGAAAGAGGAGGATTATGAATCATATGCAAAGAGATTCTATAACAAAAAGTGTGTTCTTGAAATAATGCAGCTGAATGGTTTTGATCAATATAATTCCATGATCACTGGAACAATAGGCGAACCTACAACGCTTATTGGTATTCCATCAATTTCAGGTGATGGAAACGGAGCAATGATTTCTGCAGACACCTCTATAGGAATATCAGAAAAATCAGAAAACAAGGATGGAGCATGGGGATTTGTAAGGGAACTTCTCCTTGACGATTATCAGGATGGTATAAACAAGGACTATGTAAATACATTCCCTGTAAAAAAATCCGCTTTTGATAAAATTATCAGTGTTGCTCAGAGTCAGGAAAGTCAAGGAAAGATAGAAGGACCTGATGGTGATTATATTGATATGAAACCTATTGATACCAAATCAGCACAGATGATACTTGACCTTGCAAAGTCCACTGATAAAAAGATTATTTCAAACGCAAGCATAACAGACATTATTAATGAACAGGTAAATATCTTCTTTGATGGAGGACAGTCTGCAAAAGAAGCTGCTGCAGCTGTTCAAAGTAAAGCAACCCTTTATTTAAAGGAAATAAACTGACGTAATTAAAAATGCAGGACTTATGTCCTGCGTTTTTGATACTGGAGGTATGATAATGAAAAAATTTGATTTATCAGGTGTTATATTATCGGCTGCTGCCGCATCACTTATGATGACATCTATAACGGGATGTGATGATAACGGAAGAATAGGGGAAGAGTCTCAGTTACATACATCTTTACCGGAAAAGCAGAACGTTGAAAGTTATTCAACGAAATCACTGGGAATGCCGCAGGATATTAATTATGCACAGAGTATACACTATTCAAATGGAAATATCTATGTTTCAGGATATAGGACGTCATTGGAAATATCAGAGTATTCAAAGATGCTCAATATTAAAACGTTCGAATCCGAAGAATTTACATTTGATTTTCCTATAAACTATATAAATAAAGTTCTTATGGATAAGGAAAATATATATGTAAGCTACACTGATGAGGACTATAATACAATTTTTTCATCAGTAGACAGAAAAACGGGAAAAGAGCTTATCAGAAATAAGATAGATGATTTCTGCAATATAAAAGATATTTTTTCTGATAATCAGGGGAACATATGTACACTTAATATTAATCAGGATTCCGTTTTCAATGATCCTTCAAGTGAAAGTACACTGAGTATATATAATAAAGATCTCACACTTAAAGAAACGGTAAATCTTAATCAGAAGCTTGGACTTCAGGAAAATGAGCAGATTACAAGAATAATTCCTGATGGCAGAAAATCTTATTATGCTGTATCATGCTGCAATGCCCAGCCCTTTACCTCATCAACTATGACTGAAATCAAAACAAAGCTTTATAAATTTTCAGACGATTATAAAATACAGTTTGAGACTGAAAATTTTGGAGAAGATGATACCGGATCAGGCATATCAGACTGTTTTATGACCTCAGACGGAAATCTGTACGCAGCATTTTTTGCAAATAATCTGTCACGTAAAATATTACACATAGATGAGCTTGACGGAAATGTTATCGACAGTTATGAAATTCCGGATGCAGCAGTGTTTTTTGGTAGTACAGATGAATATGATGTAATTTATCAGACTTTTAATAATGAAGGATTATACGGCTATAATTTTCAGACAGGAGAGAGCAGTATGCTTTTCACCTATGATGAAGAGCTTGGTGCTGAATTCTCAAATATCACCAGCTATTCTATCTGCGGTGACAATATGCTTGTTAACACTGAAAATTCAGATGACAACAGCATCAGTATATTTGTAATGGATGAGACAGGAAAAGTAAATAATGAGATAAGGCTTACTTCACAGAATAAGGACGGATATATTGAAAACATTCATGTATCAGGTACAGATCAGATATATTGCTTTGAAAGTGCTGAAATAAGATCAGATGACAATGATTTATCTTATATAAAGTCTTATACAGTTGACAAATTTGACAGTAGCGGAAAATTGCTTGACAGAATGGATCTTTCTGATGAATTAGGAAATGAAAATCAAATTTTTGTTGAGGATATTATAACTGATAATGATGATGATATTTTTATTTTATATCAAAGAGAAACTGAAGAAGATAGTAGAACACTTCTTACTGTTATTGATAAAAACGGAAATATAAAAAATACGTCACCATTATCAGAATCACTTGAAAATATAAAAATGGCATCACTGACCGACGGAACAGTATGTGTTGTGGGAGTTAAGGATAAAAAAATATTTATCAGTAAAATTGATGAAAATAACGGCATGGTGATAGAAGAAGAAATTCAGGCACAGACAGAAGCAATATCAACTGAAAATTGTGTTATATATCAGGGCGATGAAAAATACAATTTTTATTATAAAACAGATAACATATTATATGGATATTCATTGAAATCAGATGAATCAACAGAAGTGTTCGATATTGAAAAAATTAATTGGGATATAGATGTTCAGACACTGTATCCCATCAATGAAAGCCGAATAATATGTATGGGATTCAGTAACGATGCTTGTGATACGGAGCAGATATATATAGTTGATAAGATAAAATAAGATTACTATTATGCCTTAAGGTTAAGGTGCTTTAAAATGACCGGGTTTTTGAAGGATTCTCCCTTCTGTATATTTGATAACATATCAGATATGTCGGCTCAGTAGTAACAAAATAAAAACAGACTGCATTATGTTGGTTTTACCGTAATGTAGTCTGTTTTTTTTAGTATTTTTTTGTTCTCACTTATTTAATGAGACGTATGACATATTGCCTGAGTTATAATGTCACGATAAATGATATCATTCCATAGTTATACTGAACGGTTATTGTTCCATTATGTTGCATTGCTATTGTCTGGGCTATATTGAGTCCAAGTCCGTTTCCGCCTGTTTTGCTGTTCCTTGAATCATCAACTCTGTAAAATCTGTCAAATAGTTTTAAAATGTTTTCGTCAGAAAGTTCTTCGCATTTGTTTGATATACAGAATTTAATTTTACCCTGATTGTTCTGGAACAGTGAAACGGATATCTGTGAATTTATAAGTGAATATTTCACTGAATTATCCAGAAGAATAGTTACCAGTTGTTTTATCCTGTCCTCATCACCATAAAATTTTAAACGTGAAGATATATCAGAAACAAGTGTTTTACCAGCCTCAAAAACCATAGGTTCAAATACCAGACATATGCTTGATATGGTATTTGAAATATTGAATTCTGACATTTCCATTTTGATCTGATTCGTATCTGATTTAGCGATATACAGAAGCTCATTTACGAGTTTTGACATTCTCAGTGTTTCTGCTTTGATATATTTCAGCCAGCGTTCCTGACTTTTAATTGAATCGTAAGGATTTGAAAGAACAACGTCTGTGTTTGTTGAAATAACAGTAAGCGGCGTTTTTAATTCATGTGATGCATCTGCAATAAATTGTTTTTGTTTGTTCCATGCTATTTCAATAGGCTTTATCGCCCAGTTTGCGAGAAAAATACTTATGAAGAATACTATTACAAGACCAATACATCCTATTATTATAAATATGATCATAAGACGATTAAGCGTGGATATTTCAATTGAGCGGTCTAAAATAATCAGGAAGCATTCTTTCTGATCAGGGGAATTGTTGAATTTATATCTGTATGCTACAGAGTCAATTTTATATTTTCCGCTTCTGTCTCCTGACTTTACAATATTTTCTATAGCATTTCTTATTTTAACATCGTAATCACTCTTGGTGTCATCCGTGTTATACTGAAAAAAATACTGATATGATATGTCAAGTATTTCTTTTTTGTCTGGACTCAGTCTTATAAAAATATGTGAGCGCACGAGATTACCGTTGTATTTTGTGGTTTCAGGTTTTGGTAAAGATGATTTTGTATAAACAGGTGTAGTGGTTACTGGTGCAGATAATGACGATGATGAGGTAACAGATGTAACAGCTGTTGTCTGCTCGTGATCAGAATCCAGTGTAGATTCAACGCTGTCGGTATTATCAGGGACATCTGCTATTGCAGGAACTTCAGAAACATCCGGCCCTTTAAGATTTTCAGGCGGTGACTGTGTTACAATCTGTGTATATTGCTGTTTTTGTTCTGAATGATGTGTTGTTTGTTCTGGTGGTTCAACTGTTGTTGTATCAGGCTGAGTATTTGTCATTTCTGTTATTTGAGGAAATTCAGGTTTCCAATCAGGATCATATGGAGGATACTTAGGAGGAATAAATGGAGGAACACCTGAAAAAGCGTCATCCGGCTGCGGATTCCACCCGCCGGAATATGCCCAGTAATCCTGCCAGTATTTGTTCCATGCATCCCAGTCAAAATTATCATTATGGTTATTATATCCGGCTTCTAAGTTTTCATAGATATTTGAATCTGCATCGTAAAAAAGCGGTGTTGCATGTGACATTTTTTCTGGATTATACAGTCCTGTACCTGAAAGACTATACTGAGTAATATCCGGTGTTCGGTCAGGCATACGGTCATGTGGCATATTTTTCTTATGATTTTCTATAAGTGTATCCATTATTTCTTCTGACATATTTATTTCAGAATTGAACATAAGAACATAAATACCACTCAGGGTAGCAAAAAGCACCAGAGATAGTATAAGCATATTAACAAGTACAAAACGTATTTTCAGCTTTTTTATCATTTACATCACTTCCCGGAGCAAAGGCAGTAGCCTACTCCTCTTACGGTTTTTATTATAACTGTTGAATTGATATGCGAAAGCTTTTTTCTTAAAAATGAAATATAGACCTCAACATTGTTATATTCGGCATTCGAATCGTATCCCCATATTTTTTCGATAAGCTGTTCTTTGCTGATGACAGCTGTACCGTTTTTAAAAAAAAGCTCCATAAGGCAGAATTCTTTAAGACCGAGCTTGAGAGAATCAGTGCTGCATGATAATTCATAGGTGTTTATATTAAGAGAAATATCACTGAACAAAAGATTATTTTGGCATACTGTACTGCTTCCACGTCTTCCAAGTGAGCGTATTCTGGCAAGTAGTTCATCAGTATTGAATGGTTTTGTCATATAATCATCAGCACCAATATCAAGTCCGGTTACCTTATCAGCAATTTCATCCTTTGCAGTAAGCAGCAGTACAGGTGTTGAGATTTTATTTATTCTCAATGAACGTAATACATCAAAGCCATTCATTTTCGGAAGCATTATATCAAGTATAATAACATCGTAAATACCTGAAAGTGCACAGTCAAGACCACTTATTCCGTCATAGCATGCATCTGTAAGATATTTGTTTTTCTGCATTATATGTTCAAATGCATCCGCAAGGGCAATTTCGTCTTCAATGATTAAAATCCTCATTTGTAATTCTCCTGTATGATAATATATTTGTATGACATTTGTATGTTTTTTATTGTGTGTTTAAAATAATTCTTGAAAGACGAAGATAATCTATCAGATTTATACGACCGTCTTTGTTTACATCAGCACATCTCTTCTGCTGTGAATCAGGTATAACGGAAATGATAAGTACTTTTTTGAGTATTATGATATCTGCTACAGATAGTGTATCATCATTGTTCATGTCACCCGGCAGATATTCAGATTTTAATGTAGATATGGAGTTGTATGTACACTGTGAATACAGGGAATTTGGTGATGCTTTGTATCTGACTGCAAGCAAGTAGTACATATCCGGCGAAAGATCCGTAAATACAGAAGAATCCTGCCATGAAAACTCTTCATCATATGTTGTTCGTATGCCGTATTCAAGTCCCTCGTGTTCTTCAAGTATTATCCTGGTATCTGTATATTTTATAATATTGAGAAGCTGCTTTGGTGTTTTGTATGAATGAGGAACAACAACCGGAAATTTTTTCGATGCAAAAGAAGTTTCTGTTGCATCAATATAGAAAAAAAGCTGATCACCTGATCTGTAACCGCGTGAAAGAAGTTCGTATATAGAAATATTTCCGCTCTTATTGCATAAGTATTCTGCCGGAACAGGAGATGAAGGGTAAAATTCATCTTGTTTTATTCTTATGAATCTTACTGCCTCGTCAAAGCTGCCATTTAAAGTTCCATTCATATAATCAGTCGAAATAACTGGAGTAGGGGGCCTGTCAGGAACATTTACCTGAAATGTTTTGCCGCTGTTGATATTGGTTACATTCAGATCAGTACCAATATAATCGGAAATACTGTCAAAACAGTTAAGATTTTTTCCGTCCTGTGTTGAAACCCTGAACATGTCATCTCTGAAAATAACAGTTTCCTTTTTGTAGTCAAATGTGCATATATCAGAATCTCCGAGTGTAGTAAATTCAATGCATTTTACATTTGTGGTAAATGAGTCATCATCTTTTTTCATTCTTATGCGAAGAATATATTTCTGTCCGGGTGCAAGATCACTGATAAACGTAGTGTCGCCTTTGCATTTTTCTGTAAATTCAACATATTCAGATAATGGGTCTTCAACTGATGTTTTACGTTGAATATGATATTCAGCTCTTAACTTTTTTGCGTTTTTAATGTTGAATTCTATACTTTGGGAAGTTATTTCTGATATTTCTATCATATCATCAGGAATATCAGGCCTGTCCGCAATAGTTAAATGAAATACCGTGCTTGAAGGTGATGTATCATCAGCCGGAATCTGAAAATACAAATCTTTATCATATCCGGGATAAATTTTAAAATAGGTATCTGAAAGAATCGGGTACTGTCGTTCTTGTATTGATACAGGTTCTGACATATCAGGAGATGTGCTGAATACCATCCTTGATGAAATATCGAAAATTTTTGTAAGAACTTCAAGACCATATGCTATCCTGGTACCTGCCAGTTCTTTTTCAAGATCAATTTCAGGAGATACATCAAGCGAATATGACTGTTTAAGAGTAGTAACAGTAAGCTGCTGACCGAAATAGTCTGAGATACTTTCATTATTTGAAAATACATGTCCGTCTGCTGAAGTTACTGTACATTCACTTTCACTGAACAGCAGGGTTTCATTAATATAATCAATTGCTGCATAATTTTTAAAGACCGTGAGTGTGTAGGATGTTGTTTTTTTCCCGGGTTCTGATGATACTATATTAATTATATTATCACCACCGTGAATTGTGATAGGATCTGTGTTATGTCCTGAGATCACCTTTTTCCCGTTTACTGTAATTTCTCCTGTTCCTATAGGAAACAGCACTACTGTATCGCTTATCCCTTTAAATGAAAATTGAGGATATGTATTTATCTGATCTTCATTTCCAACATCAACAGGAGTGCCATCTACGGTAAGGGTTGAAAGAACAGAATCTGCCTGTGAATATTTTTTTGAATATGCTTGTCCCATACTGCTGTTTTTATACAAAGCAGCTGTGATAGTTACATCAGATAAAATCTTTATCGGAGATGAGTATTTATTACTTTCCGGTGTAGGCGTACTTCCATCCGTTGTATAATATATATCATTATTGTACGGTGAACTTAACTCAACAGTATCACCATAGGCAATTTTTTCACTGTCACGTGAAAAATGAACGAAGTTTTCAGAATTAGTGAACGCTTTAAGACATACATTTCCCAGGTAATAAGCTATATTACTATCGGGAAGTGAAATGTTCTCTACAGAGTTTTCAATCCTGACACCTTTTGTATCAGTCCATTTTGTGCCGTTGGAACTTATAAAGCTTTCACCGTATGATGATGATGCTCCGATTTGTTTTTGTGTAATATCACTTACATTTGTAGAAATCATATTTTCGCATAATATAACCGCGGCCTCAACGGCTATAGGATAAAAGATTTCGGGGTTTGTAAGCCTGACAACAACTGAGAATTTTTCTCCTTTACGTATTTCAACCGGATTAATGAGCTTTGTTGTATGATAACCGGCGTATCTTTGTCTGCCTTTTGTTATGGTGCTTTTTTTCCCTGATGTGGGATCAGCATCATCTTTGAGTCCTGTATATACAGTTATTTCATAATCGGCATTATTGTCAGTTGTATAAAATCCTGCAGCTGTTACATACTCAGAGCTTTCAGCTGTAAACACGTTTGCCATATATGACGAATTCCTGTCTTCATTGTCAGCAGTAATGGTGGCTGTAAAGTCAAGTGTATCATGCTGATAGTTATGTGAGTAATTATCATTTGATTCAACATCAATGCAGTTTGTGTCAGTGATTGATTTGTCTTCATATGAAATCCAGAAATAGCCGTTGTCTCCCCAGTCAGTTCCCCAGCTGTTTTTTACGAGCCATGCACCGTCTGATGTGGGAGGATCAAGAAAATTATCTCTGCTGAAATTGTCATCCCATCCTACTATTAATACAGCATGGTTCGGGATATTTGCAGTACTGGAGTACTGTGCAAATGTTTTAGGGTTATATGAATTTTCAAATCTGAAATTTACTGAAACAGGCTTCTGACTGATAAGAAAATGTTTTATCTGATCAACTGAAAATGTCAGAATATCTTCTGTAATTTTTGACTGACTGTATGAGTTAAGAATATATGAATCCTGTACATGAAATTCACTCTTGTACATAAGACCCGGATCAATTTCTTTTGTATCATACGGAAGAACAGATTCGCTTACAGGGCCCTTCCACTGTGAAAGTAAAGATGATGCAAATGTAACATGTCCGCCTGCATCATAAAAGCTCATATTGGACAGAGGCTTCATTGCATTTTCACCGTAAAAATTGAAATATGCTAAATGCCATTCGGATAGATCTATGTACGGACGATATTTTATAAGTTGTGATTCAATAGCCGCAATTGCTGAAAAAGTCCAGCAGGTTCCGTAGTTGCCCTGATATTTTACAGGTGAAACAAGTCCGTATTCACGGAGATCAAATTTTTCAGGATAGTCATCTGTATAGTCAAAATCTATAGCTGATAATTTTTCAGGATCTATTGGCGACAGGTCGGATTTTTCATTTAATATATTCATAGCTTCATCGTATGAAACCGGAGCGGCTGAGATAATGTTTTCGATGCTGTTGTCAGCTGCTTTTACAGGAAAAGATGTTTTAAATGGTACAGCAAAACTAGTTAACACTCCTGATAAAGTAAGTAAGGCCAGAGTTCTTTTTAGATATCCCACACTCATAAATTAGTTCCCCCTTCGGAAATTACAAAAAAAGAAAATTGATATAAAAAAATTTCTTAAAGAGTTTATTTCATTTTTAAAATTCAGCTTGATTAAATAAGGTAATGTCATACGCTGAATATAATCAGAAAACAGGATGATATGAAAATAATTATTACAGCTTAAAAATGTCATTTATAAATGCTATATTACTTTAAACCATATATTAAATTTTAACATGAAAGCTATTAAAAATCAATAGTTTTAGTGCACTTTCAACAGCCTTACACATTAATGGCCAAAAAATAAAAAAAATTTAAAATAATACTTGTCAAACAGAGCAAAATATTATAAAATAGAAATAATGGTTGTTAAACGAAAAACAACACATATAAAATTATGATATTTTGAAAGGAAGTTAAATAATGGCAGGCTTAAACAAAGTTACAGTTGATGATATCAATGTTAAAGGCAAAAAAGTTCTTGTTCGCTGCGATTTCAATGTACCGCTCAAAGATGGAGTTATTTCAAATGATAACCGAATCGTTGCTGCTTTACCGACAATAAAAAAACTTATTGATGACGGAGGCAAGGTAATACTTTGCTCACATCTCGGCAAACCAAAGAATGGCCCTGAGGACAAATTCTCACTTGCGCCTGTTGCAGCAAGACTTTCAGATCTTCTTGGCAAAAATATTGTTTTTGCAAAAGATGATGAGGTAGTAGGCGAAAATGCTAAAAAAGCTGTAGCAGAAATGAATGACGGAGATGTTGTGCTTCTTGAAAATACACGTTTCAGAAAAGAAGAAACAAAGAATATAGAATCATTCAGCAAGGATCTTGCTTCAATAACAGATATTTTTGTAATGGATGCCTTTGGTTCAGCTCACAGAGCTCACTGCTCAACAGCAGGTATTACTGATTTTGTAAAGGAAACAGCAGTAGGTTACCTTATGCAGAAGGAAATCAAATACCTCGGAAATGCAGTAGAAGTTCCTGAAAGACCATTTGTAGCTATCCTTGGCGGTGCTAAGGTTGCAGATAAGCTTAACGTTATTTCAAACCTTATTGAAAAATGCGATACACTCATTATCGGCGGTGGTATGGCTTATACATTCCTTAAGGCAAAGGGATATGAAACAGGTTCATCACTTGTTGATGAGGAAAAGGTTTCATACTGTGCTGATATGTTAAAGAAAGCAGAAGAAATGGGCAAGAAGCTTCTTCTTCCTATAGATACAGTAATTGCTTCTTCATTCCCTGATCCTATTGATGCGGAAATAGACGTTCAGACAGTAGATTCTGATAAAATTCCAGCTGACAAGATGGGACTTGATATCGGTGAAAAGACACAGGCTATTTTTGCAGATGCATGCAAATCTGCTAAGACAGTAGTATGGAACGGACCTATGGGCGTATTTGAAAATCCTATTCTTGCAAAGGGCACAATTGCAGTAGCAAAGGCACTTGCAGAAACAGATGCAACAACAATTATCGGCGGCGGTGATTCAGCAGCAGCGGTAGTTCAGCTTGGCTTTGCTGACAAGATGAGCCATATTTCAACAGGCGGCGGTGCTTCTCTTGAATATCTCGAGGGTAAAGTTCTTCCTGGCGTTGCTGTAATTGCAGAAAAGTAAATAAATTAAAGGCGGGGTACCCTCCGCCTTTTTAATGTCAGGCCAATTTAAAGATACCCAGAAATAATAAAATTTTGTTTACCTTTAAAAAGTCATATATCATGACATTATCAAAGATTAAAAAATATATTTTAGGAGAAAATACTATGAACAAGAAATTAAGACAGGCTATTATTGCTGGCAACTGGAAAATGAATAAAAACAGACCTGAGGCAAAGGCACTTATAGAGGGACTTATCCCTTATGCACAGGAAGCTGAATGTGGAGTAGTTATCTGCGTTCCTTATACAAATCTTGAAACAGCTATTGCACTTACACAGGGAACAAACATTAAAGTAGGCGCTGAAAACTGTCATTTTGAAAAGAGCGGTGCATTTACAGGTGAAATATCAGCAGATATGCTCACAGAAATGGGCGTTGAATATGTTATTATCGGTCACAGTGAAAGAAGACAGTATTTCGGTGAAACAAATACCACAGTGAACAAGAGAACAAAGGCTGCTCTTGCTGCAGGACTTAAGGTTATTCTTTGTGTTGGTGAAATGCTTGAAGAACGTGAACAGGGAATAACAGAAGAGATAGTTTCAATGCAGACAAAGATTGCCCTTATGGATATTACAAAGGAACAGGCTGCAGATATTGTTATAGCTTATGAACCTGTATGGGCTATCGGAACAGGTAAAACAGCTACATCAGCACAGGCAAATGAAGTATGCGCATTTATCCGTTCAACAGTTGCAAAACTCTATGATCAGAACACTGCTGATGCTATGACAATTCAGTATGGCGGATCAATGAATGAAAATAATGCAGCAGAACTTCTTGCACAGTCTGATGTTGACGGCGGCCTTATCGGTGGAGCTTCACTTGTTGCAGAAAAATTTGCAGTTCTTCTTGAAGAAGCTTCAAAATAATAATCACTAGTCTTCCATTGGTGCAGGGCTGAAAAAGCCAATGTTATTGATTTGAGCGATTTTACTTGAGTTAATCATATTGTTAAGAAAGTTATGCCCGGTTTTATTCAGGTCGGGATGCTTTCAAAGCTGCACCACTTTTATCTGAAAGGAATGTTAATATCAATGAGTAGAAAACCTGTTGCATTACTGATACTTGACGGATTCGGCTGCAATTCTTCCGACTATGGAAATGCTGTTAAAGCATCAAATACACCTAATATAGATAAGTACATGAAAACATATCCGAATACTATCATTGGCGCAAGCGGAATGGATGTTGGTCTGCCGGACGGTCAGATGGGCAATTCAGAAGTAGGCCATACAAACATGGGGGCCGGACGAATAGTATATCAGGAGCTTACAAGAATAACAAAATCAATTCAGGACGGAGATTTTTTCAACAATAAGGCTTTTGCAGATGCAGTTGAAAATTGTAAGAAGCATAATTCTGCAATGCATCTTATGGGACTGCTTTCAAGCGGTGGCGTTCACAGCCATTTTACACATTTATACGGACTTCTTGAGCTTGCCAAAAGAGCAGGTCTTGATAAAGTATACGTTCATTGCTTTATGGACGGAAGAGATGTTCCTCCTACAAGCGGAAAAGAATTTGTTGAAGGACTCTGCGACGAAATGAAAAAAATCGGAGTAGGAAAAATAGCTACAATAAGTGGCCGTTACTATGCAATGGACAGAGATAACCGCTGGACCAGAGTAAACAAAGCATATTCTGCAATGGTAGACGGAATAGGCAATATCAATCCTGATCCTGTTGATGTTATGGAAAAATCGTATCAGTCAGATGTTACAGATGAATTTGTTGTTCCTTCAGTATGCTGCAAGGAAGGCACAATTAAAGAAAACGACAGTATTATATTCTTTAATTTCCGTCCTGACAGAGCAAGAGAAATTACAAGAACATTTGTTGATGATCAGTTTACAGGATTTGACAGAAAAAGATTCCCTGTATTCTTTGTATGCTTTACACAATATGACGCAACTATTCCGAATGTAGAGGTTGCATTCAAACCTCAGACTCTTGTAAATACATTCGGTGAGTATATAGACAATATGGGTCTTTCACAGCTGAGAATAGCTGAAACTGAAAAATTTGCACACGTTACAAGCTTCTTTAACGGAGGAAGACAAAATGCATACAATAATGAAATAAGAGAGCTTATCGCTTCTCCTGATGTTGCAACATATGACCTTCAGCCTGAAATGAGCGCACCTCTTGTATGTGACAAAGCTGTAGAATGCATTAACAGTGATAAATTTGATGTTATCATACTCAACTTTGCAAACTGCGATATGGTAGGACATACAGGAATATTTGACGCTGCAAAGAAGGCTGTTGAAGCAGTTGATACTTGTCTTGGAAAGGTTGTTGACGCAATACTTGCCAAGGGAGGAGTAGCGCTTATTACAGCAGACCACGGAAATGCAGATCAGATGTATGAGGAGGACGGTTCACCGTTTACAGCACATACCACAAATCCTGTACCTCTTATATTGGCAGGCTACGGTGACTGTGAGCTTTCAAGCGGCGTACTTGCAGACCTTGCACCTACAATGCTTGAGATATTAGGACTTCCGAAGCCGGCTGAAATGACAGGCAAATCACTTATAATATAATTTTTTTCAAGACTGTGGAATAAAATTTATAGGATTAATAATTTAAATTTTATGTGTAAATT
>CALMUA010000020.1 GCA_937872775.1 uncultured Ruminococcus sp.
GATTGCCGGATTTATATATGATGAGTGATAAAACCGTAGAAGAAATATCAGAGTGTTCCGTAGGTCTTGATAATGCGGCAAAAGAAAGAATATTAAAGCTCTGTGAAAAGAAAATGGGTATTTCAGAAGGTACAGACAATAATAATAAAATTGAAAAATCAGCACAAGTAAAAAAATATACGGCGCCTAAATGGCATAAAACAGCATTTGCAGCAGCTGCATGTTTAATTCTTGTCACGGGTTTAGTACTTATAAAGAACAATATAAAAACATCAGATCTGGACACCAAAAATCCTGTAGTAACATCACAGCCTGAGGAAACTATCCAGACATCAGTATCTCAGACAACAGAAAATACGGAGACTCAAAATACGGAAACAAATGAGAATGCAAAATATGAAACAATTACAGACGAGATGGCTTTAAAGTATCAGGAAGCCGAGAATGTCTTTACACACTACGGCGAAATGCGGGCAAATATAGATTATAGTGATGAATATTCAGTAGACGGAGTAACCTATTATAAAGTCTCGGATCCCAGATTTTCAAGCAAACAGGACGTATATGATTTTATTAAAGATATATACTGTAAAAAATTAGCTGATGAAGACTGCAGTATGTTAATTGAAACGATTTTTTTAGAGAATGATGGGAAACTTTATATAAGGCCAAAAGAAGAAAAATCATGGTGGTTTGATAACTGGGTGGATTTCCCTGCTGAAATAATCAATGTTACTGAAGATACATTTACAGCAGTCAAGAGATATAGATCAGAAGGTTCCGCAAATTCTGTTATATTTAATTTTATACAGGAAGACGGCGAATGGAAAATAGCATCATCACGCTATGATTACAGTGATAGGGAAAATGAAGAGCTTAGCTTACCAGTTGATGCGTATCGAGAATTTGAGGATAATAATTATAATCTGTTTGTAGAAAAAAATTCAATACAAGATGCATATGAGTACAGTGATCCATATTTAATGCCAATGCCTGAAAAAATAGAGGAATATGAAAACTATGTGGTTCAAGATATAAGAGACAAAGAAAGTGTATATATAAGACTCGGTAACAGTCAGGTAGGTATATATAATTTTGTAAATAAAACATATTCAGCAATACGTGATATCACAGAAGATGACATGGTAAGATGTTTTACTGATGATTATCTTATTATTCAAAAGCGAGATTATATGGAGTACATAAGTAATCCTAATGCACCATCTTCACTGTCATATTATGATATTAAACAAAAAAAATCAAAGGTTATATATGAAAATATAATTTTAACAAGTCATGATTTTGTGATTTATAATAATTGCCTCTATTTTGATGGGTATACACGATTTGAAACGTTATCTGATAAGGATTGTGCTGTCTATAAGTACGATTTTGCAACTGGTGAATTGACTACTGTTCGTGAAAATGCTTTGATGCCTGTACTAATAAACGGTTCAGTTGCAGCCCTTATTACAAATCCTGAAACAGGTGTAGAAGATACAATACAGGTTATTGAAGGTAATAATAATTTTAAATATGATATTGAACCAAACTGTATTGATGTATATTGTGCAAATAATCAACTTTATGGATTGTATCAGGAAGATGAAACATTTACATCAATAAAAGAACTTAGTTCTCAAAATACAATAATAAGTTCCTATACTGGTGGAAGGCAAATATTTGTATCTGATTCTAATGATAAAATTCTTGGACTTAGCTCTGGCAGAAACTATACACAGATACCATGTGTTTATGATTTAAAAGAAAGCAAAATAGTTGAATTCGATAATTTGGGCTATAATTCTTATAACGTATATTTAAAAGATAATTATGGTGTAATAGTTTGCTATGATCTTAATGGAATATATCCATACAAAAATAAAATAACATTTTTTCAATTAAAAAATCATTAATGATATATATAACTTGATAAAAGACCAGATAAAACAGCAGTATTAAGTTATAGGCATAGAACAAAAGTTAAACATAGATTTTTCATATTAGTAAATACAAATAAAAGACGATCATATAACCCGGTTTTTAATATCTATAAAACCGTGAAAATATGATCGTCTTTTTCTATATAAAAAAATAACATCAGCCAATATTAAATCAGCTGATGCTATATGGATAAGTATATTACTTTAACAATTTGTATGTATTTACATATATGATAATAATAAAATTTTTATCGTTTCAGACAAAAGAGCAAAGTGCCTTAAAATATCATAGCATCGTTCATAGTCTGTGTAAGCTCGTTCTTGTCTGTTGAGCATTCAAGAGCGGCTTCCTTTGTGATTTTCTTATCCCGTACAAGCTTTGCAAGGTCTGAGTTAAGGGTATGCATTCCGAGAGATTTTCCCATCTGAATAGTAGAAACGAGCTGATGACATTTTGCAGTTCTTACAAGGTTCATTGCAGCATCTGTACCAATAAGTATTTCTGTTGCAGCAATACGTCCGTTTCCGTCTGCGAGCGGAACAAGACACTGGGAAATAACACCCCTTAAGGTTGTAGAAAGCATGGTACGCACCTGTGATTGTGCATGAGGAGGACAGGCATCGATAATTCTGTCTATAGTCTGTGGTGCACTTGTCGTATGAAGTGTTCCCATAACAAGATGTCCGGTTTCCGCAGCAGTAAGTGCAAGAGATATTGTCTCATAGTCACGCATTTCACCGATAAGAATAACATCAGGGTCTTCACGAAGAGCGGAACGCAGTGCAGCATTGAAGTCCTTTACATCTGATCCTACTTCACGCTGTCTGATAGTAGATTTGTTCTGAGTATAAACATATTCGATAGGGTCCTCAATAGTCAGTATATGTACAGGCTTATTGTCGTTTATCTCATTGATCATTGCAGCAAGTGTTGTTGATTTACCGCTTCCTGTAGGACCTGTTACAAGAATCAGACCTCTTGGTTCATTTACAAGGGTTTTGAGTACTTCAGGAAGTCCCATAGCATCCAAGGATGGTGCATTATTGTTGAGAAGTCTCAGTACTGCACCATACTTACCTTTGGCACGGAATACATTGACTCTGCATCTTCCCCCGTCAGGTGACTGAAGTGCAAAGTCGAGATCTTCACCACTTTCAAGCAGTTCTTTCTGATTGTAGTCAAGCATTGAAAATATAAGATCGGAAACATCATTATCTGAAAGTTCAATATCACATGGTTTTAGTGAACCGTGTATTCTGAATACCGTAGGAAGACCTACCGTAAAATGAATATCAGAAGTTTTCCTTTCGCGGGCTGTCTGAATAATGTCATATAAATTATTAATGTCCAAAAAAATCACCCCTTAAAATAGTATAATGTATAATGTATAAAATATCATACGTTGAATCCCCAAAAATAAAACATAATACATATACAAAAAAGATATATTTCATTATATCATAATACAAAATTTCTTTCAATAGATTTATGTAAAAATAAGCAGTCTGCTATAGAAAATATATAGTTTTTGAAAGTATTACAGCGATATTATGTTATAATTGAACAAACTCAAAAAAATAGAGATTTTTTTGTTGACAAATGAAATCTATTAT
>CALMUA010000021.1 GCA_937872775.1 uncultured Ruminococcus sp.
ATAGTATTTTATTATGATATTTATTAGCATAAAATTTTATTGGAATCAAAAAAAATTTTATATTGAATTAAAGGTGAAAGTAATGGCTCAGAAACGTATCCTTTTATCTTCGCCAACAATGCATGGTGAGGAACAAAAATTTATCAAAGAGGCATTTGATACAAATTGGATAGCTCCTCTTGGGGCTAATGTAGATGGTTTTGAACGAGAGATGGCTGATTATATTGGCGTTAATCATGCTGCGGCATGTGTAAGTGGTACATCAGCTCTTCATTTAGCAATAAAACTTGCAGGCGTGAAAAGGGGAGATAAGGTTCTATGCTCGGATATGACATTTGCAGCAACTGTTAATCCTGTAGTGTATGAAGGTGCTATTCCAGTATTTGTAGATTCGGAGCGGGAAACATGGAACATGGATCCAGTTGCTTTGAAAAAGGGGTTCGAAAAATATCCTGAATGCAGATGTGTAGTAATAGTTAATCTCTACGGTACTCCAGCAAAGCTTGATGAGATAAAAAAAATATGTGATGAAAATAATGCTATACTTATTGAGGATGCTGCGGAAAGTCTTTCTGCTACATATAAGGGAATACAGACAGGTACATTTGGAAAGTATAATGCAATCAGTTTTAACGGAAATAAGATTATAACTACTTCTGGTGGTGGAATGCTTCTTGCGGATGATGAAGAAGCTATCAGAAAAGCAAGATTCTGGTCAACTCAATCACGTGACCCGGCACCATGGTATCAACATAGCGAAGTTGGCTATAACTATAGAATGAGTAATGTTGTTGCAGGTATAGGCAGAGGTCAGTTATTGCATATAGAGGAACATAAAAAATTAAAAACGCAGATTTATGACAGATATGCAGAGGGAATGAAAGATATCCCTGTTTCTATGAATCCGTTTCTTACGTATTCAAGTCCTAATTTCTGGCTTTCATGTATGCTTGTTAACTGTGAATGCAAAATTTCTCCAATTGATATATATAATAAACTTAATGAGGAAAATATTGAGTCACGTCCTATATGGAAGCCGATGCACATGCAGCCTCTATATGCCGATAATGACTTCATTTTTGTTGAAAAAGAACCTGTAAATGAATATATTTTTAGTCATGGCCTTTGCTTGCCGTCAGATATAAAAATGACTGCAGAAGAACAAGAACATGTAATAAAGGTTATTTGTTCCTGCTTTTAGGGGAGATATATAGATATGTATGCATGTTGTTTTAAACGTGTTTTTGATTTTGTTTTATCTTTACTAGCAATGATAATTCTATCACCTGCATTAATTATTCTGATTATATCAGGTGCATTGAAAATGAAGGGAAATCCATTCTTCACACAATTAAGACCAGGTAAAAATGAAAAAATATTCAAGCTTATTAAATTCAGAACTATGACCTGTGAAAAAGATTCAAACGGTAATCTGCTTCCTGATAGTGACAGGCTCACCAGATATGGTACTATCTTAAGAAGTACATCTTTAGATGAACTTCCGGAGTTAATTAATATATTAAAGGGTGATATGTCAATAGTCGGACCAAGACCACTGCTTGTAGAGTATCTGGAAAGATATAATGATGAACAGAAACATCGTCATGATGTCAGACCAGGATTAACCGGTTATGCGCAGGTTAATGGCAGGAATGCAATCAGTTGGGAAGAAAAGTTTAAATTTGATATAGAATACATAAAAAATATTACTTTTTTCGGTGATATAAAAATTATTTTTTTAACCTTGGCAAATGTTGTAAAACGTAACGGAATCAGCCAAAGTGGTGAGGCTACTATGGAAGTCTTTAAAGGTAATCAAAAAGAAAAAAGTGAGATACTTAAATGAAAAACTTATTAATTATTGGTGCAGGCGGTATGGGCAGAGAAGTAGCATGGCTTGTTGAGAGAATTAACAAACAGAATTCAATATGGAATATTATAGGATTTATTGATGATAGTATTGAAAAAAAGGATAAAAATCTTAACGGATACAAAGTAATAGGTGGTTTAGATACTATTGAAAAATATCCTGATGCATATCTTGTATGTGCAGTAGGTGCATCAAAAACAAGAAAGAGTATTGTTGATAAAATTCATGAAAGGTTTCCAGATTCAGAATATGCAACTTTAATAGATCCTTCTGTTGAAATGTCTGATAAAAATATTATAGGTGAAGGTTCTATTATTTGTGCACATAGTATATTAACGGTAAATATTGATATTGGAAAACATGTAATTGTTAATATGGACTGTACTATTGGTCATGATGCGGTTTTAAATAGCTTTGTTATGGTTTATCCTGGAGTAAATATCTCTGGGAATACAAACATTGGTACATGTACTGAGCTTGGTACAGGAATGCAGATTATTCAAGGGAAAAAAATAGGTGATAATTCAATTGTTGGTGCTGGTTCGGTAGTTATTAAGGATATACCGGAGAATTGTACAGCAGTCGGATGTCCTGCTAAACCTATCAAGTTTTTTGAATAAGTATATATAAATTCAGATAAACAATGTATTTCCAGATGAATTGTAAGTGGCATCCGTATTTTTAAAATGATATAAATACGGAAGATCCCATAGTTAAAATGCAGGTGAATGCCATATAAAGTATCAAATGGAAGTGTGGCCTTTTAAATGTATAATATGAACAATGCTATTGGATATATTGTGTAATTGAGATTAGATATTAAGTAGCATGTAAACTCTGATAATATTCTACAATAAATCAACATGGTGTTCAAAGTAAAATATAGCATTAAAAGTATAACAAGATATAAAGGATGTATTTATATGAAAATATTATATGTTACGACAATTTCAGCAACAATGACTTTCTTTATTGAACATATAAAGATGCTTATTAATGAAGGAAATAGTGTAGAACTAGCATGTAATTGTACAGAGCCTGTATCTGAAATTTACAATGATTTGGGATGCATAGTACATCATATACCGTTTTCACGTTCACCATTCAGTAAAAACAATATAGTAGGTTATAAAATGCTGAAAAAGATTGTCGGCGAAGGAAACTATGATGTTGTGCATACACATACACCTAATGCTTCTTTATGTACAAGATTAGCATGTATAAAAGTAAGAAAAAAAGGTACTAAAGTCTTTTATACAGCTCATGGATTTCATTTTTTTAAAGGTGCTCCTTTAAAAAATTGGGCTTTATATTATCCAGTTGAAAAAGTATGTTCAAGATTTACAGATACACTGATAACAATTAATCATGAGGATTACAGTATTGCTCAAAAAAAGATGAAGGCAAAAAAAGTATTTTATGTACCAGGTGTTGGAATTGATTTGCAGAAAATCTTTAATGTTGAGTGTGACAAGAATGAGATCCGAAAATCTTTGTTAATACCTGATGATGCAATTCTATTGTTTTCAGTTGGAGAACTTAATGAAAATAAAAATCATCAAATTGTACTACAAGCATTGGCAAAAATAAAAGATGATAAAGTACACTATATGATTGCTGGCTTTGGTGAATGGCAAGAAAAATTAGTACAGCTTGCAAAAGACTTGAATATTAAAAATCAGGTTCATTTTTTAGGTTACAGAACAGATGTTTTAAATTTATATAAATCATCAGATATTTTTGTTTTTCCATCATTCAGAGAAGGTTTATCAGTATCATTAATGGAATCTATGGCTTGTGGTTTGCCTGTTATTTGTAGTAATATAAGAGGAAATATTGATTTAATAGATAATTGCAAAGGTGGTTTTTTATTTAAACCCGATGATAGTATAGAATTGCAGAGTGAAATTATTGAACTTGTAAATGACAAGCAATTGAGGTTTAATATGGGTGTTTATAATAAAAAAAAGATTAAACTATTTGATAAGGAAGCTGTTAAAATTAATTTGAAACAAATATATGAGGAAAAATGAATTTGTAAATAGTTTATGTATTTATAATCCAGGCATATGACTCTGATATTCAAGACATCGGGTTACATATTTACCATGTTAAAAACAAATCAGTTCTTGTTTTAATAAAATAATAATCATAAGGAGTATAAGATGAGTTCTATTTTTTTTAGTATAATTATCCCTGTTTATAATGTCGAAAAATATTTAAGTAAATGTCTTGAGAGCATTATCAATCAAAAGTATAATAATATGGAGATTATTCTTGTTGATGATGGTTCAACAGATGGGTCTCCTGTTATTTGCGATGATTATTCTAAAAAAGATAGTCGGATAGTGGTAATACATAAGGAAAACGGTGGTGTGTCAAGTGCACGTCAAAGAGGTGTACAAATTGCAAAAGGGGAATATATCATTTTTGTAGATAGTGATGACTGGATGGAAAATAATTGTGTAGAATTAGTCTCTAAGTCTATAGACGATACTCATCCGGATATTGTGTGTTATGGATATGTTTGTGATAATGGTAAGGAGTTTATTAATTCTGAATTAAAATACAGAATGGGATACTATTCAAGATCAGATATTGAAAAAGAGATATTACCTTCACTTATACAAACAGATAAAGCCTTATATTTTCCTCCAAGTTTATGGGGAAAAGCAATTAAGTGTGATTTTATTAAAAAATACATGTTAGTAGATAAAAATGCAACAATCGGAGAAGATGGTGCAACTATTATTCCTTGTGTTTATCATGCACAATCATTATTTCTTATGAAAGAATGTTTATATTACTATAGATATAATATGGAGTCTGCTACAAAAGGACGAAAAGTTTTTAACTGGAATTATCCAGCTATAATTGCAAATCACATTAAGAAATATGTGAATTTAGAGGAAAAAGATCTATATGAACAATTTAACCGTAAAGTAGCCCATGAAGTTTTTTTAGTATGCCTTTCCCGATTTAATTCAAATCAAAAATATAGTGAAATAAAAAAGGACATAAAAAACGGGTTATCAAATGAAATATATTTAAATGCAATTAATCTTTGTCATTTTCATCCGATTAATAAAGCATTCCTGATGCAACAAACGTTAAAACATCAAAATGTATTTGTTATGCTTCTTTTTTCTCGTATTTATAGGTTAATGTAAAATTATATTTTTCTTGTAAGTAAAAAATATTAAGCTGAGGTGATATAGATGAAAATCAAAGTATTGCAGGTAGTTGGAAACCTTAAAATTGGTGGTGCAGAAACTGTTGCAATGAATATATATCGTTATATTGATAGAGATAAATTTGAGTTTCATTATTTAGTATATGGTGATAACATCGGGCATTACGAGGATGAAGTAAAAAGTCTGGGCGGAACAGTTATTCATATGAATTATTCACCAAAAAATATCAGTAAGTATAAAAGTGATTTAAAGAATATTATTGATCAATACGGTCCTTATGATATAGTTCATTCTCATATGATGTTTCATAACGGCTTTGTGCTGAAGTATTCTGCTAAATTAGGTATACCAATAAGAATATCACATTCTCATAGTGCAAACGATGGAAAGTTTACTGAAAACAAAATTGAAACACTTATAAAAAATTGCTATTTAAAGTTATCTCAATATTGGATTAAAAAATACTCTATGTTATATATTGCCTGCGGAAATGCAGCAGGGGAATGTTTATACGGAGAGAGTTTTTTTAAAAAAAACGGGATTGTAATTAACAATGGAATAAACATAAAAAAATACAGTTATAATAACGATATCCGACAGATGATGCGTAAAAAATACAGGTTAGAGGGTCAAAATGTATATGCCTGTATCGGACAC
>CALMUA010000022.1 GCA_937872775.1 uncultured Ruminococcus sp.
TCCGATCTATGAAATAGTGTTTGAGATTATCATTTTTTTTATTATTTTATTTGTTATTATACTTAAAAACTCACCCATCTCACATTTAATCTGTAAATTTACAATTTTAAGTGTTTTTAAAATTATTCCATATTTTTCGTTTGAATTTTTATAAGATTTATGTTACAATTAAAATTGTGTAATTTATATCTATAAGTAAACTAAACTTTGTCACCCTGCACATTCCGATATACAAGATCAGTAACCTCGAGGTGATTTTTTTGAAAATTAGGACCATATACATAAAAAATTTCGGAAAGCTAAAAAATTTCAGACTTGACCTGAAACCGGGGATGAATGTTATATATGGTGATAATGAATCTGGCAAAACAACAGTGATGAATTTTATTAAAATGATGTTTTACGGTTCAACTGCAAAATCATCTGACATTAATAAAAACCCGAGAAAGAAATATGCTCCATGGGATGGAAGTCCTATGGGCGGTTTTATTGAATTTAACTTTCTGAATATAAACTACAGATTAGAACGTGAATTCGGCAGTTCCAATATAAGTGATACAGTCACTTTATGGAATACAGATACAGGAACTGAAGAACCGATAAGCTGCAAATATGATGTCGGTGAACAATTTTTCGGTCTTGGTGCTTCGGCATTTGAAAGAAGTGTATTTATAGGCGGAATGACGTCTGTGATTACAGGATCTGACAAAGATGACGAAATATCAAAACGTCTTATGAATTTTGCAACATCATGCGATGATGCAGTTTCATACGAAATAGTCAGAAAACGTCTGAAAACAGCACATGAAGAACTGCGTTCAAAAAGTGGAAAAGCAGGTGCTCTTGATAAACTGACGCAGCAGCTTTCAGAAAAAACAGAACTTCTTGCGGATGCAGAAATAACAGAACAAAAGAAGCTCACAGATGAAGAATTTTATCGCTCCCTGTGTGATCATTTAAAATTAAAAAAACAATACTCAGATAAAATCTCACTTCATATAAAAGAGCAGCAGATAATCAGAGAGCTTCATTCTCTTGAAGTTCAGAACCGTAAAAATATTGCTAAAAATGAACTTCAGCATAAAATTGATAATTTGTACAGTAAAATTTCAAACGGAAAATTTATTGTAAATGATCAGTTTCTTGATGAATGTAACAGCATGCTTTCAAAAATAAATTTTCTTAAAAACATTTATTCAGAAAAAAAGTCAGAATTCAATTCATTATCAAATGATGTTCTGGAACTTCATCTGGATGAAAAAATTCAGGAAAACTATGTTGAGCTTGACATCCTTTCCGACAGAAAAAAGGAGATCAAAACAAAAATTTCAGATTGTGAAAAAGAACTTGAGAATTTTGATTCATCTCTTTCTGAACTTGATAACAAGCTTGCTCAGACACATATGAAAGAAGAACTTTATAAGGAACACCTGGCAGATATGGAATCTCATAATAACAGTCTGATGATTAATTACCTGCTTCCTGTTGTTTCGATATTTATTGTTATACTTGCTGTATTTGTAAGAAGTCCGTTTATTCTGATAGCCCTTATTCCTTCAACTGCAATAATTTTTACTGTTGAAAAAATTATTGGATCTTCTAAAAAGAAAAAGATTGAAAATAATTCTGGCTCAGAAAAAGCGGCACCTGATTATGAAAAAATATACAATCAATTTGAAACGCTTAAATCTGAATACAATGAAAAAATTAAAAAAATCAAGCAGGATATTCTGCTTTTAAACGACGAATATGCAGAAGTTGAACAAAAAAAACACGATCTTGAAATACATAACAATAAACTTATCTCGCAGAATGAGCAAAAGATGAATGAACAGTCTAATCTTAATGAACGACTCAATTCAACAAGCAATGAAATTACACAATTAAATATTAATCTGATGACTTTGTTTTCTTCATACAAAAAAGCATCTGGCATAACTGAAATAGAAGCATATATCTCAGATGCACAGTCTGTCATTTCTGAAATTGAAAAAACTCAGGCAATTCTCAACTCCAAATATGATGAGGACAACCTTGATGACACACCTGAGACTATAAGAGAAAAAATGATCAGTCTGAAAAAAAAGCTTTCTGAAATTACAAAGGAATCAGGTCCTAGGCTACTCAGTGATCAGCAGCTTGAAGTACTTGAAACAAATCTTGAAATTACCCGAAAAGAAATTTCAAAGCTTAATGAGGATATTATAAATATCCGTTCAAAAATAAGTTCACAGTATCATATATCTGAATGTCCTGAAAATATCAGAAATGATATCGCAGAAATTAAAAAGATTATAACTGATATGAATCAATTTGACATGACCATTGAAATAGCATCTTCAGCACTTGAAGAAGCAGGAAATGAAATACGTCAGACATTTGGTCCAAGGCTTAATAATAAAGCAAAAAAAATATTTTCTCATCTTACAAATGGAAAATATTCAGAAATACTTGTTTCTAAAAATCTTGATATAAATGCAGCAGAAAACACAACAGGGAAAATACATCAGTGGCAATATTTAAGCAGTGGTACTGCAGAACAGGCCTATTTATCACTTCGCCTGGCCATAGCCGATATGATTACAAGAAATCAGATACCATTGTTTCTTGACGACGTATTTATTCAATATGACTCTGAACGTGCACTCAAAGGCTTTGAATTTATATCAGAATACAGTAGACTCAATCAGGTTCTGTTCTTTACATGTCATAAAGATAATTACTATTCAGCTGCTACGGTTAAGTTATGAATTTGGCAGGGGTTTCGATTCTGCGGAATCGACTGGGCTTTCCGGTCGCCCTGGACCTTCGGGTATATATTTGTAACTTATACATATGGCTGAATAATTACTTTTTCAAACAAATAAAAATACGGAGGTTATATCGTATGTTAAAAAAATTAGCATGTTCTATTTTAATTTTATCACTCATTACCCTGACCGGATGCAAGGATGATAAAAAAACAACAGTTTCCTATAATTCTGGTTCATCTTCTGTAACAGCAAAAGCAGGACCAACAGGTGAAGTTCATATATCAGATACCCTTGATCTCAAAAAATGTTCAGACGACACAATCAAATTCTTTACTGAAGGCGATTATCCTAAAATGGATATATCAATTTCTCCTCCTGCTAACGAAAATGATTTCTTTAATATTATTATTGTTGCAGTTGACCGCCCTGAAGACGAAAATGTGTACGCAGAGTGGATGAAGACATGTCTTGAAAAACTAAATTCAGAAGCAATTAAACAAGACCCGGAATTCAAACCATCATCTGACGGATATTACGGTGAATTATTTGATCAGTATTCCGTAATGCTTACTGCTACGTGTAATGACGATATGGTAACAAGATGGCCGGTAAATCAGAAAATAGAAGCCGGAAAACATGATGTAATACAGGTTACTGAGGGCACTCTTGATCTCAGCGGTCTGGAATAAATTAAATATATGAGGTGATCAATTGTCCACGTATCTTATTGACTTTGAAAATGTGGGTTCAGACGGACTTGATGGTGTTTCTGAACTTACAGAAAAAGATAATGTAATAATATTTTACAGTATAAATTCCAATAAAATTTCTATTGAGATTCATCAGGCTATATGTTCAAGCCATGCTAAATTTGAATATTTCAGAATTTCATCAGGCGGTAAAAATGCTCTTGACTTTCAGCTTGCAACATATCTGGGATATCTGATTTCAGCAAACAATAATGATAACTACTATATTATAAGTAAAGATATGGGTTATCAGCATATATTGAAATTCTGGAAAAACAAAATAGAAGGCCTTGATATGAATGCTTCAGTGATATGTAAGTGCTCCATCTCTCATGATCCTGAACCGGATGTAATTGCGAATAATCGAGATAACATACAAAACGAGAATATGACCACTGATTGTATAGGGAAAACACTTACAAGCATGTCAGAAATATCGGATAAACAGGCTTTTAAAAATTATCTTGCAAGAAAATTCGGCAAAGAACAAGGCAACCAGATATACAATGATATTAATATTGAAAAAATATCAGACAAACAGGACTTTTACCGCCGGATTGTCGCAATATTCGGACAGGAACAGGGATCAGTAATTTATAAAAAACTAAAACATCTTTTAAAATAGATTATGTGTTGATTTGTATGTCTAACAGAAAGGATTTATATGCTATGAAGCTTATGGTTGCATCTGATATACACGGCTCAGCCAAATACTGCCGTAAACTTATTACTGCATTTGAAAACGAACATCCGGACAAACTTCTCCTGCTCGGTGATATACTGTATCACGGTCCAAGGAATGATTTACCTGAAGAATATTCACCAAAAGCAGTTATACAAATGCTCAACAACATTAAAGAAAATATTTTATGTATCAGAGGAAATTGTGATACGGATGTTGATCAGATGGTTCTTCAGTTTCCAATTATGGCAGAGTATTGTATTCTGTATGTCCAGAACCGCATGATATTTGCGGCTCATGGTCACAATTTCAATGAACAGAATCTTCCTCCCGTCAATAAAAATGATATTGTACTTAACGGACATACGCATATTCCGGCATTCAGGAAAAATGGAGACATATTCTACGTTAATCCGGGTTCTGTTTCGATTCCAAAAGAAAATTCAGAACATCAGTACATGATTATTGATGATAATTATTTTACATGGAAGGAGCTTTCAGGTACTGTTCTGAATAAAATCAGCATCTGACAAAAATTATGGATAATAAAAAATTACTTCTTCATATCTGCTGTGCTCCATGCTCAGTGTATTGTATTTCAGCACTCAGAAATGAAGGTATCGAACCAGTTGGCTTCTGGTATAATCCAAATATTCATCCATTTACAGAATATAAAATGAGAAAAAATACACTTGTTGATTACGCCCATAAAATTAATCTCAAACTCATTGTTGAAAACGAATACGGATTAAGAAGCTTTATAAACGGAGTTTATCCTGACTTTGATAACAGATGTGCATACTGCTACAATGTCCGTCTTGATGAAACTGCGAAATATGCAGCTGAAAATGGTTTTGAAAGCTTTACAACCACTCTCCTTGTAAGTCCATACCAGAATCATGAACTGCTTTGTCAGACAGCAGAAAAAGCTGCCAAAAAATATGGCGTTAAATTTTCTTACCATGACTTTCGTGTAGGATTCAGAGAAGGTCAGGATACAGCGAGAGAACTCGGAATGTATATGCAGAAATATTGTGGATGTATATTCAGTGAAGAAGACCGTTATAAGAAGAAAAAGAAAAACGATGAATAAAAGCAGCTTCTTAAAATGGTATTACTTTTAAGAAGCTGCTTTTCTATATAATTAACTGTAAGAACCTTATCAGAAATATTCTTACAGATCCAATCCTTCGATTACTTTTTTTAATTTATCAACAGATTCATGAAGCTTCTGATTTTCGTCATCATTAAGTCTGACATCAAGAACTTTCTGAATTCCGTTACTTCCGACTATTGCAGGAACGCCTATACAAATATCATCAACTCCATAATGTCCGTTTACCATACATGAAACAGGCAATACTGAATTTTCATTACGGACAATTGCCTTGACTATTTTGCTGACAGCCATAGCAATCGCATAATATGTTGCTCCTTTTTTTTCTATAACAGTATATGCACTGTCACGTACCTCTTCAAAAAGTCCATGAATTGTATCTCCATTGCATTTGCCGCATATTTCACAAAAGTCATCGAGATCAACACCGGATACATTTGCACTGCTCCATACGGCAAGTTCACTGTCACCGTGTTCTCCTATAATAAAGGCATGTACGCTTCTGCTGTCAACACCAAGATGATTTCCGAGCAGATATTTAAGTCTTGCTGTATCAAGTACTGTACCGGATCCTATTACCCTGCTGCTTGGAAATCCTGATATTTTCATTGCAGCGTAAGTAAGAATATCTACAGGATTTGAAACAACCAAAAGAATACAATCTTTATTAACAGATGCTATCTGGGGAATAATATTTTTATAAATACTAATATTTTTATTTACGAGGTCAAGACGTGTCTCATTCGGCTTTTGTCCTGCTCCGGCAGTAATGATTACAATAAAACAATCACTGAGATCATCATAGCTGCCGGCATAGATTTTCATCGGACTTGTGAATGATACTCCATGATTAAGATCCATTGCTTCCCCTTCTGCTTTATCTTTATTTGCATCTATAAGAACCATTTCCGAAAACAATCCGCTGTTCATAAGTTTAAATGCAATTGATGCACCTACAAATCCGCAGCCTATCACTGCACATTTTTGCTTGTTCATAGTGTTCCTCCAATTTATATATAAAAATATGGCTTATTTAATAGTATTATATCATAAAAGCTCAGCTATATTCAAGTATGTAGCCGGTTATGTCAAAAATACTATGACAATCTTATTTAATCGTTTTTGATTGACAAATAGCATATAATATAGTAAAATTATAATAGCTATTTTAGTAGAACATATAATATTTAATATAGTGATTACAGGGGGAAAAAAATTGTACACACGTAATACTAATGAAATATGGGTAGATGAAAATTTCTTTGATTCACTTGTAAAACGTCAATGTCATGATAAAATTGAAGAAGCTGCAAAAAAACTTAATGAATATGCTGCAGGATTAAAAAAAGAACTTGATGATTTTGCATCAAATATATGGATTAAAATTGAGGACAAGGATATTTATTATATTCAAAAGCATCATATTCTTATTCCTGATATCACATCTTTTAAATGCTCATCAGTAAATGAGGACCATTTTATTTACATGTTCAGTGGATACAGCGGAAGAATTATAAATGAATATGAAGCATACGATTTATTTTATGCAAATAAAAATACAAATGTATTTTTTGTAGATGATACGTGGTTTACATCATTCGGAGATAATCACTGCGTAGTAAGATATAAGACAAAAGAAGGCAATGAATATGAATGTATAAATTCAAACGGTAATATATCGTGCTGCTACAAAAGCTTATTTAATAACTGCCATACATGCAGCTGGGGATATGGAATCAAAATACCTGTATTTGACCTTGAAAAAAAATCTGTTATGGAAAATATGATAACATATAATCTTTTACCTGAAAAACTTTCAACATCGTCAAAATCACTTCTTAAAATTATTCGCAGCCTGTATTCTGCAGGATATATCCAGATTAATGAAGACCTTATTTATTTTACAGACACATTTGCTGATGATGTTCTCAACGATAAAATCAGTGAACTTTTTGGAATTTCACTCAAAAAAGAAAGTGTAGCTGAAAAAATCAAAGACTATGCCCAATTTAATACGATAAAGATTAATGAAAATTTTCGCAGTCAATACATAAAAAAACTCCTTATGTGTGATAAAATACGTGCAGAAATAGATGAATACGATCAGAAACAACTTACTGATCCTAATCTTGGAATGTGGGAGTTGTGGGATGATGGCCAGCACGACAACAATTTATATAAAATAAAAACAGATATGACTCTTGTGGCAAGAAATCCTGTATGTGATGTCAAAGAAGATGGAATTGTAGGCATTGATTTCGGAACAAAAAGTACCATTGTTGTTTACCAGGACGGAACGGATGTAATAAAACCCATGCGGATAGGAATGGGACGGCTTAGTCTGCAGATAGAACCTGAACAATATGAAAACCCTACGGTTATGGAAATTAAAAATCTTGAACATTTTCTCAGGTGCTACAACGGCTGGAACGGACGTCCTCAGACAGAATGGGCTGATTTAACTGTATCTCATACAGCATACAGTTCAATGACATCCGGAAAAATATCGGACAACTTTTATTCTTATTTTTATGATCTTAAGCAATGGTGTGCAAACCAGAACCGTAATCATATTATGACAATTATAGATCAGTGCGGAAACAAATATGAACTATCACCGTACATTTCGGACAATGACAATATTTTTGATCCGATTGAAGTATATGCATATTATCTGGGAATGTTCATAAATAACATGCGTAATGGAATTTACCTTGACTATCTTCTCTCTTTCCCTATTACATATGAAAAAGAACTCAAACAAAAAATAATTTCAAGCTTTGAGAGGGGCATTAAAAAATCTCTTCCTCAGTCAGTCATAAATGACAGCCATTGCATGGATATATTCAGCGTTGGGCAAGGTGTAAGTGAACCAATAGCATACGCTATCACAGCATTTACCGAATATGGTTTAAAACCAACTGCCGGTGAGGAAATGCTGTACGGGGTTTTTGACTTCGGAGGTGGAACAACTGATTTTAATTTTGGCACATACAGACGTGCAGATGTATCCATAAAGAAAAAATATGACTATGTTATTACTCACCAGGGTTCAGGCGGTGACAAATATCTTGGAGGAGAAAACCTTCTTGAACTGCTTGCTTTTGAAATATTCAAAGCGAACTATAAACGTCTCCTCAAACGTAAGGACGGACTTTTTGATTTTAATGGTGCAGAATTCACACTCCCTCCTGAATGTGACACATTTCTTGGTTCTGAAACACTCATTTCTGTTTCACAGAAAGCTAAGAGGAATACAAAGCAGCTTATTGAAAAACTACGTCCATACTGGGAAAACATTGATTTTGAATATACTGTCAGACTTCCATATGATTCCACACCTCACAAACTAAATAATGTTAAGCATAAAGAACTAGATGAAAAATCCCTTAAAATTATAGACAATATAAAAAAAGGATTTATCAGAGTGGACCTGTTTGACAATTCTGGTCAGCTCATTCCGGATTTTGAACTTGACATATATAATGAAGACCTTGGTATAGACATAAACCTTGAAGAAATTCTTGAAAAAAGAATCGAAAAGGGAGTACGCCAGTTTTTTAACGCATTGAGCCATTCGTTTGAGCATAGAAAAATAATTCAAACAAATGGTATAGAAATATTCCTTGCCGGTAATTCAGGAAAATCACCTATCCTGAAAAAACTTTTTGATAAGTATATCCGTATATTTTCAAGATCAGATTCTAGTATTATTGAACCTCATTTATTCCGCATATATCCGTCACTCGGAACTCCTGAGGCAGCTGAAATACAAGAAAGGAACGGTATTCATTCAACTCCTGGTGAATTATCTGGCCCTACCGGAAAAACTGGCGTTGCATATGGCCTGATAAAAGGAAGAACTGGTTCACGTATCAAGGTTGTATCAGAAATGAACGACGACAATGACTTAAAATTCAATTACTATCTTGGGCATTGTGAAGATGATATTTTCATTACAGATATTTCAGAAAACAATAAAGTGGGAGCATGGACTGAGTTTACCACAGCTGATATTTCAAGGATTGAAATATATTATACAGATCTTCCCGAAGCTGCAGGCAACAGAATGCCTGTAAACAGTATGAATAAAAAAATCATCAGACTAAAGAACACATTTGATGATGCTTCAATATACATCCGGATTTTAACACATTCTTCAATTGAATATGTTGTTTCCAGAAAAGGTGAAATTGAAAGAAATATTTATCTTACTGAAATCTGCAGAATTGATTTTTCATAAAAATAAAAGTTCTCCCGATATCATATAGGGAGAACTTTTATTTTAACTTACTACACACCTTATATTTATTTATCCATTAGTCTCTGTATTTATTTTTTAATGTCTCATTAAATAAATTTGCTTGCTTTTTATCAAGAAGATATCTTGATAAAAATGTTATCACATATACCAGTGCTACAGATATAACCATCATTATTATTCCCGGGATACACAGTTTCATCCATCCGAACATAACGCCAAGAAATGTCATTACTACACACAGAATAACATAATGGACTGCCATCATTGTTATAAATCCTTTTGTTGTATTTACCTCTCTGCTGTAAACAATAGCTGTAACAACTGCTGTTGCAGCACCTGAAATAATTATCTGCCAGAGAGTATTTGATGACATAGTATCATTTCCGGATAGAGTTATGTTTAAAGCGCATATAATTATTATTGCGGTCGTAATATACATAAAATATTTTATTGATTCTGTAATAATTTTCATCGTCTGTTGCCCTCCGATATTCCAATCTTCTCTTTCAAATCCGGTACATACTGTCTTGATATAACTGTTTTCTC
>CALMUA010000023.1 GCA_937872775.1 uncultured Ruminococcus sp.
TCCGATCTGTACAGGTGTTTTGTTTGAGTTAATAATAAGATTTTTTTAAATATTAATATAGAAAATAAAATGAGAGAGGTTTGCAGGGGTTTCGACTCTGCGGAGTCGACCGGGCTTTGTGGTCGCCCTGGACCTTCGCTTACATATTTGCTAAGTTGTTAGTAATACTAATTAATAGTAAGCTATATAACAATTGTTATTTTTCTGTTATTGATTTTCACAATAATTTGTGATAGAATTAAATGGCTGAACGTCATTATTATACTCACACAACAACAGGCTGAAGCTGTTTTCCTTTTAAAGCTGATAGTAATGTCTCAGGAATAAGCTTAAAATCCGATATGAGTGATGTCGGCTTTTTGGTGCTGTCGTCCTGTGAAAACGGAACGAAATAATAATTTCTTGTATTCATAAGATAACCGATGTTTTTAAATGATCCGGAAAGTGCGTCATTGGTAGCAAGATTTATTACAACCGGACGTGAATTTCTCAGATGTGACTTTACAGCCATTGTGGCAGAACTGTCAGTAATGCTGTAGGCAAGCTTTGCAAGGGTATTTCCGGTGCATGGTGCTACGAGCAGTATATCTGTGTAATTTTTCGGGCCTATTGGTTCAGCAGCGTCAATGGTAAAGATAATATCTTTGCCGCTTATCTGCTTGATTTTTTCAATATGTTCGCTTGCTTTGCCGAATCTTGTATCTATAGAACTGCTTCTTTCTGACATTACCGGTACAATTTCTGCACCGAGATCTTTCAATACCTGCATTTGTTCCAGTGCCTTTGAAAATGTGCAGAAAGAACCTGTAATAACGAAGCCTACTTTAAGACCGTTAAATTTATTCATACGTCAGCCCCCTTTCTGATAAAATATTCATTACTGTATCGGCAATTATCCTTCCGGCACTTATAGGTGCAACTTTTCCTGGAAGGCCCAATGCCCATACTACTTTGACTCCGAGTTCTGATGCGGCTTTGAAATCAACGCCGCCAGGCTTTGAAGCAAGGTCGATTACAAGACAATCCTTTTTAATTCTTTTTAATATAATATCATTGAGAATGACAGAAGGAATAGTGTTAAAAATAATATTAAACGAATTTACTGATTTGTCAAGATTGGAAATATGGATTGTCTTGCAGCCGTTTATTTCAGCCCATGCAAGATCAGAATATTTTCGTGCAGTTACCGTAACATTTGCGCCTAAAGAATTAAGAATTTTAATAAGTATTTTTGAAATTCTTCCAAATCCCATTACAAGTACCTCAGAACCGTAAATTGTTGTTGCAAGCTCTTCAAATGCTATCTGTATAGCACCTTCAGCTGTAGGAATAGCATTGAGTACGCTGAATTCTTCACGGTTAAGGTAGTCAGAAACTTCAAGATTTGAAGCTGTGAATATGTTTTTTATATCATACTCTATTTTTCCTCCGAATACTATTCCGTTTTCTTTTATTGTAGAGGTTAATTGACTTATAGGTATGCTACTTTTGCAGTATGGTGCATTGAGCGTTATACCATCTGCTGATACAGGCATAGGAAGAAGCAGATAATCTGCACGTTCCGGCATGGATGATGTGGTGTCTATAATATTTATATTTTCAGGGATTATTATGTTCCGGTCAAACCCGGTGACATATACTGAGAAATTTTTGGCGAGTTTTTCAGCTGCGTAGATCTGACGCAGGTCACCGCCTGCAACAAAAAATGTCTTATTCATAGTGTGCCTCCATTGTTCAGGTTTCGGGTATATTTGTATACAGGTAATTATATAATATCTTATGTTGAAGGATGGGGAATGGTGAATGAGTTGACTGAGGTTTCACCTATAAATGGAGGCCGGCATGATTTGCTGATAACCTGTACTTCAGGCGTTAAAGCAGCAGGCTTTTTTGATTTACCTTAATATTGGGGATAAAACGGAAATCGTGTTTTTCTATTGCCATGCGGTTTGAGCAGCATGAAGGATTTTTAAATAATTTTGAGGGTGATTTTTATTAATTTAACGTTGACTATTTTTAATCAGGCAGTTATTATGTTTCTGCTCATATTATCTGGAATACTGTGCTTTAAGCTTAAACTTATATCAGTAAAGGGCTCAAAGGAGATGTCAAGTCTCATATTGCAGGTAGTTAATCCTGTGGTGATATTTGTTTCTTATCAGCGTGAATTTGATAAGAAGCTGCTGAATGGACTGATGCTTTCGTTTGTGCTTTCTGTAGTTGCATATGCAATAGCGATAGCAGTATCGTATCTGGCTATACGTAAAAAAGACGGAATAGAATATGACATTGAGAGATTTTCAAGTATTTATTCAAACTGCGGATTTATGGGAATACCACTTATTAATGCTCTGCTCGGGCTTGAGGGAGTTTTTTATCTTACGGCATTTATAACAATATTTAATCTGCTTGCATGGACACATGGCGTTATTCAGATGTCGGGTGTAAAGAGTTTTAAAAATATTGTGTCAGCATTCAGGTCTCCGTCTGTTATAGCAATATTTGTGGGACTGATTTCATTCCTTCTTCGTGCATTTATTTCCCCTGAAATGACTCAGACAATTGCTGAAAGTATTCCTATGAATGCACTTGGCTATATAGGCGATCTGAATACACCACTAGCAATGATCGTTGCAGGTTGTTCAATAGCACAGGTAAATATTCTTGCTGCAGTGAAAAAACCAAGAATATATTTTGTTTCGGCTCTTAGATTAATAATAATACCTTCTATAATAGTAGTTCTTTTCAGACTTTTAAATGTAAGCGAAGAGCCAATGCTTACAATCATTGTTGCAATGTCTGCACCTACTGCTACAATGGCAACACTTTTCTGCCTTAAATATGATAAGAATTATGTTTACAGCTCAGAAATATTTGCCGTAACTACACTTTTTTCAATTGCGACTATGCCGCTTATAGTAGCATTTAGTAATCTGCTGAAATGAGGTTTAAAATATGAATTCAGCAATGGATAAAAGAGAAAAAATATTAAGGATAATAAAAGAAAACGGTGAAATATCAAAAATAGAGATTTCAAAATATATGAATGTTTCAAAAAGCAGTGTTATTGCACCGATAAATGCCATGATTGATGAAGGTCTGCTTATTGAATCCGGTCAGATGCCGGGTAACTCTGACCGGACAAAAAAAGGAAGAAGAAGAGTGCTCCTTAAAATAAATCAAAATTATAAATTTGTTGTAGGTGTTATGCTTGAACTTGAATATGTAAGTATAGGAATATCAGATCTCAGTGGCCATGTTATAGGAAGCGTTCTTTATCAGAATGGTGTTAAACAGGAGGCAAGTAAACTTACAGAATTTACGGCTGCCCGCATAAAAAACCTTCTGCATGACAACTGCCTTAAAGAATCTGAACTCCTGGGGATAAGTATTTCTGTCAACCCTTTGGTAATAAAAACACTTAACTCAGAAGGTGTTTCTCTAAAATCAATAAAAAATGAATTTTCAGAACAATTCAGATGCAGTATTCTTTGTACAAATTCTGTGTTTGCAATGTCATATTATTATCTTGAATTTGCATCTGATCTTAATAGTCCTGTTGACAGACAACTTTTTTTGTATATTTCTGATAGAACATATATAACTGTTATACGTAACAGAACGCCTGTAAACGGTAATGTTGACTGCTTTGGAGAATATATATTAAGATATGATGAAAACAAAAATGTAAATGAATGTATAAATGATCTGCTGTATTCAGATCCGGACACGGCCTTTGAAAATCTGGCACTTTTAATTAACAATATTTTATGTATATTTGACGGCTTTAACGCAGTTATTTACGGACCAGATTTATATAAAGCGTCAGTTGATAAAATAAAGAGAAAAATTATAGAAAGATACAGGCACCTTGAGGGGAAAACACTTGTATTTGTTCTCGAAAAAAAAGATTCCTTTCTCGGAAGCTGTGCTATGGCTGTAAACCAGAAGCTCTGAACAGACAAACCGAGAAAATATGTATCCGGAGCATTCCTGTAATGAACTAAAATGGATGTTCAAAAAAAGACCTTACGGTAAAATTAAAGTATAAACCAACTACGAAACAAATAATAAAGAAACCAGGGGTCTATAATATGAATTATACACACAATATTAAAATACTAAGTGACAAATATGCAGAAATATGTTAATATTATTTATGTGGGTAATATGAAAAAATATTTTTAAAGGAAGAGTGTACATATGGAGTTTATTGAGATCATGAAAGCTATTTTGTTTGGTATCGTAGAAGGTATTACAGAATGGCTTCCAATCAGCAGTACAGGACATCTTATTTTGCTTGACGAATTTATACGTCTTGATCAGTCAAAAGAATTTAAAGAAATGTTTGATGTTGTTATTCAGCTTGGCGCAATTATGGCCGTAGTTGTATTGTTCTGGAAACAGATCTTTCCGTTTTCGTTTAAAGAAAAACCGGTAATAAAAAAAGATATATTCACATTATGGTTTAAGATACTGGTAGCATGTATCCCCGCAGCAGTAATAGGATTATTGTTTGAAGACGTTTTTGACAAACTTTTTTATAAGGCTACCATTGTTGCAATAGTTCTTATTGTCGTAGGTATCATTTTTATTTTACTTGAAAATAAAAATAAAAATCATAATCCAAGAGTGAAAAGTCTTGAAGAAATTACATATAAGGATGCATTTCTGGTTGGAGTATTTCAGTTGCTTGCTGCTGTTTTCCCGGGTACCTCAAGATCAGGTGCTACAATAATGGGTGGTCTTGCAATAGGAATTTCAAGAGAAGTCATAGCAGAGTTTACTTTTTTCCTTGCTATTCCGGTTATGTTTGGTGCAAGTCTTTTGAAAATTGTCAAATTCGGATTTGACTTTACAGGAGCACAGATAGTTATTCTGCTTGCTGCAATGGTTGTTGCATTTTTAGTATCTGTAATAGTAATTAAATTCTTAATGAGCTATATAAAGAAACATAATTTCAAGGTATTCGGATGGTATAGAATAGTACTCGGAATACTTGTACTCGGCTATTTTGCTCTGACAAAATAATTTCAGTATTAATATTTTTACAGACTCATTTTATTATCATACTTAAAAAACAGGCACATCGGGATGTATATTTTAAAATATGTACCAGAATAATTCCGGTGCATATTTATTTTTGCCTTTATGTAACCTTTGATAAAATTCTAAAAGAAGATTTTTATACTTTGTAAATGATTTGTAAATAGTATGTAATATAATTATGATTAAATGCACTTGACAGTTGATATTTATAGTATTAAAATAATAGGTATATGAATAACTGCAGAGCAGGTGAATGTATGAAACGTAATAAATGGCGCCCGTTTTTCGCAATTATGGCGCTTGTAATGACAATAACAATTTTCTTCAGATGTTGTAACAATGATGACAAAAACAACAAAAACACAAGCACACAAAAAACCAATACTACAGGAACCCCTATGATTGTTCCAAATATGGACACTTCCGATATTCAGATTATGGAAACAGTCTCAACTGATAAAAATCAGCAATATAACGATCATAATAATCTTGATCTGATAGATGTTGATTTCAAGCCTGATGATATTTCACTTGTAGATCGGGAGTATCTTGATAATATAGTTATAATAGGTGATTCTATAACAAAAGGATATAGTGTATACGGTAGAATGAAGGCTGATAATGTTCTTGCAGTAGGTTCAGTCGGCACAAGAAATCTTTTTACATACACTTATAACTATCAGGGCTATTCATTGGATCTTCTTGATATTCTCAAACGTAAATTGCCTGAATACATATTTATTTCCCTTGGAATGAATGATATAAATATTCTTTCTGAGGATGAATATACAGAAGTGTATGAAAATAACATAGATGAGATACTTAAAGCAACGCCTGATTCAACTATAATTGTAACTGCGATAACACCGATTACAAGCGATAATGATTTTACGCAGAATGAAAAAATTGATAAGTATAATGAGGCACTGCGTAAGATGGCTATAAAACTCAGAGACAAGAAAGTTTATTATATAAATTCCGCACAATATCTTAAAAATGAATATGGCTGTCTTATTTCTGATTTTTCAAGTGGAGACGGAATACATCTTTCAGAAAAGGCATATGACTACATGCTATCTTACATGCTTACCATGCTTGAATGGTTATAACTCAGGCAATATGTTAAGATATGCTGCACATTGTCATGTTAAAACAGACAAGCTCCATTTAGAAAATACAGAAGTGATACCTGAAAATAATTATAATAAGGAAATATAAAATGAAAATCGAACAACTTTTTTCAAGAGATCAGATATCAGTAAGAGTAAATGAAATGGGAAGAAGAATCTCAGCTGATTATTCTGATACAAAAGAGCTTCTTGTGTTGTGTGTATTGAATGGTTCTATATTTTTTACTGCAGACTTACTTCGTGAAATATCAGTGTCCTGTGATCTTAACTGTATAAAGGCAAAATCATATCAGGGGACACAGTCTACCGGTAATGTAAACATAAGTTATGGTGCAGATGTTGATGTATCCGGGCGTGATGTTCTTATTATTGAGGATATTGTGGATACTGGTATAACGCTTAAGGCACTTATTGAAAAATATAATCTCCAGAAACCGCATTCCATAAAGGTCTGTTCATTTCTTGATAAGAAAACAAGAAGAATTGCAGACGTCGGTGTGGATTATACCGGGTTTGAAATTGATGACAAATTTGTTGTGGGATATGGTATGGATTATGACGGTAAATACAGGGAACTTCCGTATATCGGATATATTACAGAAGGTTAATAATTAAAAATTCAATAGCTATATACCCTGAAATACTTATTGATTAAGTATTTCAGGGTATTGTTTTTACAGGGGTTACGAGGTGGGGGCATATCTGCTTTATTTTTTGTAGGGCTGGAATAGTAACAGTAATAGTTTTTAATTATATTATATTGTTGACTTTTGTGAGTATTTAGTATAAAATTATAATAGTTAGGGGCGTGATATAATGCATAACAGACGTATAAGCTATTCAAGAATAATCGGAGTAGCAGCGTTGTTGATAGTTCTTATATTTGGTATTGATTCATTAAAAAGAAATGCTGCAAAAAAACGTGCAGATCAGGATGTTAATAAAATAATTACAGCCGAAAGCGGTGATGGTACTACCACGGCAGTGCCTCCTGTTACCGCTCCTGTTCAGACGGGAAATGCCCTTTCTTCATCATATGTAAAAGCAGAAATTGATGAGACAAAATACTATAAGCTTACAAAGACCAAGGCTGATCTTGGCATTGGGGAATTAGTACTTATAAACGGTGATAACGAGTATACCGAGCGTGATCTTTCTGAATCAATAGTAAAAATGTATGAAAATATGGGGACGTCATGTTACAAGCTTTCATATAATACGAATGAAGCTCAAAAATCAATTATGCCGCCGTTAAACTCAATGATGTCTGATTTTTATGAGCTTTATAATCATAATGATGTTACTATTACTTCAGCATTACGTTCATTTGATGCACAGGAGAGTATTTATAATAACGATGATGAAGATATTATTAACTCTGAAAGTTCTTTCGCACCAGGATTTACAGAACATCATACCGGATATGCTATTGACCTTACGTTAGTAAGTGACAGTTCAAAGATAACAAAGTATGATGGTACAGGTGATTATGCATGGATAAACGAAAACTGCTATAAATACGGTTTCATTGTCAGATATCCTGAGGACAAAGAGGATGTAACCGGTGTAAACTATGAACCATGGCATTTCAGATATGTAGGAATACCACATTCATTTATTATGCATGATAACAATTTTACTCTTGAAGAATATATTAATGATCTTAAAAGATATGTTTTTGGCTATGAACATCTGGAATATGATCAGTATGGATATCATTATGAGATATATTACGTTCCGGCAGATGGAGATACAACAATAGTACCTGTTCCGAATGACAGATCGTATACAGTCTCAGGAAATAACTCAGACGGATTTATAGTAACAATATGCACGCTCAACTCTACAAAGAGTTCAGAAAACAGCAGTAAATCTACTGTTAAAACTACAGTAACAGATAATATAACAACAGACAAGTTTTCAACAGAAACCCAGGCAGTGACAACAAAATCATCATATGAGCCTGTGACATCAGCATCAAAATATTCTGATTAAAATTTATAAACTAAAAATATGCACTGTTAAATTTAACAGTGCATATTTTTATGGTTATGACTATAAAAAAGGAACTGCGGGATTTTATCCGGCAGTTCTTTTATTAATCACATGAAATTTATTTTACTACGCTCAGCAGAACACCCGCTGCAACTGCGGAACCAATAACTCCGGCTACGTTAGGACCCATGGCATGCATAAGAAGGAAGTTTGTAGGGTCTTCCTTTGCACCTACCTTCTGAGATACACGGGCTGCCATAGGAACAGCAGAAACACCAGCTGAACCGATAAGCGGATTTACCTTTCCACCTGAAAAAATATACATGAGTTTTCCGAAAAGAACACCAGCAGCGGTACCAATCATAAATGCGGTAACACCAAGGAGAAGTACCTTTATGAATTCAACGTTGATTATCTTGTCTGCGGTTGTTGTAGCACCTACTGTTACTCCAAGGAAAATTGTAATGATATTCATAAGTTCATTCTGTGCTGTTTTTACAAGTCTGTCGCATACGCCGCTTTCTTTAAGAAGATTACCAAGCATAAGCATACCTACGAGAGGAGCAGCTGAAGGAACAATAAGAGATATAATTACTGTAACGGCTATAGGAAAGATTATTTTTTCTGTTTTACTTACAGGACGAAGCGTTTCCATAACAACACAACGTTCCTTCTTGGTTGTAAGTGCTTTCATAATAGGCGGCTGAATAATAGGAACAAGAGCCATATACGTATACGCTGCGAGGGCTATAGTACCGGTTGATATTGAAGCATCACCGCCGAGAAGTTTGCTTGAAACGAAGATAGATGTAGGACCGTCTGCACCACCGATAATAGCGATTGAAGCTGCTTCAGCAGGTGTGAATTTAAGTGCAGCAGCACCGATAAATGTAAGGAAGATACCAGCCTGTGCAGCAGCACCGAGAAGAAAGCTTTTCGGATTTGATATAAGCGGAGCAAAGTCTGTCATTGCACCTATTCCAAGGAATATAAGCGGCGGGAAGAGCTGAAGCTTGACCCCTAGATAAAGAATATCAAGCAGACCGCCTTCATGAAGAATCTTTCCGTAATCAATGTTTGTCGGGTCTGAAAAAAGCTCCGGTGTGTACATTAATGTAAGCGGTAAATTTGTAAGAAGCATACCAAATGCGATAGGAAGCAGAAGAAGTGGTTCAAATCCTCTGCCGATAGCTAGATACATAAACAAAAAGGAAACAAGTATCATTATGATATTTGCCAGACTAAGATTGGCAAATCCACTTTCGGATGCAAGATCCTTTATCGTATCTGTGAAAATATTTAAAACTTCACTCATAGATAAAAATCCTTTCGTATAAAATTAGATAAGACAGATCGTTAAAAAGGTTGAGTATTTTCACGCTGTCCGGCAGAGCCCCATGCAGAAACACCGGAGTGTCTTTTGTTGCGGGCACTTTTTATGGATTTGACTTTGTAGTTCTTTCCATCATTTGCGCTCATCATGGCAACAGCTGCAGAGATAACAGCAGCTATTTCATCATCATTGCTGTCAGGGAGTGATGTAACTGAAGATTCGGCCTGAACAGCTGATTTTGGTTCATTTTTCTCCTGATGACCTGAATTTGGATTATTCTTTTGTTGTTTTTCCTCATGCTTTCTGGCTTTCTTTGCTTTGAATTCATTAATCATTAAAGGAATTCTGCTTTTTTCAATTTTAGTGATTACTTTTCCAAATAACCATACAAAGAAAATCAGAAGAATCAGTCCGAGGAACACGACAACTAAACCAGTTATTACAACGGCCCAAACATATGTCCATTCCATTTTCATAATAAAACTCTCCAATCGTGTTTTGATGTTAAAATAAAACTATATGAAATTATTATAACTCAAAATCTGATTTAATGCAATATCAAACAATCAATATTCTGAAAAATGCGATAAAAAAGTTATTATTAATGCTTTATAC
>CALMUA010000024.1 GCA_937872775.1 uncultured Ruminococcus sp.
GGAAAGCCCGGTCGACTCCGCAGAGTCGAAACTCCTGTAAAAAACCTTAAAAAGTGCCTTGTTTTTTGCCACAAGACACCTTTTGCTTTAACGGTTTACTTTTCTTTTTCTCTCCAATAATCAAGTATGTCATTAATTGTCTGTTTTGTCTGTATAGATGGTTTCCATCCTGTATCATCAGTAATCTTTGAAATATCCGCTTCAATTATAGGAACGTCACTTGGACGAAGTCTTGATTTATCCGTTTCTACAGATATTTTTACAGATGACTGCTCCAGTATCATATCAAGCATCTGTTGAATGCTTATTGCATTTCCGCTTCCTACATTATATGTCTGGCCTGATTTTCCTGATTTCATAAGTGACGAATATGCCCTTACTATATCCCTTACATCTGTAAAATCACGTTTTGCAGTAAGATTTCCAACCATTATTACAGGCGAATGCATATTTTTTTCTATCATTACAGTCTGTCTGCAAAAATCTGATACAACAAACATATCTGATTGTGCAGGACCTATATGATTAAATGCACGTACCATGATTATATCTATATTATATGCTCTTGAATAAACTTCACCAAGCATCCCCTGGCATGCCTTTGTTACAGCATATATATTTCCCGCTCTGAGTGGAACTGTTTCATTTATAGGTATTTCATCAGACTTTACATAACCATATTCCTCACCGGAACCTACAAGTAAAATTCTCGGAAAATAATCAAGTTCACGTACAGCCTCAAGCACATTTATAGTTCCCTTTATATTTATGTCTGTTGTAAGCTGAGGTTTATCCCACGACAATCTGACAGAACTTTGTGCCGCAAGATGATATATATGATCAGGTTTTATCAGACTTAAAAGTTCTGATACTGCTTTACTGTCAAGTATATCAAGATTATATACACTGATATTATTATCATCAACATTAATTTTCTCATTTTCAAGTTTTGTAACACATACCTGATAACCGCAGTCAACACACAAATGCTTCATAAGATGACCCCCGACAAATCCCGCAGCGCCAATTATAAGAACCTTCAATTACATTCACTTCCTATCAGTTAAATCTTCATATATTCCGCTGATCTTATCCATAACCTTACTCATATCGTATTTTTCTCTTACCATCCTGTATGCATTGGTTCCATATTCCAGTCTTAGCTTATCATCGTGCACCAGATTGTTTATTGCTTCTGCAAGTGCCTTCTCATCTTTCGGTGCAACTGTAATTCCACTCTGCCTGTCAAGACTTACGAAAGGCACACCCGTAGGCAGTGATGTATTTATAACCGGCTTTCCGTAAACCATCGCTTCCATCTGTACTATACCGAATGCCTCACTGTTTTCCACAGACGGCAGTACAAACACGTCACAGTCACGCATAGCAGCCTTTAAGTCATTATCTGAAAGCCTTCCGAGAAAATGTACCCTGTCAGCAATATGGCTCTCCTTTGCTTCATCTATAAGCTTCTGACGCAAAACTCCGTTTCCTGCTATAAACAGCTCACAGTCATTTGTATCCTTAAATGCCCTTAACAGAACATCAATGCCCTTATAGTAAACAAGACGTCCCGTAAAGAGTATTTTTTTATTGCTTTTATTATTAAGTTTCTCTGTCAGCACGGGAACAGCCTGGGCATTTTCATATAGACTGATGTCCAGTCCGTATGGAACCACCATGCATTTATCACTATAAGGCTTCAGATATGCCGAACCACTTATATGTCCCTGTGTTGCAACAAATATACAATCTGCTCTTTTAAGCAGAGCATTCATAAAAGGTTTATAAAATGTCATGAATTTTTTCTGCTTTACAATATCACTGTGCCAGCTAAGTACAACCTTACCCTTAAAACCTGAAAAAATACAGGCTATATCTGCAAGCGGAAAAGGCAGATGAATATGAACTATATCTGCCTTTTTGGACATTTTTCTGAAATGAAACAAAAATGGAACAGAAACCGGCATTGAAAAGTATGTTCCTATACTTCCGGAACGTCTTACTTTTACACCGTTTATCACATCATCTGCTGTCTTTCCTTTTGGCTGACACACAAGAACGTTTATATCATATTTATCTTTGAGTCCCTCTGAAATATCCTGTATTACTCTTTCTATTCCGCCTATATGCGGGCTGTATAATTTATTGACCTGTAATATTCTCATGTTGACCTCATTTATCTGTTACTGCTTTGTAAATATCATGCAGCGCCTGAGCTGATTTTTCCCATGTAAACTGTGCAGCTCTTTCAGTACCTCTTTTTTTTAGATCAGATCTGAGTTTTTCATCTGAATATATCTTATACATGCCGTCACATATTGACTGCGAAGAATATGCATCTACAATTACTGCACAATCACCTACGACCTCCGGAAGTGATGCCTCTCCAGATGAAACGACAGGAACTCCGCATGCCATAGCTTCAAGCGGCGGCATCCCAAATCCCTCATATATTGACGGAAAAACAAATGCTGTAGCACCATTTACAAGCGGACACATATCTTCATCCGGAATATATTTTGTGAATTTAACTTTATTTTCTAGTCCAAGCTCTGTTACTTTCTGATATATACGGCTGTTTAACCATCCTTTTCCTCCTGCCATTACCAGAGAAGGAACATTACTGTCTTTATCAAGCAGCAGCTTATAAGCCTCAATAAGAAGTTCAAGATTTTTTCTTGGTTCTATTGTTCCAAGATAAAGAAAATATTCGCCGGTTATATCAAGGTTTTTTTTAACCGTATTTATACGTTCAGCATCATTAATCGGATGAAATTTTTCGAGATTGACACCGCAGTAAATAACTTTTATTTTATCCTTATATTTCGGATAATATTTAATAATTTCTGATTTACTGAATTCTGAATCAGTTATTATAACGTCAGCACGTCTCATTGATTTTTTCATTCCTGTATACAGAAACTGCTTTGTACGGAATCTTACCGTTTCAGGATATGCTTTTATTACCATATCGTGAATGGTAACAACCTTTTTGCCATGCACAAACGGTGGTATAATGTAATTAAAAAAATGAGTCAGCTCTGATTTTTTTCCGAAAAAAAATGAATAAGGAACAGGTATTATATTCATAACTGATCTATACAGGAAGCCTGAAAAATGTGATTCATTTGTTCTGCAGTTTTTTTGCATGAAAACACTGAGCCTGTTTCGTTTTATCTCATGATCTTTCCTCGAAAAATACTCATAAGTGTAACAGTCCTCAGGATGAGATTTTATCATCTCACCCACGAGTCCCGCCTGACAATAACCTATTCCTGACATGTTTTCGCTGATAAGCGGCAGTACATCAAATGAAATATTCAAATTGTCAACCTACTATTCTTAATCAATTTTGCTTATTTTAATTTCTTTTTCTACAAGAGCCATATCGTTGTTAACCATACGATCAACAAGCTCTGTAAATGGAATTTCTCTCTTCCAACCAAGTTCATTTTCAGCCTTTGCAGGATTTCCGAGAAGAACATCTACCTCTGCAGGTCTGAAGAATTTCTTTGATATCTTTACAACAGTCTTTCCGTTTGCCTTGTTTATACCTATTTCATCTACGCCTGTTCCCTTCCATTCAATGTCCATGCCTGCACATTTGAATGCTGTATCTACAAATTCTCTTACTGTTCTTGTTTCATTCGTAGCTATAACATAGTCATCAGGCTCATCCTGCTGAAGCATAAGCCACATAGCTTTTACATAATCCTTTGAATGTCCCCAGTCTCTCTTTGAATCAAGATTTCCGAGTTCCATGTATTCCTGAAGTCCGTTCTTTATTCTTGCTACTGCATCTGTGATTTTTCTTGTTACAAATTCCTTTCCTCTTCTTTCACTTTCATGATTGAAAAGAATACCTGAGCATGCAAAAAGGTTGTAGCTCTCACGATAGTTCTTTGTGATCCAGTGGCCATAAAGCTTGGCAACTCCGTATGGGCTTCTTGGGTAAAACGGTGTTGTTTCACGCTGAGGCATTTCCTGAACGAGTCCGAACATTTCAGATGTTGAAGCCTGATAGAAACGGCATGAAGGTTTTACGTTTCTTATTGCTTCAAGCATATTTGTTACACCTATAGCATCTATTTCAGCAGTTGCAAGAGGTTGTTCCCAGCTTGTTGCTACAAATGACTGTGCAGCAAGGTTATATACTTCATCAGCCTGTGAAATCTTCATTGCATTTATAAGTGAGATTTCATCTGTCATATCAGCATAGATAAAATTTATTTTATCCTTTATATGCTCAACGTTTCCGTAATCAACAACACTCTTTCTTCTCATTATACCGTAAACATTATAATTGTTTTCAAGTAAAAGTTCTGCAAGATATGAACCATCCTGTCCTGTAATACCAGTAATTAACGCATTTTTCATTTTTAATTTCTCCTAATAATTAATATTTTATATGTTAAAATTTATACAAACTCTCGCCTGTTGCATATTTTGAGATTTTCTATGACCTTCTTTACATCCTGGGTACTGCTCTTTGAACAGATCAGTGTTGCGTCATCAGTTTCAACAACAATAATATCTTCAAGTCCCACAGTTGCTATAAGTTTTTTATTCCCGCATATTATACTTTTATTTGTGTTTATTGTAATAACATCACCTGAAATGTAGTTTCCGTATTCATCTGTCTTGTTTATTTTTTCAAGTGCAAGCCAGCTTCCTACATCATCCCATCCAAAGCTTCCCGAGAGTGTATATATGTTTTCTGCTTTCTCCATAATTCCGAAATCAATTGACTCTGACTGTAATTCATTAAAGCACTCAACAAGAGTTTCATTAAACTTTTCAGTACCTACACTGTCTTTGATCTTAAGGAAGCCTTCATACATCGCAGGCAGAAACTGTTCAAAGTTTTTCATGATTGATGAGATTTTCCATACAAACATACCACTGTTCCAAAGATATTTTCCGGAATTGAGGTATTCCTTTGCTAGTTCAAGGCAAGGCTTTTCAACAAATCTTTTAACCTTGTAGACACCTGTCGTATCTTCTGCGTCACTTCTGAAAAAGTTTATATAGCCATAACCAGTTTCAGGATATGTCGGAGTTATTCCTATTGTAACAAGGTTTTCATCTTTTTTTGCCACTTTTATTGCATTACGCATAGTATCAAGATATAATTCTTCATATTTTATCAGATGATCTGACGGAAGAACCATCATGATCGCATCGTCATATTTTTTGTTTATTACTGCAGCTGCAAGAGCTATACATGGAGCTGTATTTTTGGCAACAGGTTCTGCAAGAATATTTTCCTGTGGAATATCCGGAAGCTGATCGTTTATAATCCGAACATAGTTTTCATTGGTTACAATAAAAATATCCTCAACAGCTACAAGCGGAAGAAGTCTTTTTATTGTTTTCTGTATCATTGTTTCACCATCAGCGGTAAGAGATAAAAACTGTTTTGGATAATTGTTCCGGCTTTTTGGCCAGAAACGTTCACCTCGTCCGCCTGCCATAATTACTGCTGTTATTTTCATTAATCAACCATTTCCTTTCGTCCTTTAACCTGACAGATATCTTTTATACTGAGGCTCAATGGCAGTCATTTTTCAAACTACTCAATTCACTCACAGCATATCTACCATAAGCTGTGCTTATGGTGCTGTTTATTTGCTGCATTAATACCACGGCAAATCATATGAATTAATCTTATCACTTTTCAGGATTATTAATGTTTAATATATTTTCCCCTTCATTGGTCTTTCCAGGAAAAATCATAATTTTAAGTGTCATAAACAATATCTTTATATCATTCATAACTGTGAACTTTTCTATATACATAAGATCCATTTTGAGTTTATCATATGGAGTTGTATCATATTTACCCATTATCTGTGCATATCCCGTAAGTCCTGCCTTAACAGTGAGCCTGAAGCTGAATTCTTCCATCTCAACCTCATACTGCTCTGCAATCTCAGGCCTTTCAGGTCTTGGTCCCACAAATGACATATCACCTTTTAATATATTAAAAAACTGCGGAAGTTCATCAAGTCTGCATTTCCTGAGAAAAGCACCTACAGGAGTTATTCTGTCATCAGAATCTGTAGAAAGTCTTGCCACACCATCCTTTTCAGCATCAGCTATCATACTTCTGAACTTAAGCACGTTAAACCTTTTTCCGTTTATCGTAAGCCTTTCCTGCTTATATATAACCGGACCGCCATCATATAGCTTTACTACGATTGCAACAATCCCCATAAAAGGCAATAGTACCGGAAGCAGAATAAGAGAAAATGTAATATCAAATGCTCTTTTTAAAAGTCGTGACTCAAATGCCAGTCCGTCATTTCTGAACAGCAGAAGCGGTGAATCAAAAAGATTTATTTCCTGCGCACCTCTTACAAGTATATCTGATATTTTAGGAGACAGGTAAACTCTTATTGATCTGTCAAAGCAATACTTAAGTATATCGTTTCTGAGTTTGTCATGAACATCGCAGATTATAACACCGTTGTATCCTGATATTTTCTCCTCTATTATATCAAGCGGTTCGTCTGCACTTACTGACTCTGATATTATGTACTTGTCCGTTCTCTGACACATTTTAAGAACAAGATTTCCGGCTTTTTTACTGCCATATACGATTATCATTTTTCTCGGAGGATAGAGGCAGCTGTATATTCTGCCATAAATAAGCGTCCATAAAAGAAGTATTATAATATCTATAAGTGTAAGAAATGCAATAGGTATAAACCCCATAAACGTTCTTCCTATAACACTTATCTGACAATATTCTATTATATTTACCACAAATGCAGATATGATCTGTGAATAAAAAGCTTCCGTTTTTCTTAGATATCCTACATTATAGCTCCCATAGACCTTATTAAATATCAGAGTTATAACGGCATATATCCCGATAACCATCCAGTTACCTTTTCTGTAAAACGGCAATACTATTTCATTTGAATAAAAAATATACCATACGGCTGCGAATGCTGCTGTCAGGAGTGAAATGTTAACAACAGTAGATCCCCACTGTATCATTTTTTTGTATTTTTCTATGTTTTTCATATTTTTCCCGAATATATCTATTTTTATTCTTTTCAAAGCTTTTCGCTTCTCCTTAATAATAAAACTCAGACAGAATATCCTCTGTCCGTGAGTGGCGGGTTCCGTTTTTGTAAGCAGCAAATCAAATTTTTACACTGATTACAATCAACATTCACTGCTATTGCCATGCCAAAGCCCGGCAAACTCATTATCTGAATATAGGTGGCTGCAATTACATACACATTTTATTATAACAAACTTGTCAAAAAAGTCAATACAAAAACGGATAATTTTTATTTGAAAAGGTGTTGCAAAAAATATTTTTATATGATATAATTATTAAGTCGTAATTGAAAACATAATATGTTAAAAATTATGATATCCTTATTAACTGCGGATATGGCGAAATTGGCAGACGCGCTAGCTTCAGGTGCTAGTGAGAGCAATCTCATGCAGGTTCAAGTCCTGTTATCCGCATTTTTATTTCGTGAAATTTCAATAATGCCGGCAAGATTTTATTTTGCCGGCATTATTGCTGTATATTTTTAATATTTAATAGCAGCCTTATTGGGGGAAGGATCTTAAAATGAACAAACTTTTAAAAACATTACTCACTGCTGTAATTATTATTTCAATGTCCGTTTCATGCACTTCACAAACAAAAAAAGACTCTGAAAATTACGGAAACACAGGAGTATCTTCACCATCTCAGACAGATATAAAAGAAATCAGACCAATCCGTGATATTTCGTCATCTGAACTTTTAAGTGAAATAAAAATCGGCTGGAATCTGGGAAATACAATGGATTCAACCACAGGAAAGCTTAATGAAAGTCCGGAAAAATATGAAACAGGCTGGGGAAATGCCATAACTACTCAGGAAATTATCGATCAGGTATCAGATGCCGGTTTTAATATTATACGAATCCCTATATCATGGGGAGAACATCTTTCATCTGATGATACATATACAATTGATGAAGCCTGGCTTAAACGTGTAGGGGAAATAGTGGACTACTGCATTAACAATAATATGTTTGTTATTCTTAATACACACCATGAAAACTGGATTTTCCCTGACAACGCACATTTTGAGCAGAACTCTGACGAACTAAAAAAAATATGGACTCAGATAGGAAACTATTTTGAAGGATATGATGAAAAGCTGATATTTGAAGGGATGAATGAACCTCGAAAAATCGGTACTGCTTCTGAATGGAACGGCGGTGATGATGAGGGACATGAAGTTATAAACAAGCTCAATCAGGTATTTGTTGACACTATACGAGGACTCGGAGGAAATAACCCCAAGCGTCATCTCATGATACCTACATATGCTGCCAGCAGTACAGACAAGGCAATACGTGCAATGACTATTCCGGCAGGTGATGACAAGCTTATCGTATCTGTTCATGCATATATTCCTTATAATTTTGCACTTGCAGAAAACGGAACAGCCGAGTGGAGTGATGATGCTCCTTCGTGCACTCAGGAAATGGATAACCTTTTCTCTACATTAAAGACAACATTTATAGATAAGGGGACTCCTGTAATTATAGGTGAAATGGGTGCTGTAAGCCGTGACAATAATGCAGTCAGGGCTGAGTGGAGCAAATATTATATAAGTCATGCCAGAGCTGCCGGAATTCCATGCATATGGTGGGACAACGGCACATATCTGGGCGGTGATAATGCTTTCGGATTGTTAAGCCGAAAAAGCTGCAGATGGATATACCGGGATGTTGTTGACGGACTTATGGAAGGACTTAAGTAAAATTTAAAGCGTATAACCGATTTTTTACGGTTATACGCTTGTTTTTTAATTATTATGTAAATATTATAGCAAAGTATCCTCCATCATCATAATAACCTATTCCAATCTTTGTAAAGCAATTATCTAAAAATGCACCTCTCTTTAACATTACATTTAAAACACTTGACGCAGATGTATGTCCTGCCATTACATAATGATGTATATTAAAAAAATTTAATCCGTATTCTCTCAATAAACTTTTATATGAGCTTCCATCAGGTCTGTCTATGTCAAAAAAATCTGAAAGTTCTGCTGCACGAATATCAGCAACATATGACAATGTTATATCCAGATTTACAGGTTTAGATCCATTTTTCTCACGTTCTTCATTAACAAGTTTAAATATAGACGCTTTAAGCTTATCATCTAACGGATTAGGAGTATCAGCAGGTATTTGCTTTGGCGTTGTCGTTACCTTTGCTGTTGTCGTCTGCGTTGGTGTTGTCGTTACCTTTGTTGTCGTCTGCTTTGGCGTTGTAGTTACCTCTTCTGTGGTTTGATCTGGTGCAGTTGTGGTTAATGGTTGTGTCTCCTGTTCACTCATAGCTGTTGTTACTTCACTTGTCACTGTCTGATCCGATGTAGTGATTACTGTATTGTCAGATTCTGAAGTTGTTGTGGTTGTCGTTTCTCCCGTGTTACTTATAAGCATTTCTGTTATAAGTATCATATCAACAATATTGATCTTTCCGTTGCCGTCAATATCTGAGTTCATCTGTGCCCTATGATCAAGTTCATCCTGTCCCAGAAGATACTTTCTCATACTCAGTGCATCAACGCCTGATACTATGCCATCACAGTTTACATCTCCTTTTATTGTTCCGACTGCATTAACGACAGAAGTGCTTGAATTAACACCAGATGTCAATGTGTTTAATGCTATAGCAAAGCTAAGTAGCCCACATACTTTTTTTAATATTTTTTTCATGTTTGTCTCCCTTTTTAAATTTTTGTACATACTATAATACCATAATATATTTTACAAGTCAACCATATTGTTGTAATTATTTTGCTTATATGAACAAAAATGTTTAAACATTTAATAGATATTTTTGACTTAGTAATAAAAATAAGCGTATAACCGGATTGGTACAGTTATACGCTTGTTTTAATATAATTTTTATTACGATGTTAGAAATAATACCCAATATGTTGTACCACATTTATAACGTCCTATACCTATTTTTTTATAAACGCTTTTTATATAGTTCGGTATAGATTCAATTTGATCCATTAAATCAGACGCTTTAGTTTTATCTTTAGATCGGAAGAGCGTCGTGTAGGGAAAGAGTGTTCAGAGCC
>CALMUA010000025.1 GCA_937872775.1 uncultured Ruminococcus sp.
TATTTCTGATTTTCATTAATTAAAACTGAACATATCTGTAAGCAGTATAATAAAGTGTACAGATTTGAGCCAAATAAAGTATACAGAAATTCGCCAATAAGTGTACAGGTTTCCGCCAGGAAGTGTACCAAAGCCTTGAAAGCTGATATAATAAAGAAAATATCAGAAAAGGCAGGGTGCACAGAAAATGAAAGGAATCAAAATGTACGCAATAATACAACAGATGAAAAATCAGGGGTTTAGCCAGGCAAGAACAGCGAAGGAATTATGTATACATAGAAAAACTGTAAAACGGTACTGGAATATGACAGCAGATGAATATGAACAAAACTGTCATGCAGTTAAGAAAATCAGCACACTTGCAGAATATCGTTCGATAATTGAATCATGGATAAAGGAACACCCATCAATTTCAGCAGCACAGATATGTGATTGGCTTAAAGAAAGCTACAGCATAGACTTTAAAGAGCGAACAGTAAGCAGATATGTAAAAGGGCTGCGTATTGAGCTAAATCTTCCCAAAACAGCAGCTCCTCGTGAATACACAGCAGTTTCCGAATCACCGCCAGGCAGACAAATGCAAGTGGATTTCGGTGAAATGTGGATGCCTCATGCAAATAGGAAAACACGAATAAAGGTTCGTTTTGCGGCATTTGTTCTGTCTCATTCACGATATAAATTTGTATATTTTCAAAGCAGACCGTTCTGTACAACGGATCTTGTTACCGCTCTTAGAGAATGCTTCAAATATATCGGAGGAATGCCGCATGAGCTTGTATTTGATCAGGACAGCATTGTTTGTGTTTCGGAAAACTGCGGAGATGTTATCTATACCCATGAATTCGAAAAGTTTCGTCAGGAATGTAAGTTTAACGTGTATATGTGCCGTCCAGCTGATCCTGAAAGCAAAGGAAAAGTTGAAAATGCAGTCAAGTATGTAAAGCATGGCTTTCTTGATAACAGACTCTATCCTTTTGATGACGAAACACTCAATTACTGCGGTATAGAATGGCTTGAAAGAACAGCTAATGCTAAAATACATGGAACAACAAGAAAGATACCGGCTGAAGTTTTTAAGGAGGAACGAGAATATCTTCTGCCTATGCCAATTGAAGCCGATGCCTGTAAGGCTCAGATTTTACGTACTGTTCGCAAGGATAACACTATCCTGTACAACTGCAACAGATATTCGCTTCCTGTCGGAACATATCCTAATCAGCAGGAGGTTGAAATTGAAGCTGTGGATGGAATTCTAAAGATATATACCGTATTTCACGAATACATATGTGAACATAAATTATCTCAAGGCAGCGGAGTATTGATAAAGAATCGTCATCATGAACGTGATACAAGCACAGCTGTTAATGAGCTTCAGAAAAAGCTGGATGAAAGTCTTGATCATAAAGCAGGAGCTTTTCTTGGAGGAATAAGAGCCGATAAGCCTCGTTATGCCCGTGATCAGTTTAAACTGATACAAACCCTGCTTGATAAATACGGAAAAGAAAAGTTGATTGCCGCCGTTTCATTCTGTACAGAAAGCAAGCTTTTTAGTGCAAATTATGCCAAAGACTTCCTATCCTATTCGGAACAGCCTGTTCCTGAGCCTGTACACTTTGCGGCGAATAGAATACCTGTTGACAAGCCTGTATATCATGTTACAGCTGAAAAACGTTCTCTTGATGTATATGCAAAGGCTGGTGATATGTAATGAATAAACGGCTTGATAATATTAACTCATTAACCTCATCACTGCGCCTTGCTGCTTTAGATTTTGATGAGTTGTATTCTAACAAAAACGATATTACACCTCTTGCTGCAGTAGAAATTTTTCTTGAAAAACAGTTAAAATTTCGTACGGAAAAGCAAAATATTATGCGCAGAAAAAGAGCAACTCTGCCATCTGAAAAGACACTCGAGCAATTTGATTTTGGCTTTCAAAGAAGTGTTACAAAAGAGCAGATGATGCGGCTTGCTGATATGACCTGGGTTGAACAGGCGTATAATATCTGCTTTCTTGGACCTCCCGGAATTGGTAAAACTCATCTTGCTACCGCACTAGCTGTTAAGGCTCTTGATATGGGCTATTCAGCTGTTTTTACTTCACTTGATAATTTGATGAAAGACTTAAAAACCGAATTGATTTCCACTCAAAGCAAGCGCAGACTTAAAAATATTTATGCCTCCGCTCTTGTCATTATTGACGAAGTAGGTTTTATGCCCCTTTCACCTCAGGAAGCTAATCTGTTTTTTAGTTTCGTTTCAGCTATGTCTGAAAAAACCTCTCTCATCATTACGTCAAACAAAGGATTCGATGAATGGGTCGATTTTCTTGGTGATGCTACAATTACCACTGCAATTCTCGACAGACTTATTCATCACTGCGAAATCATAAGCATGTCAGGTGACTCTTTTAGACTTTCTCACCGTAAATCCATCACTCACTGACCGGTACACTTCTTGGAGAAATGTCTCGGTACACTTTGTGGCGAATTTAGGTACATTTTACTTGACTTTTTACAACGTTCTTAGTAAGGTTTCAAAGCTGCTCGATAATCTTGAGCAGAATTATTATGACACCGCAGAG
>CALMUA010000026.1 GCA_937872775.1 uncultured Ruminococcus sp.
CAGATATTCATTTATACAATGAATATTTAAATAAAAATGAATAAATATGCATCTATGCTTGACATTTATAATTTATATTGTATAATTAAATATATCAATTATAAAATTAATTTTAGAATTTATTTTCTTAATTTATGGAGGTTATTTTATGGCAAATGATATTAAAAAAGTTGTTCTTGCATATTCAGGTGGACTTGATACATCAATTATTATTCCATGGCTTAAAGAAAATTACAACAACTGCGAAGTAATAGCAGTTTCAGGAGATGTTGGCCAGGGAACAGAGCTTGATGGTCTTGAAGAAAAGGCTATAAAAACAGGTGCTTCAAAACTTTACATTGAGGATCTCAATGATGAATTTATAAACGACTATGTATTCCCGACCGTTCAGGCAGGTGCAGTATACGAAAACAGATATCTTCTTGGAACATCATTTGCAAGACCTATCATTGCTAAGAGAATAGCTGAAATAGCATTAAAAGAAGGCGCAGACGCTATATGTCATGGTTGTACAGGTAAGGGTAATGATCAGGTTCGTTTTGAACTTGCAATAAAGGCATTTGCTCCGGAAATGAAAATAATAGCTCCATGGAGAATATGGAACATCAAATCAAGAGATGAGGAGATTGACTATGCAGAAGCTCACAATATTCCTCTTAAAATAAACCGTGAAACAAATTATTCAAAGGATAAGAACCTCTGGCATCTTTCACACGAAGGCCTTGACCTTGAAAATCCTGCAAATGAACCACAGTACAACAAAAAGGGCTTCCTTGAAATGGGCGTTTCACCTGAAATGGCACCGGACAAGCCGACATATGTTACTATTTCATTTGAAAAAGGTATTGCTGTTGCAATTGATGGTGTTAAAATGGGCGGCGTTGATGTTGTCAAGAAGCTCAATGAACTCGGCGGTGCAAACGGTATAGGACTTGCAGATCTTGTAGAAAACAGACTTGTAGGTATGAAATCACGTGGCGTTTATGAAACACCAGGCGGAACTATTCTTTATCATGCACATGATGTTCTTGAAACTATCTGTATTGACAAGGAAACAGCAAGAATGAAACAATACCTTGGAATCAAGTTTGCAGATATAGTTTATAACGGACAGTGGTTCACACCTTTAAGAGAAGCATTATCAGCATTTGTTGCAGAGACTCAGAAGACTGTAACAGGTGATGTAAAGCTCAAGCTTTATAAAGGAAACATTATAAATGCAGGTGTTACTTCACCATATACTCTTTATGATGAAGAAGTAGCAACATTTGACGAGGATGATGTTTACGATCAGAAGGACAGTGCAGGATTTATAAATCTGTTCGGACTTCCGATAAAAGTTAAGGCTCAGCTTGATGCAAAACGCAATAAAAAATAATATAAAATACATAAGATCATCAGATGTATTACATGTATATTAAATATATTTTAATGTGATAAATAAGATCTTATTAAGGACAATTATTACTCTTATGGTATGTTTTTTGTAAGGGCGGGCTTACGTCCGCCTGTTTTCTTTTTTTAGGGGAGGATTATATATGAATGAAACAAAGCATTATGAGCATAAAGTGGGAGAAATGCTCAAATTAACCGAAGACAGTATGCCTGATTCAATTTTTAATACAGTAAATCTTGAAAGGGCGGAATTCAGCAATGCAAATTTATCAACTGTAGTATTTGAAAAGGCAAATATGGAGTGTGCAGTATTTAATGATGTTGATCTTAACTGCTGTTCATTTGATAATGCTTATCTGGATAACAGCACTATTAACGATGCAAGTTTTGCAAATGCAGTTATTGAAAATGTAAATATGGAAAGAACAAAGTTTAATAATCTTAATATGAGCAGAGCTACATTTAAGGGAATGAATTTTAAGGAAACATCATTTACTGAAGTTTCACTTGATGATTCGAGACTTAATTTTTCAGATATGATGAATGCAAAATTTGAAAAGATAGTAATGATAGGTACAAAATTCAATGATTGTAATTTAACAGATGTTGAAATTACAGAAAGCAACATTACAGGATTAAAAATAGATGGTGTTGATATATCAGTACTTCTGGCAGCTATAAAGAATAAAAAAATTGATATTGATGAACTGATTAAATAGCAATTTGTTTTGGTCAGATGAAAGGTGTGTAAATATTAATGGCAAAAATGTGGGCAGGAAGATTTTCAAAGGAAGTTGATGAAACGGTAAATGCATTCAATTCATCAATATCATTTGATGGAAGAATGTACAGACATGATATTATGGGAAGTATCGCTCATGCTCAGATGCTTGGAGAATGCGGTATTGTTTCAAAAACAGACACTGAAAAAATACAGACAGGATTAAAAGAAATACTGAGTGATATTGAGAGCGGTAAGCTTGAACTTGACATGACAGCTGAGGACATACATATGTTTGTCGAGGCTGAGCTTACAAAACGCTATGGAGATGTAGGAAAACGCCTTCATACATCACGTTCAAGAAACGATCAGGTTGCACTTGACATAAGACTTTACCTCAGAGATGAAATAACGAAGATAATTGATCTGATATCAAAGCTTACAGATACTTTATGTAATATAGCAGATAAAAACTTAAACACAGTTATGCCGGGATATACACATCTTCAGAGAGCACAGCCTGTAACACTCGCTCATCATCTGATGGCATATGCACAAATGCTTCTGAGAGATATTTCACGAATGAAGGATACGTCAGAGCGAATGAACTATAATCCTCTAGGCAGCTGTGCACTTGCAGGAACGACATATCCTATAGACAGAAATATAACCTCTGAACTTCTTGGTTTTACAGCACCTACAGTAAACAGCCTTGACGGTGTTTCTGACAGAGACTTTTGTGTTGAGCTTGCATCAGCATTATCAATTTTTATGATACATCTTTCAAGATTTTCAGAAGAAATTATTATGTGGTGTTCATGGGAATTTAAATTTATAGATCTTGACGACGCATATGCTACAGGTTCATCAATTATGCCTCAGAAGAAAAATCCGGATATTACTGAGCTTATACGCGGAAAAGCCGGACGTGTCACAGGTGACCTTGTCACACTTATTTCAATGCTCAAAGGGCTTCCGCTTGCATATAATAAAGATATGCAGGAGGATAAGGAAGCAATATTTGATGCAATAGATAACGTAAAGCTTTGTCTGAAAACATTTATACCTATGATCCAGACAATGCGTATAAATAAAGAAAACATGCGAAATGCTGCTTCAAAGGGCTTTATAAATGCTACTGACTGTGCAGACTACCTTGTTAAAAAAGGAATGCCATTCAGAGATGCGTATAAAATCACAGGACAGCTTGTTGCATTATGCATACATAAGGGTATTACACTTGAAAGTCTGCCTCTGAATGAATATAAACAATTTACAGAAATTTTTGATAATGATATATATGAAGCAATAAACATGGAGACATGTGTAAATCAACGTAATTCTGAGGGCGGTCCTGCTCCTTCGGCTGTAATGATTCAGATTGATAAAACAAGGCAGGCTCTTAAGAAGGAATTAGCTGATGAGTAAAAAAAATATAAAATCAATATTTCTTATAAGTCTTGCCGGAGTTGGAATATGGCTTCTTGGACTGGTGTTGATTTTTCTTCTGGACTTTGAAAATTTCGTAGCAGTAAATAAAGCATGGATCATAATAATGTTCGTAGGAACTCTTATCGTAAGTGTTAAGAAAAATATCAAAAAATAAATGAAGGATGCGAGTATATTGGCAGTAAAGGTGTTTATTGACGGTCAGGAAGGAACGACAGGACTGAGAATATTAGAGCGTTTCAGTAACCGTAACGATATTGAACTGATAAAGATAGATAATGACAAAAGAAAAGACATTAATGAACGTAAAAAGCTTATTAATCAGTCTGATTATACATTTTTGTGTCTGCCTGATGCAGCAGCAAAGGAATCAGTTTCACTTGTTGAAAATGACCACGTAAAAATTCTTGATGCTTCAACGGCACACAGAACAAATGATGCATGGGTATACGGTTTTCCGGAACTTTCTTTATCACAGAGAGAAAAAATCAGAACTTCTAAAAGACTTGCAGTCCCTGGATGCTATGCGAGCGGATTTATATCACTTGTACATCCTCTTATAAAAGCAGGAATCATGCAGAATGATTTTCCGGTTTTCGCTTATGCAACATCAGGTTACAGCGGTGCAGGAAAAAAAGCAATTGCAGTATATGAAAGTGACGAAAAGCCATCGGATTATAACAGCCCGAGACAATATGCGCTTACTCAGGCACACAAGCATCTGCCTGAGATGCAGAAAATTTCAGGTCTTTGTGTAAAACCTATGTTTAATCCCATAGTATGTGATTATTACAGCGGTATGGTAGTTTCGGTACCGGTTCAGACAAGAATGCTTTCGTGTAAGCATGGGATTAATGATATTTATGAGGCACTTTCAAAGCATTATGAGGGACAAAAGATGGTATCTGTTATGCCTCCCGTCGGTGACGGCATACTTCCTGACGGATTTCTTGCATCAAACACAATGAGTAATTCAGATAAGATGCAGATTTTTGTATTCGGAAATGATGATCAGGTTCTTTTATGCTCAAGATTTGATAACCTTGGAAAAGGCGCTTCAGGAGCTGCTGTTGAGTGTCTTAACATCATGATGGGAATAGATGAAACAACAGGACTTAATATTTTTTAAAAATATGTGAGGAATAGATATTATGAAATTACAACAATTTGACGGCTTTAAATACATACAAGGCGGCGTATGTGCGGCAAAAGGCTTCAAAGCTAACGGAATACAATGCGGTCTTGCTCATAAGCCTTTAACTGAAGATGGTTCAGAAAATTCTAAACCAGTAAAAAAGAAAAATGACCTTGCGATGATATATTCTGAGACAAAATGTACAGTAGCTGCAGTTTATACAACAAACAAGGTAAAGGGTGCACCTATTACCGTAACCAAAAACAATATATCTGACGGATATGCAAATGCTGTTATTGTAAATTCAGTAAATGCCAACACATGCAATGCTGATGGAATTCAAAAAGCAGAAAAAATGTGTGAGCTTGCAGCTTCAGCACTGAAAATAAACTCTAAGGATGTTATTGTTGCATCTACAGGTGTAATAGGTCAGGTTCTTCCGATTGAACCTATTGAAAATGGAATGCCTGCTCTCGCAGCCGGCTTAAGCCAGGATGGAAATGGAGCAGCGCTTGAAGCAATTATGACTACAGATACAATGCAAAAGGAACTTGCAGTTGAGTTTGAATTAGGCGGAAAGCTTTGTAAAATGGGCGGAATGCTCAAGGGCAGTGGCATGATACACCCGAACATGGCAACAACACTTACGTTTATAACAACAGATGCTGCAGTTTCACACGAATTACTTCAGAAGGCATTGGATGAAAATATAAAAACAACACTTAACAGAGTAAGCGTTGACGGTGATACATCAACTAATGATATGGTCTGTGTTATGGCAAATGGAAATGCGGGAAACAGTATGATTGACTCTGAGTCAGAGGGATTCATGATACTGAAGCAGGCTTTGTATATTCTGATGATATATTTTGCAAAAATGATGGCTCGTGACGGAGAGGGTGCAACAAAACTCATTGAGTGTTGCTGCAGTGATGCTACTGATGAAAAATCAGCTGAAGCCGTAGCAAAGAGCGTAATAACCTCAAGTCTCTTTAAGGCAGCAATGTTCGGACAGGATGCAAACTGGGGACGTGCTCTTTGTGCAATAGGATATGCAGATGCAGAATTTAATATTTCAGATGTTAATGTTGATGTTATGTCAGCCGGAGGAAAAATTGAGGCATGCAGAAATGGCATAATAATTGATTTTTCAGAAAAAGAAGCAAAAAAAATACTTGCTGAGGAAGAAATAACAATAAACGTTTCAATAGGAAACGGAAAAGCTTCGGCAACTGCATGGGGCTGTGATCTGACATATAACTATGTAAAAATAAATGGTGATTACAGAAGCTAAGACGTATATTAACAAGAAAGATGGTTTTAAAATAATTGGAAAAGATATCTAATAATATTCGCTCGCAGGTGCTTATCGATGCACTTCCTTATATACAGAAATATAATAATAAGACAGTAGTAATAAAATACGGTGGAAATGCTATGACAAACAATGAACTCAAACAGGCTGTCATGAGCGATATAGTATTGCTGTCATTAGTGGGCATAAGAGTTGTGCTTGTACACGGCGGTGGTCCTGAAATAAATGATATGCTTAAAAGACTCAATATAGAAAGCAAATTTATCGGTGGTCTGAGATACACAGACAAAGATACTATTGATGTAGTAAAAATGGTTCTTGCCGGAAAAGTCAATAAGGAACTGGTTGCTTTACTTACAGAAAATCAGGGAAATGCAATGGGTCTGTGCGGTATAGATGGTAAAATGCTCGTAGCTGAAAAAATTCAGTCTGTACAGGATCTGGGCTATGTAGGTGATATAGTATCAGTAAATACAAAGCCTATTACTGATTGTCTTGATAATGGCTATGTTCCGGTTATTGCTACTGTTGCAAGTACTGTTGATGGCCAGACAATGAATATAAATGCAGATACAGCAGCTTCAAGAATTGCTGCAGAGCTTGATGCAGAAAATCTTATACTTATGACGGATATTGCCGGCCTCCTCCGTGATAAAGACGATCCGACGACTCTTATTCCGTCTGTAAATGTTAGTGAAGTTCCATTTATGAAGCGACAGGGCATTATTTCAGGTGGTATGATACCAAAGATAGACTGCTGTGTTGAAGCAGTACGAAGAGGAGTAAGAAAAACCTCAATAATCGACGGAAGAATACCACATTCTATATTGATAGAACTTCTTTCCAATGAAGGAATAGGCACACAATTCAAATAATAAAATAGAAAGGAGAATGTAATATGAATACTATAGATAAATTTAACAGTAATGTAATGCAAAGCTATGGACGTTATAATCTTGTACTTAATAGCGGCAACGGCAGAACTGCAGTAGACGAAAATAATAAAACATATATAGATTTCGGCAGCGGAATCGGAACAAATTCTCTTGGATATTGTGATAATGATTGGGTAGAGGCTGTATGCAATCAGGTAAAGACACTTCAGCATTCATCAAATTATTATTACACCGGAGTTCAGGCTGAATTTGCCCAGAAGCTTTGTGACATAACTGGTTATGATAAGGTTTTCTTCGGAAACAGTGGTGCAGAGGCTAATGAGTGTGCAATTAAAATTGCACGTAAATACAGTTTTGATAAATATGGCGCTGATAGAAATACAATAATCACACTTGTGAATTCATTCCACGGCAGAACAATATGCACGCTTTCAGCTACAGGTCAGGACAGTTTCCACAATTATTTCTTTCCTTTTGTAGGTGGATTCAAGTATACTCCGGCAAATGACATTGAAGCGTTAAAAAATATGGTAGACGATACTGTATGTGCAATAATGGTCGAATTTGTACAGGGTGAAGGCGGAGTAATAAAAATAGATGAAAAATTTGCAAAGGCTGTACGTGAGATATGTGATCATAAAGATATTATCATGATTGCCGATGAAATACAGACAGGTGTCGGACGTACAGGAAAGATGCTTGCATCAGAGCATTTCGGAGTAAAACCTGATATAACAACTCTTGCAAAGGGGCTTGCAGGCGGAATACCTATAGGTGCATGTTTAGCCTCAAAGAAATGTTCCGCTGTACTTACTCCTGGAACGCATGGTTCAACATTTGGCGGAAATCCTATAGCATGTGCGGGTGGAAATGTTGTTCTTTCAAAAATATCTTCACAATGTTTTCTTGACGAGGTAACAGCAAAGAGCGAATACATTGTCAAGATGCTTAAAGCAATGGATGGAGTAGAAGATGTAAGCGGACTTGGACTTATGATAGGAATTACATTAAAGAATAAAAAGGCATCAGATGTAGTTAAAGCTGCTCTTGATAATGGTCTGATGCTTCTTACAGCAAAGGAAAAGGTAAGAATGCTTCCGCCTCTTACTATAACATATGAAGAAATAGATAAGGGACTCAGTATATTAAAAGAACTGATTGCATAAAAATTTCTTAGAAGGGAACTGTATTTTTACAGTGGTGAATTAAATGAAAAATTTATTAAAAATGATAGATCTTAGCAAAGAAGAAATAATAGATATTCTTAATCTTGCAGATCAGTTAAAATACGAATTAAAACACAATATTCCTCATAATCTTCTTAAAGGTAAAACTCTGGGAATGATATTCCAGAAGGCATCAACAAGAACAAGAGTTTCCTTTGAAACAGGTATGTATCAGCTTGGGGGCTATCCTCTCTTTCTTTCATCGGTCGATATGCAGATAGGAAGAGGAGAACCGGTACAGGATACAGCACGTGTTCTTTCACGTTACATAGACGGAATAATGATCAGAACTTTTGAACAAAAAGAAGTAGAAGACCTTGCTGAATATGGCTCAATTCCTGTAATAAACGGACTTACAGACTATTCACACCCATGTCAGGTGCTTGCAGATCTTATGACCATCCGTGAAATAAAGGGAAGCTTTGACGGCCTTAAAATGTGCTATATCGGTGACGGAAACAATATGGCTAACTCTCTTATTACAGGATGTCTCAAAGTTGGAATGACAGTTGCAGCTGCATGTCCTGCTGGTTATCATCCTCATTCAACTGTTCTTGAATATGCACAGTCTACAGGTAGATTTACTCTTACTGATAAACCTCTTGAAGCTGCTAAGAATGCAGATGTTCTGATAACTGACGTATGGGCTTCTATGGGTCAGGAAGACGAAGCAGAGAAGAGAAGAATAGCATTCAAGGGCTATCAGATAAATGATGAAGTAATTGCTTTAGCTAATAAGGATGTTGTGGTTCAGCATTGCCTGCCTGCACATAGAGAAGAAGAGATAACAGCAAAGGTTTTTGAAGAACATGCTTCAGAAATATTTGAAGAGGCTGAGAACAGACTCCATGCTCAGAAAGCAATAATGGTAAAATTAATGGCTGATTGATCTCCTTGTCATTAAGCTGGATAAATAAACAGGGTTTTGTACAGATAAGTACAGACCCTGTTTATTTTTTTACTCAGATTCCTTTTGAAATTTATATTAATAAAAAATAAAAAAATATTGTTTTTCAATAAAAAAGTATTGACAATTAATATTTAATCTGAT